>NZ_JAFMPZ010000596.1 GCF_017353455.1 Streptomyces laculatispora
CCGGGCCGGCCGGCCCGGTGCGGGGTACGCGGCGCGGGCTGTCCCGCGCCGCCGTCGACGACCTCGACCCGCAGCGCCTTCGGCGTGCACCCGATACGGATTTCTTCGGGGCCCTCCGCGTGCAGGCACGCGTTGGTGACCAGCTCGGAGACGACCAGCAGGACATCCTCGGCGGCCGCACGGCGGTCGGCGGTCGAGGCGGGGAGCCAGCCCCATTCATGGAGTGCCTGACGGGCGAAATCGCGGGCCGTCGGCACGATGCCGCTGACCTGCCGCAGCGACAGCGTGTGCCACCGCCGCTCGACGGACCCGTCGGAGGAAGCGCCGACGCCCGCGTCCGCGGGTGCGTCCGCGTCGGTGTGTGCACCCACGCCTGCGCCCTCCGGCTCGCGGCCGAGGTCGCCCGGCGGATGCTGCCGGGTGGTGCTCATCAGCGCTTCACCTCACCGATTGACCATGTCGCCATCGAACAGATACAGATACGAACTACAGATACGGACACTGATACAGGCACCGGACGGATACGGAGCGTGCAGCTCACCGAGGGCTCGCCGGGGTGTCTCCTGCCCGGCCGAATCGTGACAACACCCACTTCACCCATGTGGATCGCGTGACACTCGCAACACATGAGGCTTCAGGGGCGGTGAAACGCACCGCGATCAGTCTTCCAGGGCCTCTTCGAGGGAGCCGTGAACGGTGAAAACCGCCTCGGCCCCGGTGATCTCGAATACCCGTGCCACCACTGGCAGCATTCCGGCCAAATGGACCCCTCCCCCGGCCGCCTCCGCCTTGAGGCGGGCACCGAGCAGCACGTTCAGCCCGGTGGAATCACAGAATTCGAGTTGCGAGCAGTCCACCACCAGGCGCGCGCGCCCTTGCTCGACCGCACTCTCCAGGGGCTCGCGCAGCAGATCGGCCGTGTGGTGATCAAGCTCGCCCGCCGGCGTCACAACCTCGCTGCGGCCCACGGTCCGGGCTTCGACCTGAAGCCGTCCCCGGTTCGCACTGCCGACCGTCCCGCGGTCCATGCCCGTCCCTCTTCACCGTTCGTCACTGTCCGCATCACTGTGCGTGCAGATGCGTTGCAGCTGTCGCTGACGTTCTTGAAACAGTACGCGTTCCGTGCGCCACGCGGTAGCCGAAGACCTCAACAAACCGGACATATAGCGGCAATTGGAGCTTGTAACGAGCCGCACGGACCGGGTAAGGGTAGGGGGACACTCAAAACTTGGCCGGCTTTGGAGGCGCCGCTTCACCGCAGGAACACGTATGGGCATCGGCAGCCATATGCCGAGAACGATGGAGGAGACCATGTCACCCCGGCTCGACGAACCGCGTACCCACGACGCGACGTCAGTATGTCCTCAGGGACTGACCGAATCAGACTCCCCTGCCGCGACCGTCCTGGACGGTACGCGCAACAGCACCACCAGCAGTGACCACAGCGATACCGAAAGCACCACCGGCGCACTCGCGGACCTTCCCGAGATCCCGCCTGTCTCCGAAATGGGCCCGCTGGACGCCAGGGCGCTCTCGAAGACGCTCTTCGCCCGGCTCGAATCCCTCGAAGAGGGCACCCACGGGTACTCCTACGTACGCAACACGCTCGTCGAGCTGAACATGGCCCTGGTCAAGTTCGCCGCCTCCCGGTTCCGCTCCCGCAGCGAACCGATGGAGGACATCATCCAGGTCGGCACCATCGGCCTGATCAAGGCGATCGACCGCTTCGAGCTCAGCCGGGGCGTCGAGTTCCCGACCTTCGCGATGCCGACCATCGTCGGTGAGATCAAGCGCTTCTTCCGCGACACCAGCTGGTCCGTGCGCGTACCGCGGCGCCTCCAGGAGCTCCGGCTCGACCTGGCCAAGGCGGGCGACGAGCTCGCCCAGCAGCTGGACCGCTCGCCCACCGTGGGCGAGCTCGCCGACCGCCTGGGTATCAGCAACGAAGAAGTCGTCGAAGGCATGGCCGCGAGCAACGCGTACACCGCGAGCTCGCTGGACGCCAAGCCCGAGGAGGACGAGAACGACGGCGCGCTGGCCGACCGGATCGGCTACGAGGACCACGGACTGGAGGGCATCGAGTACATCGAGTCCCTGAAGCCGCTGATCGCCTCGCTGCCCGGCCGCGACCGGACCATCCTCTCGCTGCGGTTCGTCGCCAACATGACGCAGTCGGAGATCGGCGAGGAGCTCGGCATCTCGCAGATGCACGTCTCACGGCTGCTCTCCCGCACCCTGGTCAAGCTCCGCAAGGGCCTGACGCTGGAGGAATGAGCGGGCACCTCGCAACGCGCTCGCGAGGACTGCCGGACACAAGGACCTGCCCCCACGAAGGGCAGGTCCTTCCGCGTTGCTGACGTGACGTCAGCCGTGCTTCGGGGCGCCGGTGCGTTCACCGCGCCGCCAGACCTCGTGCACCAGCGGTACGCCGGGCCGGTAGGCGAGGTGGACATGGCTGGGTGCGTCCAGGACGACCAGGTCGGCGCGGGCGCCGGGGCCGATGCGCCCGATGTCGGTACGCCGCAGGGCCGCGGCGCCGCCCGCGGTGGCGGACCAGAGGGCCTCGTCGGGGGTCATGCCCATGTCGCGCACGGCGAGTGCGATGCAGAACGGCATGGACGAGGTGAACGAGGAGCCCGGGTTGCAGTCCGTGGAGAGCGCGACGGTGGCGCCCGCGTCGAGGATGCGGCGGGCGTCGGGCCAGGTGGCGCGGGTGGAGAACTCGGCGCCGGGGAGCAGCGTGGCGACCGTGGCGGACTGGGCCAGGGCGTCGATGTCGGCGTCGGTGAGGTGGGTGCAGTGGTCGGCGGACGCCGCGTCGAGTTCGACGGCGAGCTGGACGCCCGGGCCGTGGCCGAGCTGGTTGGCGTGGACGCGGGGGTGCAGGCCCTTGGCGCGGCCCGCGGTGAGGACGGCGCGGGCCTGGTCGCCGTCGAAGGCGCCCTTCTCGCAGAAGACGTCGATCCAACGGGCGTACGGGGCGCAGGCGTCCAGCATCGGGCCGGTGACCAGGTCGACGTATCCGGCCGGGTCGTCGGCGTAGTCCGGCGAGACGATGTGGGCGCCCAGGAAGGTGACCTCGTCGGTGTGGCGGGCGGCGATGCGCAGGGCGCGGGCCTCGTCCTGGACGGTGAGGCCGTAGCCGGACTTGGTCTCGAACGTCGTGGTGCCCTGGCGCAGCGCCTCGGCGAGGTAGCGGGCGACGTTGGCGGAGAGCTCCTCGTCGGTGGCGGCGCGGGTGGCGGCGACGGTGGTGCGGATGCCGCCCGCGGTGTAGGCCCGGCCGGACATCCGGGCGTTGAACTCCTGGGTGCGGTCGCCCGCGAAGAGGAGGTGGGAGTGGGAGTCGACGAAGCCGGGGATCACGGCCCGGCCGGCGGCGTCGACGGCGTTGTCAGTGGCGGGTGCTTTGCTGGATTCACCGGTCCAGACGACCCGGTCGCCCTCGATGACGACGGCCGCGTCCTGGATCAGTCCGAGGGGGGAATTGTCACCGAGGGAGGGGTCGTTGGTGACCAGTGCGGCGATGTGGGTGATGGCGGTCGTCGTCATCGGAGGACTGCTCTCCTTGCGTGTCGGCTTCGGCGGGGGCGCGGGGCCGGGCGGCTTCCCGGGGCCGCTCAGCGGTGCAGGGCCGCGATGGCCTTCGCGAGTGCTGCGGGGACGTCGGCGACCAGCGCGTGATGCCCGTCGCGCACGATGTGCCGTCCGGCGACCACCGTATGGCGCACATCGGCCGCGGAGGCGGCGAATACGGCTGTCTCGGCAGCCAGTCTGGGTACCGGCCCCGCTGTTCTGACGGAATCCAGGGCGATGGTCGCCAGGTCGGCGGGCGCGCCCGGTTCGAGGATGCCCGCGTCGGGCCGGCCGAGCGCGGCGTGCCCGTCGGCGGAGGCGGCGCGCAGCAGCGCGGAGGCGGTCCAGTGGCCGCGGGTCCGGGTGCGCAGGCGCTCGTTGAGCTCCATCGCACGGGCCTCCTCGAAGAGGTCGATCACCGCGTGGCTGTCGCTGCCCAGCGAGAGCGGGGAGCCGGCCCGCTGGAGGGCGACGGCGGGGCCGATGCCGTCGGCGAGATCGCGTTCGGTGGTCGGGCACATGCAGGTGCCGGTGGCCGTGGAGCCGATCAGCGCGATGTCCTCATCGGTGAGATGGGTGTTGTGGACGCCGGTGGTGCGCGGGCCGAGTACCCCGTGGTCGGCGAGGAGCCGGGTGGGGGTGCAGCCGTGGGCGGCGAGGCAGGCGTCGTTCTCCGCGGTCTGCTCGGAGAGGTGGACATGGAGCGGCGCCTGCCTCTCCTGCGCCCATGCCGCGACGGTGGCGAGCTGCGCGGCGGGCACGGCGCGCACGGAGTGGACGGCGGCGCCGATCAGGGCGTGTTCGTCGCCCTTGAGGAGGGAGGCACGCTCGGCCCAGGCCTCGGCGGTGGTGTCGGAGAAGCGCATCTGGTGCCGGTCGGGCTTCAGATACTGCGAGGGCCGGCTGCCGAACCCGGCGGCGAGATAGGCGGTGTCCAGCAGTGTGATCCGGATGCCGGCATCGCGCGCGGCCGCGATCAGTGCCGCGCCCATCGCGTTCGGGTCGTCGTACGGGGTGCCGCCGGGCGCGTGGTGCAGATAGTGGAATTCGCCGACCGCGGTGATGCCGGCCAGCGCCATCTCGGCGTAAACCGCACGGGCCAGTTCGTAGTACGTGTCGGGGGTGAGCCGGGCCGCGACCTGGTACATGGTCTCGCGCCAGGTCCAGAAGGTGCCGGAGCCGACCTGGACGGTGGAGCGCAGGGCGCGGTGGAAGGCGTGCGAGTGGGTGTTGGCGAGACCGGGCAGGGTGAGCCCGCGCAGCACGGTGGCGCCGGGCGGCGGGGAGCCGGCTCCGGTCCGCACCCCGGTGATCAGCCCGCCGGACACCTCAAGGACGACCCCCGGTTCGACATGGGTGCCGAGCCAGGCATGGGAGAGCCAGTACGTCACGGTGCCGGGCCTGCCCGTCGGCTCCGTTGCGGGCTCCGTCGCGGGCTCGGCTGTCGGCCTGCCCGTCGGCTCCGTTGTCATCGGCACGCGAGACCTTCCAGTACATCGGCGAGTGCGATCACCCCGGCCACGCAGTCGTCCTCGGCGGCGTGCTCGGCCGGCGAGTGCGAGATCCCGGTGGGGTTCCGGACGAACAGCATGGCGGTAGGGGCCGAAGCGGACAAAATACCCGCATCGTGTCCCGCTCCGGTGCCGAGTACGGGCGCGGCGCGGCCGTCGCCACGGGTGGCGGCACCCTTCAGGATCATTCCCAGCTCGTCGCGCAGGGCGTGCTGGAACTCCACGACGGGCGTGAAGGACTCCCGCACGACGTCGAGATCGATCCCGGCCCGTTCGGCGTGTTCCCGGGCGGCCCGCTCGATCCCGGTGACGACGGTGTCCAGGGTGTCCTGGTCGGCAGCCCGGGAGTCGAGCCAGCCACGCACGAGGGAGGGGATGGCGTTGACGCCGTTCGGCTCGACGGCGATCTTGCCGAAGGTGGCGAGGGCGCCGGCCAGCTCCGCCTCCCGGCGGGCGGCCAGCACCGTCTCGGCGTACGTGAGCATCGGGTCGCGCCGGTCGGCGAGCCGGGTGGTGCCCGCGTGGTTGGCCTCGCCCCGGAAGTCGAACCGCCAGCGTCCGTGCGGCCAGATCGCGGAGGCGATGCCGACGGGGTCGCCGGTGAGGTCGAGGGCGCGGCCCTGCTCGACGTGGAGCTCGACGAACGCGCCGATGCGGGCGAGCCGTTCGGGGTCGGGCCCGATGGCGTCGGGGTCGTACCCGGCCGCCGCCATGGCCTGCGGGAGCGTGACACCGTCCCCGTCCCGCAGCCGGTGCGCGGCCTCGACGGTCAGCTGCCCGGCGGCGAGCCGCGAGCCGACGCAGGCGAGGCCGAAGCGGGCGCCTTCCTCGTCGCCGAAGTTGGTGATGGCCAGCGGTCTGGTGAACTCCACCCCCCTGCGGCGGAGTTCATCGAGCGCGGCGAAGGAGGAGACGACCCCGAGCGGCCCGTCGAAGGCGCCGCCGTCCGGCACCGAGTCGAGGTGCGACCCGGTGACGACGGCGTCCCCGGCCAGGGGGTCGCCGAGCCAGGCCCACTGGTTGCCGTTGCGGTCGGTCTCCAGAGCCAGCCCGCGCGCCTCGGCCTGCGCCCGGAACCACGTACGGCAGTCGGTGTCGGCGGAGGTCCAGGCGTAGCGGCGGTAGCCGCCGCTGTCCGGGTGCCGTCCGATGGGAGCGAGCTCCCGCCACATCTCCTGGAAGGACAGGGCCGGCCGGTGTCCGCCCGGCGCCGTCACGCCCCGTCCTCCCGCATCGGCACCCGCACACCCTTGTCGGAGGCGACCGACTCCGCGATGTCGTACCCCGCGTCCACGTGCCGGATGACGCCCATGCCCGGGTCGTTCGTCAGCACCCGGCGGATCTTCTCGCCGGCCAGCTTCGTACCGTCGGCCACCGTCACCTGGCCCGCGTGGATGGAGCGCCCCATGCCCACGCCGCCGCCGTGGTGGATGGAGACCCAGGACGCCCCCGACGCCACGTTGACCATCGCGTTCAGCAGCGGCCAGTCGGCGATCGCGTCGGACCCGTCGAGCATGGCCTCGGTCTCCCGGTACGGGGAGGCCACGGATCCGCAGTCCAGGTGGTCGCGCCCGATGGCCAGCGGCGCGGCCAGCTCACCGCTCGCCACCATGTCGTTGAACCGCTCGCCGGCCCGGTCCCGTTCGCCGTAGCCGAGCCAGCAGATGCGGGCGGGCAGCCCCTGGAACTGGACGCGCTCGCCGGCCATCTTGATCCAGCGGTGCAGCGACTCGTTCTCCGGGAAGAGTTCGAGCATCGCCTTGTCGGTCTTGTGGATGTCGGACGCCTCGCCGGACAGGGCAGCCCAGCGGAACGGGCCCTTGCCCTCGCAGAAGAGCGGCCGGATGTACGCGGGCACGAAGCCCGGGAAGTCGAAGGCCCGGCCGTAGCCCGCGAGCTGGGCCTCGCCGCGGATCGAGTTGCCGTAGTCGAAGACCTCGGCGCCCGCGTCCATGAAGCCGACCATCGCCTCGACGTGCTTCGCCATCGACTCACGGGCGCGCAGGGTGAAGTCGGCGGGCTTCTCGGTGGCGTAGTCGGCCATGTCGTCGAAGTCGACCCCGAGCGGCAGATAGGCGAGCGGGTCGTGCGCGCTGGTCTGGTCGGTGACGATGTCGACCGGGGCGCCCTCGGCGAGCATCCGCGGCAGCAGCTCCGCGGCGTTGCCGAGCAGGCCGATGGAGAGCGGCCTGCGCGCGTCCCGCGCCTCGACCGCGAGCTGGAGCGCGTGCTCCAGGGAATCGGCGCGCACGTCCAGGAAGCGGTGCTCGATACGGCGCTCGATGGCGCGCGGGTCGCAGTCGATACAGATCGCGACGCCGTCGTTCATCGTCACGGCGAGCGGCTGGGCGCCGCCCATGCCGCCGAGCCCGGCGGTCAGCGTGATCGTCCCGGCCAGCGTCCCGCCGAACTTCTTCGCGGCGACGGCGGCGAACGTCTCGTACGTGCCCTGCAGGATGCCCTGGGTGCCGATGTAGATCCACGATCCGGCGGTCATCTGGCCGTACATGGTGAGCCCGAGCGCCTCCAGGCGGCGGAACTCCTCCCAGTTCGCCCAGTCGCCGACGAGGTTGGAGTTGGCGATCAGGACCCGCGGGGCCCACTCGTGCGTCTGCATGACGCCGACCGGCCGCCCGGACTGGACGAGCATCGTCTCGTCCTGCTTGAGCGTCTGCAGCGTGCGCACCATCGCGTCGAACGAGCGCCAGTCGCGGGCCGCCTTGCCGGTGCCGCCGTAGACGACGAGCTTGTCGGGGTGCTCGGCGACCTCGGGGTCCAGGTTGTTCTGCAGCATCCGCAGCGCGGCTTCCTGCTGCCATCCCAGGGCGCTCAGGTCGGTACCGCGCGGTGCCCGTACGGGGCGGGGTCCTGACATGGCAATGCCTCCTCGCGACTGTGAATTTTCTATTCACATCTTGATCGGCTGAATAGCTCCAGTCAACAGGGCGGCGCGCCCCGGTCCCGGACGGCGCCCGGACGGCTCCCCTCCGGTGCGCGGCGGGGCATTTTCCCACCGCCACCTGCATGTACCTGTGGAAAATGCCAGAACCTCCACCAGGCGTGAGCACGTTGCGTAACCTCAGGGTCACAGCCGCACGCAGCGTCGGAGGGGAGTCCGCGTGCCCGGAATCGACGAGTGCCTGCTCGACGCCATGAGACTGCCCGGTGCCCGTGGTGCCGCCGTGGTCGACTGGACGAGCGGTCTCGCTCTCGGCGCCATCGGTGACTCGCCCAACGGCGATCACGAGGCCACCGCCGCCGAGACGGCCGAGGTGGCACGGATGGCGGCCGAGCAGCCCGCCTTCGCCCTCGGCTTACCGCAGCCGCCAACCACCGCCGACGGTACGGGTGTTACGGGAACGGCGTCCCCGGTCGAGGACGTCATCGTCACCACCCGGGCCGGGTACCACATCCTCCGGTTCGTCGAGACGGACTTCGACAGCAGCGTCTTCCTCCACCTGTGGCTGGACCGCTCGGAGGGCAATCTGGCCCTGGCCCGGATACGGCTGGGCGAGATGGCCGAGCGGCTGGTCCTGACATGAGAACGACCGCCCCCGCGCCCTCCCCCGCCGCCGCGCTCTCGCCCATGCTCCAGCGCCTCGCCGCCGAACGGGCCACCGGCGCCCTGATGCGGGACCGCGGCACCCTCTACCTCGCCGACGGCAAGGTGGTGCACGCCGAGAGCCCGGCCACCCCGGGTATCGACGTCCTGCTCACCCGGGGCGGCGCGCTGCACCGCGACGGCTGGTGGGACGCGGTCGCCCAGGCGGGCGCCGGACAGCGGGTCGGCCGCTACCTCGTGGACAG
>NZ_JAFMPZ010000264.1 GCF_017353455.1 Streptomyces laculatispora
GACCGCGAGGGGGCCCTCGCGGTCGCGCGGGAGGCGGTACACCTCTACCGGGACCTTGGTCCGCGCCCTCCGGCCGCTTTCCTGCCAGGTCTGGCCAACGCTCTCCATGTTCTGTCGCAGCGCATCTCCGCCACCGGGGAGCGCGAGGCGGCGCGTGCCCCGGCGCGGGAGGCGGCACGTCTGTACGCCGCTCTCGCCGCGGAACACCCTGGCGCGTTCCGCGCGGGACTCGCCATGTCCCTGAACACCCTGGCCGCAACGACAACGGCTGCAGACCGGGAGACCGGGGTGGCGTTGGTGCGTGAGGCTGTACGCGTCCAGCGCGAACTGGTCGCGGAACATCCGGCCGCGCACCTTCCGGTGCTCGCCGACTTCCTCCACAACCTCGCACGTGCGCTCGTCTCCGCCGGGGAAGCCTCAGCGGCTCTGGCCCCGGCCGAGGAAGCGGTCAGCGTCACTCGGCGCCTCGTCTCACGGGACCCGAACGCCTTCTCTCCCAAGCTCGCCATCACGCTCTGCCACCTGGGCAGCAGTCGCGCTGTCGTCGGCGACGTGTCAGGCGCGCTCGAATCGACCCGGGAAGCGCTCGCCATCCAGCGTGAACTCGTCGCGCGGCAGCCTGCCGTCTTCCGCGTGGACCTTGCCGACACGCTCGGCAACCTGGCCAACCACCTCAACGACGCCGGGGACCCGGCCGCCGCACTGCGGGCGGCCGAGGAGTCCGTCGCCATCCACCGCGAACTCATCGCACAGGACCCGGTCTCCTTCCGCCACGGCCTCGCAGGAGCGCTCACCCCTCTCGCGGAGAGCCTCGCCGCGACGGGGAGTCCGCAAGAAGCGCTGTCATCGGCCCATGAATCCGTACGCCTCTGGCGTGAGCTCGTCGCCGACCAGGCCGATGCCTTCCTTCCCGATCTCGCCACCGCCCTCAACAACACCGGCGTGTACCTGGGGCAGAACCGCGACTACGGCGGGGCGGTGACCGCAGCGCGGGAAGCGGTCGCCATCCGGCGGAGCCTGGCCATGGCGGACCCCGACGCCTTCGAGACGGTGTTCACCTCCGCTCTCAACAACCTGGCCGAGGATCTCACCCGCACGGACGACCACGCATCGGCGATCCGCGCTTTCGACGCGGCCGTGGAGGACTTCGCGGCAGCCCACCCCGCCACCGCTCGCCGCCTCGGCGTGGAGCGTGCCGTCTTCCTGCTGTCCTGCCCCGCCCCCTGGGCCGAGGCCGGCCTGCGTGAACTGCTGGTGTTCCTCGACAAGGATTCCGGAGGGCCGGGCACGGCGGACACCGCGACCGTACGGGCCCGGCGGGCGCTGCGCGCGTACGGTGATCCCGACGCGGTCCGCACGGCGTGGGAGACGGAAATCCTTGCCCCCGCACCGGCCTGGCTCACCCTGTCGCCGGAGACTCTGAACCTCGTCAGTTCCTGGATGTTCGCGCCCAACTGGCCCCAGTCACGCGACTTCTGGTCCCGGAACGCCGAGGCGCTCAGCAGCCGGGAGACAGCGACCGCCCTCGAAGAAGCGGCCCTCCTGGACCCCCGCACCGCGCTGCAGCACGCCGCGCTCCGTGAGACCGTCCTCCTCCACGGCGTGACCGCCGCCTACGATCCGCTGATCCTCAGGGAGCAGTTGACGGAGTGGGTGGAGTGCGACACCTGGGCGGAGTCACGGGTCTTCCTCCAGGACCACCCCCGCATCCTCCAGGTCCAGCCGTCCGGGGCCACTCCGCTCGCGCACGTCGCCGTCCTCGATGTCGCCCGCACGGAAGGACTGGATGCCGCGTACCGCCTCGTCGAGGACCGCGACGCCCTCCAGGCGTACGTGGAAAGGGCGTTGGCGGCCGGGGACGGCAACGCGCTGATGCACGCGGCGGCCGTGGAGGGGCAGGTCTTCGACGACAAGCTGTCCTCCCTCACCCACGCCCAGGCGGGCATGGTGCTCTCCGGGGCGGTCGAGGGCGTCGAACCGAACGATCTGGCCACGCTCCTGCCCCGGGCGCGCGAGGAGATCCGGGTCCGGCTGCTGAGGGAGATCTGCGCCCTCAGCGTCCAGCACGCCCACCCGCACGGTGCGACGTGGCTCCGTATCGTCCAGGCGCTCAGCGGAAGCGGGGCCGCCTGACGCTCACCGCCCGCCGGAGAACCGCCGGAAAAAACCGGGAAGGGCCCTGTCCCACGCGGGTGCGTGGGGCAGGGCCCTCTCGTCGGGCAACGCGGATCAGGCCTTCGCGGGCTCCGGCTCCTCGGAGGATGCCTCCTCCGACTCGGCCGGGGCCGGCACGCCCGCCTTCGCGGCGCGCTTCGCGGCCTTCTTCTTCGCACGGCGCTCCTTGCGGAGCTCCACCATGGCGTACAGCGTCGGCACCAGGAGCAGCGTCAGCAGCGTCGAGGTGACCAGACCGCCGATGACCACGACGGCCAGCGGCTGCGAGATGAAGCCGCCCTCGCCGGTGACGCCGAGCGCCATCGGGAGGAGGGCGAAGATGGTCGCCAGGGCCGTCATCAGGATCGGGCGCAGCCGGTGGCGTCCACCCTCGACGACCGCCTCGACGACGCCCATGCCCTGCGCCCGGTACTGGTTGATCAGGTCGATCAGCACGATCGCGTTGGTCACCACGATGCCGATCAGCATCAGCATGCCGATCATCGCCGCGACGCCCATCGGGGTCCCGGTGATGAGGAGCAGGCCGATCGCGCCGGTGGCGGCGAACGGGATGGAGACCAGCAGGATCAGCGGCTGGATGAGCGACCGGAAGGTGGCGACCAGCAGCATGAAGACGATCGCGACGGCCGCCAGCATGGCCAGGGCCAGCTTGATGAAGGCGTCCTTCTGGTCCTCGGAGACGCCGCCGATGGTGGCGGTGGCACCGTCCGGGAGGTCCAGGGAGTCGATCTTCTTCTGGAGCGCCTTGCTGACGTCGCCTGTGTCGTCACCGACGGGCTTGGCAGTGATCGTCGCGGCGCGCTGGCCGTCGATCCGTGTCATGGAGACCGGTCCGGGGACCAGTTTCACGTCGGCGATGGTGCCGAGCTTGACCGGGCCGAGCGGGAGGTTCTTCAGCTCGGCCATCGTGCCGGCCGGGTGGGCGGACCTGATGACGACATCCCGCTCGGTGTCGTCCATGATCGCCTTGCCTGAGGGGGTGCCCTTCACCGCACCGGCGACGGCCGCTCCCAGGGCTGCCTGGGTGAAACCGGCGTCGGCGGCCTTGGCGTTGGCCTTGACCGAGATCCGGGGGATGCTCTGCGACAGGTCGCTCTGGACGTCGCTGACGTCCTTGAGGCCGGCCACCGCCTTGCGTACCTCTTCGGAGGACTTCGTCAGGACGTCCGCGTCGGCGGCCTTGACCACGACGCTCAGGTCCTGGCTGCCGAAACCGCCGGCCTCGCCGAAGGTCGTGTCACCGATGCCGTCGAGCTTGCCGAGCGCCTCGTCGAGGCGCTTCTCGGTGGCGTCGTAGTCGGCCGGGTCCTTCAGCGTGACCTGGTAGGAGGCCTGGTTGGCCCCCGTGCCGCCGCCGAAGGCCGCCATGAAGCCGGACGAGCCGACGGTGACCTGGTACTCCTTGACGGCCTTGTCGTCGGCGAGGAGCTTCTCGACCTTCTTGGCCGCCTCGTCGGCGGCCGCCAGGCTGGTACCCGGGGTCAACTCCTGCTTGATGGAGAGGACTTCCTGCTCGCCCTGGTCGAAGAGGGTGGTCTTCAGCAGCGGAACCATGCCGCAGGTGCCGATCAGTACGACGACGGCGATGACCACGCTGACGACGCGGCGCCGGGTGGCGAAGCCCAGCACCTGGACGTACATCTGCTGGAGCTTGCTGCGGGCTTCCTTCTCCTCGGCCTTGCGCCGGGCCTCGTCGGGGTTCTCGGCGCTGCCCTTGGGGGCGCGCAGGAACCAGTAGGACAGGACAGGGACGACGGTCAGCGAGACCAGCAGGGAGGCCAGCAGGGCCGCGGTGATCGTCAGCGAGAACGAGCCGAAGAGCTCGCCGACCATGCCGCCGACCAGACCGATCGGCAGGAATACGGCGACCGTGGTGAGGGTCGAGGCGGTGACCGCGCCGGCCACTTCCTTCACCGCGGCGAGGATCGCGGACTGGCGCTCCTCCCCGTAGCTGAGGTGGCGCTTGATGTTCTCCAGGACGACGATCGAGTCGTCGACGACCCGGCCGATCGCGATGGTCAGCGCGCCCAGGGTGAGCATGTTGAGCGAGAGGTCGCGGGTCCAGAGCACGATCAGTGCGAGGACCACGGAGAGCGGGATGGAGACCGCGGTGACCAGGGTCGAGCGGAGCGAGGCCAGGAAGACCAGGATCACGATGACCGCGAAGAGCAGGCCGAGCGCGCCCTCGGTGGTCAGACCCGAGATGGCCTTGGAGACGGGCGGGCCCTGGTCGGTGACGACGGTCAGCTCGGCACCGGCGCCGAGGTCCTTGCGCAGGCCGGGGAGCTTGTCCTTGACCGCGTCCGAGATGGCGACGGCGCTGCCGTCCTTGTCCATCGTGGCCATGACGGCGAGGCTCGGCTTGCCGTTCGTACGGGTGATGGAGACCGCGGTGGACGGCTCCTGCTTCACCGTCGCGATGTCACCGATGCGGACCGGCTCGCCGGGCTTGCCCGTCGCCGGGTCCTGGCCGGTGACCCGCAGGTCCTCGATCTGCTTCAGGGAGGTGAAGGCGCCACCGACCTGGACGGTGCGGCTCTTGCCCGACTCGGAGAAGGAACCCGCCGGGACGGTCGCGCCGCCCGCCTGGAGTGCCTGGGAGAGCGAGGCCGCGTTCAGACCGGCGGAGCTGAGCTTCTTGTCGTCGGGGGTGATGGAGATCTGGAGGTCCTGCACACCGTCGACGGACACCTGGCCGACACCGTCGATGCCCTCCAGCGCGGGGACAACGGTACGGTCCAGCTGGTCGGCGAGCGCCTGCTGGTCCTTGTCGGAGGTGACTGCGAGGACGACGGTCGGGATGTCGTCCGTCGAACCGGCGATGACCTGCGGGTCCACACCGTCGGGCAGCTGGACGCGGGCGCGGTTCACCGCCTGCTGGATGTCCGCGACGAGCTGCTTGGTGCCCTCGTCGCCGAAGTCGAAGGACGCCATGATGACGGCGTTGCCCTCGCTGGCGGTCGAGGTGATTCCGGTGACACCGTCGACGGACTTGATCGAGTTCTCGAGCGGTTCGACGACCTGCTTCTCGACCACATCGGGGGACGCGCCCTGATAGGGGGCGAGCACCGACACCATCGGAAGTTCGATGGTGGGCAGCAGTTGCTGCTTGAGCTGCGGGATCGCAATCGCTCCGAATACGAGCGCGACGATCGAGATCAGCCCGATCAGGGCCCTTTGCGCGAGGCTGAATCTGGACAGCCAGGACATGGGTGAGGTCTCTCTTCTGTGGCTTACGCGGCAGGTGGGCGGGGTAACACGGGGACAGACCCGGCCCATCTATACGATCGCTTGTCCGACGGACCGAAAGCGTCGGTCCCAGGTCGCTTTCTTATGCCGCGCATACCGCAGGTGGAGTACGCCGCGGCTGCACCCTCACTCCACCCTGGGGCGGACAAGGCCCGATTCGTAGGCTGTTACCACCAATTGGGCCCGGTCGCGGGCGCCCAGCTTCGCCATCGCCCTGTTCACATGCGTCTTGACGGTGAGCGGGCTGACCACCAGGCGCTCGGCGATCTCGTCGTTGGAGAGCCCGCCCGCGACCAGGACCAGCACCTCGCGCTCCCGTGTGGTGAGGGCCGCGAGGCGCGCGGAGTACTCCGCGGCGTCCGGCCCCTCGCCGTCCGAACCGCCGCCCTGCGCGAGGAACGTGGCGATCAGCCCCTTGGTCGCGGCCGGCGAGAGCAGCGCCTCGCCGGCCGCGGCGACACGGATGGCGTTGAGGAGTTCGTCCGGTTCCGCCCCCTTGCCCAGGAAGCCCGAGGCGCCGGCCCGCAGCGACTGCACCACGTACTCGTCCACCTCGAAGGTGGTGAGCATGACCACGCGCACTCCGGCGAGATCCGGGTCGGCGCTGATCATCCGGGTCGCGGTGAGCCCGTCCGTACCGGGCATCCTGATGTCCATCAGCACCACGTCGGCGCAGGTCGACCGGGCCAGCTCCACCGCCTGCGCGCCGTCCGCCGCCTCACCGACCACCTGCATGTCGGGCTCCGAGTCGACCAGCACCCGGAACGCGCTGCGCAGCAGCGCCTGGTCGTCGACGAGCAGGACCCTGATGGCCGGTGTCATGCGTTCTCCCCCGTCCGGCCCACCACGTCCGGTTGCTCCGACTGCTGCGGGAGGGCCTTGACGGGCAGGATCGCATGGACGCGGAAACCGCCGCCGTAACGGGGTCCGGCGGCGAGGGTGCCGCCCAGGGCCGTGACCCGTTCCCGCATACCGAGCAGCCCATGGCCGCCGCCTTCGCCCCCGCCGTCCGGGTTTCCGCGGCCGTTGTCGAGCACCATGACCTCGGCCGTGGCCCCGACCCGTACGACACTCACCTCGGCCTTCGCTCCGGGACCCGCGTGCTTGCGCACATTGGTCAGCGCCTCCTGGATCACCCGGTACGCGGCCAGGTCCACGGCGGCGGGCAGCGGCGGGCCGTCCCCGGCCGCGCAGGCCACCTCGACGGACAGCCCCGCCCGGCGCACGGTCTCCACGAGCGCGTCGAGGACGGCCAGGCCGGGGGCGGGTTCGGTCGGTGCCTCGGGGTCGCCGGACTGGCGCAGCAGTCCGACGGTGGCCCGCAGTTCGTTGAGCGCGGAGCGGCTCGCCTCGCGGACGTGGGCGAGCGCCTGCTTGGCCTGGTCGGGGCGCTTGTCCATGACGTGGGCCGCGACCCCGGCCTGCACGTTGACCAGGGCGATGTGGTGGGCGACGACGTCGTGCAGATCGCGGGCGATCCGCAGCCGTTCCTCGGCCACCCTTCGCCTGGCCTCCTCCTCGCGCGTCCGCTCGGCCCGTTCGGCGCGCTCCCGGATCGCGTCGACGAACGCGCGCCGGGAACGCACCGCGTCCCCCGCGGCGCTCGCCATGCCGGTCCAGGCGAAGACGCCGAAGTTCTCCTGGCTGTACCAGGGCGCCGATCCGAAGGACATCGCGGCGGCGGTGAGCGCGGCCATCGTGAGCAGCCCGACCCGCCAGGTGGTCGGCCGGTCGGTGCGGGCGGCGATGGTGTACAGCGCGATGACCACGCTCATCACCACCGGGGCCGGCGGGTCCACCATCACCAGCTCGACGACCGTCAGCCCGCCGGTGGCGACCAGGACCGCCATCGGGTGGCGGCGGCGCCACACCAGGGCGAGGGCGCCCAGCACCATCAGGAGCACGCTGGGCGCGGCGGGCGTGCGGGTGCCGAAGGTGGGTCCGCTGTGCGAGCTCGGATCGGCGAACGAACCGATGATCATGGACACGAGCACGCCCAGGGCGAGCGCTCCGTCCAGCGCGAGCGGATGGTCGCGCAGCCAGTGCCGGACGCGCAGAACGCCGGTTCCGAGGGTGGTCACGGCAAGCTACGTTACGGCGTGTCGCGCGGAAATCCGGCCGGCCGGCGGCGAGCGGGGCCCGGGCGCCCCGCCGTACGCACAACGGTGCCCCGTGTCCGGCGGACCGGACACGGGACACCGTGGGTGCGGGTGCTGGAGCTGCCGGTTGTCAGCCGGAAATCAGACCGTCGTCGCGGAGCATGGCGCGCACCTCTTCGAGGGTCGCCTCGGGCGACGGCAGGATCAGCTCGGACGGCTCCAGGGAGTCGTCCGGCAAGGGCGTGCCGACTTCGCGCACCTTTGCGAGGAGCGCGTGGAGAGTGGAGCGGAAGCCGGGGCTGTCGCCACTCTCCATTTCGGCGAGCAGTTCGTTGTCGAGCTTGTTGAGCTCGGCGAGATGACTGTCGGCCAGGAGTACCTGGCCCTCCCCCATGATCCGTACGATCATGACGCTGCCTTAATTCTTGTCGAACTTGTGCGGGGACTGGGACGGGGACTGCTGCTGGGCGTCCTGCGGGCCGCCCTCGATGGCCTGCTGCGAGGAGGAGCCGCCGGCCAGTTCGGCCTTCATGCGCTGCAGCTCCAGCTCCACATCCGTACCACCGGAGATCCGGTCCAGCTCGGCGGTGAGATCGTCCTTCGCCGTGCCGGTCGGGTCGTCCAGGGCGCCGGAGGCGAGCAGCTCGTCGATCGCGCCCGCGCGCGCCTGGAGCTGCTGGGTCTTGTCCTCGGCCCGCTGGATCGCCAGGCCGACATCGCCCATCTCCTCGGAGATGCCCGAGAAGGCCTCCCCGATCCGGGTCTGCGCCTGAGCCGCTGTGTAGGTGGCCTTGATCGTCTCCTTCTTGGTGCGGAAGGCGTCGACCTTTGCCTGCAGCCGCTGGGCCGCGAGAGTGAGTTTCTCCTCCTCACCCTGCAGCGTGGTGTGCTGCGTCTCCAGGTCGGTGACCTGCTGCTGGAGGGCG
>NZ_JAFMPZ010000265.1 GCF_017353455.1 Streptomyces laculatispora
CGGACCGTCGTGGTGAACATGAAAAAGTACTTGCAAGTGCCCCAGCTGGCATGCTGCCATAAATCACTATGAATCCGATAAATCTCCCGTCGATCAATGAACCCGGTCTTCTGCTCGCGATGGAGCGGAACCTCGCCGAGCACGCCTGCCACCTGCACCGGAACCTGGAAAGCGCGTCCGTCACCGAGACCGTAGACCTGCTGATCGCCGACAGCGGTCTCGCCGACGACACCTTCAACATCGTCGCGGCGGCCCGCTTCACCCCGGCCACCTCCCCGACCCGCGCCGCGGAGGTGGCCCGGACCTTGGCCGCCACGGGCCGCCCCTTCTCCTGGTGGGTGGGCCCTGCCTCCACACCGGGCAATCTTGCCGAGTGCCTCCAGGACACCGGCCTGGAGGCGTCGGAGACCGAGACGGGCATGTGGAAGGACCTGCGCGGCCCTCTCCCCGAGGCGCACGCCGACGGCCTGGACATTCGCCGGGTGACCACTCCGGAGCAACTCGCCGACTACGCCACGGTCCTCGCTGCGAACTGGAACCCGCCCGCCGCTACGGTACGCCGGTTCTTCGCCGACGCCGCCGACCTAGCGCTCACCGCCGACTGCCCCGCCCGCTACCTGGTCGGCTACGCCGACGGCCGTCCCGTCTGTTCGGCCGAGGTATTCCTGCATGCGGGCGTCGCCGGGATCTACAACATCGCCACCCTCGCCACCGACCGCCGCCGCGGCTATGGCGGCGCGATCACCCTGGCCACCCTGCACACCGCCCGCGACGCGGACCACGAGACCGCGGTGCTGCAGGCATCCGCCGACGGCGAACCCGTCTACCGCCGCCTCGGGTTCACCGCCTGCGGCCACTTCACCGAGTACGCCATCACTCCCTGACCAGTCACAGCAACCACCCCGCTCCTCACCCCCGACACACCCCTCGGACGAAACCCGCCGGACGGGGACCGGCCGCAGGGGGGCTGCGTAGCGGACGGTGCCCCCTTCGAATCAACGGCAGCCCCAGCCCGGCCCCTGCGGCCCAGCCCGACCCTTCGTGCGAGGGGACTCTCTGTCCCCCTCGCACGGCCCACAACCTGGAGAACGTCCGCATCACCGACCGCTTCAGGTTGTCGGCCCCGTGGAGCGGGATGCCGGACTTTTCCAGCTGCTGCCGGAAGCCTGCTTCGTCGACCGGCTGCCCGCTTTCCAGGCCCACTGCCTCGGCGACCGTCGGGGTGAGCAGAACGCGCGTCTTCCCATCGGTCGTCGTGAGAATGGTGAGTCGTTCGTCCTCGCCGAGTGCGGCGTCGACAGTGACACTGAAGACGTCGTCCTCGTGGAGGAGCCGACTCGTCGGGGAGGGGGTCAGCCAGAAGTCGGTGATGGCGGAAGGGAACATGGTGGGTGCTTTCTACTTGTCGTGGTCGGGGGAGGTCAGAAGCGTTTGACGAGACTGACCGCGCGGTCGGTGACGGTGAAGCCAAGGCTCTTGTACAGACCGAGGGCGCCGGTGGGGCTCTCGGCGTCGACGTCGAGTACGGCGTGGTCGAACCCCTCGGCCCGCAGCGCCCGCAGTACGTGGGCCAGCAGTGTGCGAGCCAGCCCCTGCCCCCGTGCCTCCCGCCGTACGCCGACGGTTGTGACGTAGCCGAACGGGCCGCCGCGCAGCGGCCACTCGTCCGGCGCCACGTCGACGAAGACGAACCCGACGACGCGTTCTCCACCGTGTGTGTCGGGGGTGACGGCGAGTACGGACAGGTCCGGGCGGAATGCTTCCAGGCGGTCACCGGAGGCCCATTCGGCGGCGGTCACCGGCTGGCTGCCCCAATGGTCGCGGAAGGCGTCGTTCATCGCGGTCCTGGCACGCTCGTCCCACTCCGCGCTGTAGGCCACAAGCCGTATTCCTGGGACGGGCGGCTGCGCGGCGACCGGCGAGGCGAGGTCGCGTTCCAGTTCCAGCCACCATCGGGCGCGCTCGTAGCCGTGTGCTTCCAGGAGCCGGTTCGCAGGGGTGGCGTGGTCCTGCGCGCTTGAGGCGAGCCACCCGGGCAGGGCGGCGTCGCTCGCCGCGAGATGCTGAAGTCCGCGGGCCTCCTGCCATGCCAGCAGCGCTGTGCCGATGCCTTCGCGGCGGCGGTCCGGAACCACCGTTCCATGAAGCTCTACCCAGACGATCGTCTCCTGGCTCGCCGGGGCCGTGGCCGAGCCGTAGGCGACGGCCCGCCCGACGGTTGTCGACGGCGATCACCGCGTCGCGCTCGGGGTCGAAGACCTCGCTCCTGAACTCCTCTTCCAGCTCATCCCTCGTCACCAGCGAGCGCGGATGGTCAATCTTTCCGGCGGCACGCGCCAGGTCGAGGATCAGGTCGATGTCGGCGGCGGTGGCAGATCTCCAGGTGAGCCCGTCACCGGCCGTGGGCAGCGCGATCGACGACGGAGCGGTCACTCGATCGCGCAGCTCGCGGAGTTTGGGGCTGGGTTGTGCGGTCCCGCTCACGGGGGATCCTTTCTCGGCGCCGACAGCACCCATTCCAGGACTGCTGTGGCGGTGGGCTGAACGAGAGCGGGCGAGGGCGCTCGCGTCCCGTGGGGGATCGGCTCAGCCACAGCCAGTCTGTTCAGACTTCGCCCGCTGCTGGACTGATCGTATCGATTGAGAACTACGAAAAGACTGATTACAGCTGGGCCCTGTGTGGTGATCCCGCGTTGGGTTGGCCATGGGGTGGGGGTTGCGGTGTGTTGGATTGTTCCGGACGAGGTGTTGGGGATCGCGGAACCACCGATCCTGCCGTCGAGAGTGTGCCTGTGGGGTGGCGGGACCTATGACACGCCGTCCACGCGGCCAACGATCCCGAGAAGCTGGCGATGGCCATCGGAATAACCTCGCTCGGACGCCTCGGCCAGCCCGAGGACTTCTCTACTGACTTCGGCTCGTCAGGGTGAGGTCAGGGTGTCGAGGGTCAGGCCGGTGCCGGCTATGAAGCCGTCGAGGGTGTCGGGGCGGTACTGCAGGCGCTTGAGCCGGTTGCGGACGAGGGCCTCGAGTCGGTCGAGGGCCATGACGGCGAGGTTGGCCAGGCTGCGTTTGACGTGCGCCCATACCCACTCGACGGGGTTGAGGTCGGGCGAGTAGGCGGGCAGCAGGAACACCGTCAGCCAGGCTCGCTCGGCGATCAACTCGCGCATGGCGTGGGAGACGTGGGTGTTCAGGCGGTCCCAGACCAGCACGATCGGCGCCTTGACGAGCTGGTGCACGCCGTCGACCAGAGCGATGAAGTCGCGCTCGCTCATGCTGCGGCGCTTGCCCTTGCCCGAGGGGTGGGTGCGCAGGCGGTGGCACAGCCGGGTCCGTGAGCCGGGCCGCATCGCAATCAGCCCGGCCACCGACAGCCGCCCCGAGCGGCGTCCGCTCACCGTCACGACCGGGGTGTGTCCGCGTCGTCCCCAGGTCCGGCCTCGGGGCGGTCGGCGGGTGAAGCCTGCTTCGTCCTCGAAGCAGATGCAGCCCCCGCAGGCCGCCCGGG
>NZ_JAFMPZ010000597.1 GCF_017353455.1 Streptomyces laculatispora
GCGCCGGGCTGACCCACGCGCTCAGGCTCCTGGCCCCGTTCGCCCGGCGCCCTGGTACGCCCCTTCGAGCCCCCATGCCTCGCGCACGTCCCCCGCGTGAATCCACTCCCCCAGCGCCACCGCGTCCAGCCTCCCGCCCGCCTTGGCGATGGCCGTACCGGCCTCGTCCATCCCGCGCTCCAGCTCGTCCACCACCTGCGCGTCCGTCCAGTCGGCGCGCTCGGCGATGTCGCGTTCGTTGCACTCGGGGCTGAACACATCCGGCCCGAACCGGCTCTCCACCACCCGGTCGAGCACGGAACCGCAGTGCGCGAGGACATGCCGCACCGTCCAGCCGGGGCACGCGGTGCGCAGAGCGAAATCGCTCGCGGCGGCGGACCGCAGCAACGGGAGGAGTGCCTCCCGCTCGGTGCGCAGGAGGAGACCGGGCAGTTCGGGATCGCGTTCGTCAGCCATGCCCCCAGCCAACCATCCGGCTCCCCGGCGGACTTGGCTATTCGGCGAACACGTGGCCCGGCGCCCGGTGCCGCCGCGGCGGCGGGACACGCGGGAGAGGTCGTAACCTCACAGGCATGGACGACGACACCGCCCGGCCCGACCGCCACGGCGCCGACGACGCACTGCGCGGCCGGTGGCGCGACTGCCTGGTCCCGGCCCGGCGCGGCGCCGACGGCCCGGACCCGCTGCCGTACGCCGACAACCTCCTGGCACGCTGGGCCGAACCCCAGCGCAAGTACCACACCACGGCCCATCTGACGGCGGTCCTGGACCGCGTCGACACGCTCGCCGGCCACGCCGCGGACCCGGACGCCGTACGGCTCGCCGCCTGGTTCCACGACGCGGTCTACCGCCCCGACCGCTCCGAGAACGAGGAGCGCAGCGCCGTCCTCGCCGAGCGCGCGCTGCCCGAGGCGGGGGTGCCCGCCGGGACCACCGCCGAGGTCGCCCGGCTGGTCCGGCTCACGGTCACGCACGATCCGGCCGACGGCGACAGCAACGGCGAGGTGCTGTGCGACGCGGACCTGGCGATCCTGGCGTCGTCGCCGAAGGAGTACGGGCGGTACGCGGCCCAGGTGCGCGAGGAGTACGGCTTCGTGCCCGACGAGGCGTTCCGGGAGGGCCGGGCGGCCGTGCTGCGGCAGCTCCTGGAGCTGCCGCGGCTGTTCCGTACGCCGTACGGGGCGGCCGAGTGGGAGCCGAGGGCCCGGCACAACCTGCTGACGGAGCTGGAGTTGCTCGCACGCTGAGCGGACACGCCGCCGGCACCGGACCGCTCCGGAGCGGTGCCGGCCCGATCCGTCCCGATCCGTCCCGGTCCGGTCCGATCCAGTCCGATCAGGTCCGATCAGGTCCGATCCGGCCCGGGAATGTAACAGGTAAGCGCACTGTTAGGACCTGTCATGCCCGACTCTGCCGCGCGCCGCTCGCGTATGCCCCTGGCCGTATACATACTCGGCCTCTCCGTCTTCGCCCTCGGCACCAGCGAGTTCATGCTCTCCGGACTGCTGCCGCCCATCGCCGACGACATGAACGTGTCGATCCCGCGCGCCGGGCTCCTCATATCCGCGTTCGCGATCGGCATGGTGGTGGGCGCCCCGCTGCTCGCCGTCGCGACGCTGCGGCTGCCGCGCCGCACCACCCTCATCGCGCTGATCTCGGTCTTCGGCCTCGGTCAGGTCGCGGGCGCGCTCGCGCCGACGTACGAGATCCTCTTCGCTTCCCGGGTGATCAGCGCCTTCGCGTGCGCCGGGTTCTGGGCCGTGGGTTCTGCCGTCGCCATCGCGATGGTCCGGGTGGACCAGCGGGCGCGCGCCATGGCCGTGATGATCGGCGGACTGTCCATCGCCAACGTGCTGGGGGTGCCGCTGGGGGCCTTCCTCGGGGAGCACCTCGGCTGGCGGTCGGCGTTCTGGGCGGTCGGTGTGGCCTCCGCGATCGCCCTCGTCGGGGTGGCGACGCTGATCCCCCGCATCCCCGTCCCGGACGAGAAGCCGCAGCTGAAGCGGGAGATGGGCATCTACCGCGACCGGCAGGTGTGGCTGTCCATCGCGATCACCGCGCTCGCGGCCGGCGGGGTGTTCTGCGCGTTCAGCTATCTCGCGCCGGTGCTGACGGACGTCGCCGGGCTGGACTCCGGCTGGGTGCCGACCGTGCTCGCGCTCTTCGGGATCGGCGCGCTGATCGGTACGACGATCGGCGGCCGGGTCGCGGACGCGCACCTCTTCGGGGTGCTGCTGAGCGGGATCACGGCCTCGACGGTCTTCCTGGCCGCGCTGGCGCTGTTCGCCTCCAGCCAGGTGGCCGTGATCGTGCTCTCGTTCCTGCTGGGTCTGTCGGCGTTCTACACGGCCCCGGCGCTGAACGCCCGGATGTTCAACGTCGCGGGCGCCGCCCCCACGCTGGCCGGTGCGACGACCACCGCCGCGTTCAACACCGGAAACACCAGTGGCCCCTGGCTGGGCGGCACGGTGATCGACGCGGACTTCGGGTTCGCGGCGACCGCGTGGGCGGGGGCGGCGATGACCGTACTGGCACTGGTGGCGGTGGTGTTCTCGCTGCGGCTGCAGCGCGGCCGCACCTCGCCGTCCCGGCTGGTGGCGGGTGCGCCGGCCGCCGGCTCGCAGGGCGCGGCGATGGAGTCCGCGCCCTCGACGGCCACCTGAGCGCTCTCAGCCCGGCGCCGGGCGCCCCTTCGGGCGGCGCAGGCCCGCTTCGGTGATCCGGCGGACCAGTTCCTTGGAGCCGATCTGCCGGGCGCCGGCCCGTACCGCGTCCTCGTACCGGGCCTCCGGGATGTCGTAGTGGTCCCGCTCGAAGGCCCGCTCCGGGCAGCCGATGGACGTCGCGAAGGCGTGCAGCTCGTCGAACGACTCGTCGCTGACCAGGTGCGACCAGAGCCGCCCGTGCCCCGGCCAGTCCGGCGGATCGATGTAGAGGGTCACGGGCGCGCTATCGCGCTGAGCGAGCCGACCGGCGCGACCGCCACGGCGGCCTTCGTGCACACCCAGTGCGGGTCCGGGCCCAGCTCCGGTTCGACGTCCAGCGCGTGCGGGTCGCCCGCGTCGCAGACCGGGCACAGCGGCCAGCGCCCGTACTCCTCCAGCAGCGCGTCCTGGACGTCCTGGGCGACGAGGCCGACCACGAATTCCACGCCTTGTGGCCACTGCTCGACCCACCAGCGCCGGTGCGTCACCGCGTCCTCGACCATCGAGACGATCTGCGCCTGCGCGACGTCTCCGGCGGCGAGGTCGGCCATGACGAGTGCGCGGGCGGTGTGCAGCGCCTGCTCCAGGGGATTCAGCTCCATACGGCCATTGTCCACCTGCGCACCGGCCCGCCCCGCCGTCGCTGCCGGAGGTCGGGACCAAAGGGGGGTTGACGGACATGCGCGTTGAAAATATCTTTCAAATGTGACCAATGACCTGAAGGAAAGTTTCAGCGCTGATTCGCCGCCCGCCCCGGCCGCCCTCGCCGCCAAGGTGCGCACGCTCGCGCCGTCCATGACCCGCTCCATGCAGCGGGTCGCCGAGGCGGTCGCGGGTGACCCGGCAGGCTGCGCCGCCCTGACGGTCACCGGTCTCGCCGAGCTCACCGGCACCAGCGAGGCCACGGTGGTCCGCACCGCCCGCCTCCTCGGCTACCCCGGCTACCGCGACCTGCGCCTCGCGCTCGCCGGTCTCGCCGCCCACCAGCAGTCCGGCCGGGCCCCCGCCGTCACGGCGGACATAGCGGTCGACGACCCGATCGCCGACGTGGTCGCCAAACTCGCCTACGACGAGCAGCAGACCCTCGCCGACACGGCCGCCGGGCTCGACACCGTGCAGCTCGGTGCCGCCGTGGCCGCCGCCGCCACCGCCCGCCGGATCGACATCTACGGGGTCGGCGCCTCCTCACTCGTCGGCCAGGACCTGGCCCAGAAGCTGGCCCGCATCGGCCTGATCGCGCACTCCAACATGGACCCGCACCTGGCGGTGACCAACGCCGTGCAGCTGCGCGCCGGTGACGTGGCCATCGCGATCACCCACTCCGGTTCGACCGGCGACGTCATCGAGCCGCT
The DNA here is from genome assembly GCF_017353455.1 of Streptomyces laculatispora. Taxonomy (GTDB): domain Bacteria; phylum Actinomycetota; class Actinomycetes; order Streptomycetales; family Streptomycetaceae; genus Streptomyces; species Streptomyces laculatispora. The sequence continues at coordinate 4,058 of NZ_JAFMPZ010000597.1, forward strand.
GCGGGTCGCCTTCGACCGCGGCGCGACGACGATCGCGATCACCGGCCGCCCCGACGGGCCGGTCACGCAGTACGCCGACCACGTACTGACCACGTCCACGGCCCGCGAGAGCGAGCTGCGCCCCGCCGCGATGTCGAGCCGGACGAGCCAGCTCCTGGTCGTCGACTGCCTGTTCATCGGAGTCGCGCAGCGTACGTACGAGACGGCGGCCCCGGCCCTCGCCGCCTCCTACGAGGCGCTGGCCCACCGCCACAACCCCCGCACCCGCTGACGTCCGGACAGACCAACCCCGCACCCGCACCCGCAGAACCGTACGAGTTCAAGAAAGCAGAGCCGCTCTCCATGACCTCCATCACCGACGCCGACGCCACCGCCCCCGACGGATACGGGGAGCTGCGCGCCCAGCTCGCGCAGCTCACCACCGAGGCGTTCCGCCCCGAGCTCGCCGACATCGACCAGCTGGCCACCGCGGAGATCGCCCGGATCATGAACGGCGAGGACCAGACCGTCCCCGCCGCCGTCGCCGCCCGGCTGCCCGAGATATCCGCCGCGATCGACGCCACCGCGGCGCGCATGGCCCGCGGCGGCCGGCTGATCTACGCGGGCGCCGGCACCGCGGGCCGCCTCGGCGTGCTGGATGCCAGCGAGTGCCCGCCCACCTTCAACACCGACCCGGCGGACGTCATCGGCCTCATCGCCGGCGGCCCGTCCGCGATGATCACCGCCGTCGAGGGCGCCGAGGACAGCAAGGAGCTGGCCGCCGCCGACCTCGACGCCCTGGGCCTCACCGCCGACGACACCGTGGTCGGCATCTCGGCCTCCGGCCGCACGCCGTACGCGATCGGTGCCGTCGAGCACGCCCGCGCCAAGGGCGCGCTGACCATCGGCCTGTCCTGCAACGCGGACTCCGCGCTGGGCGGGGCGGCCGAGCACCCCGTCGAGGTCGTCGTCGGTCCGGAGCTGCTCACCGGTTCCACCCGGCTCAAGGCGGGCACCGCCCAGAAGCTCGTCCTCAACATGCTCTCGACGATCACGATGATCCGGCTCGGCAAGACGTACGGAAACCTCATGGTCGACGTGCGTGCCTCCAACGAGAAGCTGCGCGCCCGTTCCCGGCGGATCGTCTCGCTGGCCACCGGGGCGTCGGACGCCGAGATCGAGGCCGCGCTCGCCGCCACCGACGGTGAGGTGAAGAACGCCATCCTCACCATCCTCGGCCAGGTCGACGGCCCCACCGCCGCCACGCTCCTGGCCGCGTCGGACGGCCACCTGCGCGCCGCGCTCGCCGCCGCCCCCCGCACCACCTGACCTCCCGCTCCACCTCCGCTCCCCCGCACAGCAAGGCACCACGCACCATGGCTACAGAAGACAAGAACCGCGCCACTGCCGCCGCGATCCTTCCGCTCGTCGGTGGCGCCGCGAACGTCAGCTCCATCGCCCACTGCATGACCCGGCTCCGGCTGGGCCTGCACGACCGTTCGCTCATCCAGGACGACGCGCTGAAGGCCGTCCCCGCCGTCATGGGCGTGGTCGACGACGACACGTACCAGATCGTTCTCGGTCCCGGTACGGTCGCCCGCGTCACGCCGGAGTTCGAGAAGCTCGTCGAGGAGGGCCGGGCGTCCGCCCCGGAGCCCGCCACCACGGTCACGGCGGACGAACTCGCCTCGCAGGGCGCCGAGATGAAGGCGGCACGGAAGGCGAAGAACGCCACGCCGTTCAAGCTCTTCCTGCGCAGGATCGCCAACATCTTCGTGCCCCTGATCCCGGCCCTGATCGGCTGCGGCATCATCGCCGGGCTCAACGGCCTGCTGGTCAACCTCGGCTGGCTGACGTCGGTCACCCCGGCCCTGGCGGCGATGGCGTCCGGCTTCATGGCGCTGATCGCGGTCTTCGTCGGCTACAACACGGCGAAGGAGTTCGGCGGTACGCCGATCCTCGGCGGTGCGGTCGCGGCCATCATCGTCTTCCCGGGCGTCGCGAACATTGAGGCGTTCGGCCAGAAGCTCTCCCCCGGCCAGGGCGGCGTGCTCGGCGCCCTGGGCGCGGCGGTGCTCGCGGTGTACGTGGAGAAGTGGTGCCGCCGCTGGGTCCCGGAGGCGCTGGACGTCCTGGTCACCCCGACCCTGACGGTCCTGGTCTCCGGCCTGGTGACGATCTTCGGCCTGATGTACGTGGCGGGTGAGGTCTCCACCGCGATCGGCACGTTCGCCGACTGGCTGCTGTCCAACGGCGGAGCGGGCGCGGGCCTGGTGCTCGGCGGCTTCTTCCTCCCGCTGGTCATGCTGGGCCTGCACCAGGCGCTGATCCCGATCCACACCACGCTCATCGAGCAGCAGGGCTACACGGTCCTGCTGCCGATCCTCGCCATGGCCGGTGCCGGCCAGGTCGGTGCGGCCATCGCGGTCTTCTTCCGCCTCCCCCGCAACGAGTCGATCCGCAGGACCATCAAGTCCGCCCTGCCCGCGGGCTTCCTGGGCGTCGGCGAGCCGCTGATCTACGGTGTCTCGCTGCCGCTGGGCCGCCCGTTCATCACGGCGTGCGTGGGCGGCGCGTTCGGCGGCGCGTTCGTCGGCTTCTTCAACCAGCTCGGGGACGCGGTCGGCTCCACCGCGATCGGCCCGTCCGGCTGGGCCCTGTTCCCGCTGCTGGACGGCAACCACGGCCTGGGCCCGACGATCGCGATCTACGCGGGCGGCCTGGTCGTCGGCTACCTGGCGGGCTTCGTCGCCACGTACTTCTTCGGCTTCAGCAAGGACCTGCTGACGGAGTTCAACGTGTCGCAGGAACCGGCCGCTTCACCGGCGACGGCGACCGCGGCGGGCACCCCCGCACCGGTCACCGGCCCGGACCCGCTCGAAAAGACCCCCGCCGGGGTCTGAACCCGCGCATGACCGAGGGCGGCACCCGACACCGGGCGCCGCCCTCAGCCATGTGCGCACGCGCGTAATCCCCACACCAGAGCGCCGGTGATCACTTTCTGTTCCTGATGACATACAGTGCGTCACGAAAGTCATGATCAACATGACTCCGCGCACTCATGGAGACCCTCGTGCGAAGCACGTTCACCAAGCTCGGAAGCCTCGCGGCCGTGGCACTGCTCGGCTTCACGGTCGCCCAGCCCGCCCAGGCGGAGCAGCACACGACCGGCGGCCGGCGGGCCGCGGCCGTGACGCCGGCCTTCTTCGAGATGACGGACGGCTACAGCCGTCAGAACCTCGTCGTGAAGCTGGTGAAGGAGGAGCAGATCGACCACGCCCGGGAGCTGCTCAGCGGCGCGACGAACGAGCGGCCGCACGTGATCGGCCGGCTCAAGAAGTACCCCGCCGACTACAACCCGAACTACAGCTTCCACTACGACCCCGCGACCGTCGGCTTCTTCGACTACGCCATCGAGGTCTGCGACGCGACGCTGAGCTACACCGAGGACCACCTCGACGAGGCCGGCGGCCCGTTCCTGCCCGGCCTGGTCTACTGCCCGTGGAACTCGCGCCTCGTCAAGGAAGTCCCCGCGCCGTAAGGCACCGCACGCACCCGGCGGACAGCGAGAAGGGCGCCGCCCCGGCCCGGGGCGGCGCCCTCATCCGTTTCCGGGTCAGACCGGGAACCCGTCGGTGGGCAGCGTCGTACCGAAGGGCTCGGGAAGCGTGAGCGGCTTCCCCAACGGCACCGCGTCGGAACGCTTGAACGTGCCGTCCTCGTTCGGCTCGGTGAACAGCGTGGCCATCGCCCCACGTGTGTCGAACCGGTCGATCAGCAGATACATGGGCACGCCCGCGCGCGCATAGGCGCGGTACTTCTTCGTACGGTCCTCCCGGGCGTTGCCCTTCGACGTGATCTCGACGATGAGGAGCGCGTCGGCGGCGTCCATCGGATCACTGGTGTCGGGGTCGGCAGCCACGATCAGCTCCCGTGGCATCACCACGAGGTCCGGTACGTAGAGCTTGTCGAGCGGTGTCACGTGCACACCGAGCGTCTGATAGATGCCCAGCCCGTCGGGGAGTCCCCGGTACAGACACTGCTGAACCAGATCGGCAATGCCGTTGTGATGGGCATGCGGCGGCGGTACCAAGACGATCTGCCCTTCGTCGATCTCGGCGCGCCACCCCTCGGGCACGTCCAGTTCCTGCCAGGTATGAAGCAGGTAGTCCCACGGGCGGCCTTCAGAGTCCTGCTGGTGCTCGACCATCGCGGCGGTCATCGCGGGTCCCTTCTCCTGAAGCCTGTTTGGGGAGCGTAGATCGACGGTTGCGCGGCGCGGGGCCGCTTCCATCAGCGTCCCACGATCGTGTGATGGACGCACCGAACGCTCCCTCTGTTCACCGGTCGGAGGGGGCGGGTTCGACCGACCGGCTCGCCTGGACGGTCACCAGCGCGATCCCCGCGCAGCACACCGCCAGCAACAGCAGTTCGGCGAGCGAGGGGGCGGATGCGGAGTCCAGGGCCCAGTCGCCGAGCCGGACCGTGAAGGGGACGGCCAGTTGGACGGCGGCCGTGAAAACCGGGCCGCGGAGCAGGATGAGGCGGTGCTGCACGAGGTAGGCGGGGGCGTAGACGACCGCGCCGAGCACCACGATCCCGCCCGTCGCGGCGAGGGTCGGGGGGTGGGCGATCAGCGCGGGCAGGGCCATCGGGAGCAGCAGGCAGGTGGCCGCCGCGAGCAGCACGGGCAGGACGGCCAGCGGCGGCAGCCCGGACAGCCGGTCCCGGTACAGGAACCCGTACACCGCGAAGGCCACCGTCGCGGCCGCCACCAGCAGCAGCCCCACCGCGTCCAGGTCCCCGGCATCCGCGCCCAGCGCCGCGTATCCGGCCGCCGCCGCGCAGGCCAGGACCGCGCCCGCCGCCTTGCGGGGCCCGGAGCGTTCGCCGAAGAACAGCGCGCCGACCGCCACCGAGGCGCACGGCATCAGCGCGACGACGAGGTTCGTCAGCGAGGTGCCGATCCGGGGGATGGCGAGCAGGGTGCCCGCCGCGTACCCGGCGAAGCCGAGCAGGCCCAGCAGCCAGACGGTCCCGGGCCGGGCCGCGGCCCGGCGCAGATCCGCCCGGCCGCCGGTGCTCGACACGGCGACGACGGTGAGCACCAGGCAGCACACGGCGCTGCGGCCCACCGCGACGATCAGCGGATCGGTCCCGGTGACCAGGGCGCCGGACAGCAGCCAGGTGCCGGAGAGCAGCAGGACGAGAACGGCCGGCATCAATCATTCCCCTTTTCCGAGCCCCGCGGACGACGGGTTCCGCTCCACGCGACTGCCCACTGTCTCAGCACCGGCCGGCGGCACCGGCCGGCGCTCCTGCGGTGCGGTTGCTCCCGGTGCAGGGCAGGTCGCGGTGACACGGGATCACGCCGGCCGTGTCACCCCGCGTCGAAAAGGCGTGCGCGAAAACCCCTTGCTCAATGGTCAAGAATCGTTGACCATTGACGGCATGCCTGCCGAAGAGCTTCCCGAGACGATTCATGTCACCACTGACGAGCAGCTGCGCGCCGTCTCCAACCTCACGCGTCACCGGATCATGGCCGTGCTCCGCTTCGAGCCGGCGACGATTACGCAGATCGCCGGGCGGTTGGGCCTCGCGAAGGGGAGTTCCAGCTACCACGTGCGGCTGCTTGAGCGGGCCGGCCTGGTGAAGGTGGTACGGACGCGGAAGGTGCGGGGGGTCACCGAGCGGTACTACGCGATGGCCGCGCGAGCGATCGTGCTGCCGGATCCGGTGGCGGGGCAGCCGGATGCGCTGATGCGGCACGCGGTGGCGGACCTGGAGGCCGCGCCGACGGATGGCGAGCGGCACGTGCGGATGGCTCATCTGCGGCTCACCGAGGAACAGTTCGCGGAGTTGGGGGCGCGGCTGGACGCACTGGCGGACGAGTACCAGAAGCTGTCCGATCCGTCGCTCCCGGATGCGTCACTCGTCTTCGCGCTGTTCCGGCCCGCGCCGCACGAGCAGGCCGAAGCTGGCTCCAAGTGACCTCAGCCGAAAAGAAGTTGCCGACAGGGTTCGGACGGCTGTGGACCGCGCAGACGGTGTCCTCGCTCGGCGACGGGGTGACACATGCCGCGCTGCCGCTGCTCGCTCTGACGTTGACGCGGAATCCGATGGCGCTCGCCGTCGTCACGGCCGCCGGGACGCTGCCGTGGCTGCTCTTAGGGGTACTCGGCGGTGCGCTGGTGGACCGCTGGGACCGCCGGCGCACGATGTGGGTCGCGGACGCGGCGCGCGCGGTGCTGCTCGCGATACCCGCGGCGGCGGCCGTGCTCGACGTGCTGAGCATTCCGCTGCTCGCGGCCGTCGCCTTCCTGCTCGGCCTCGGCGGACTCTTCTTCGACACGGCCGCCACGGCCTACCTGCCGGATCTGCTCGGCCGCGAGCCCGCACTCCTCGAGCGCGCCAACTCCCGTCTGCGCGGCGCCCAGACCGCCGCCTCCGGCTTCGCGGGGCCGCCCGCGGGCAGTGCGCTGCTCGCGCTCGGGCGGTCGGTTCCACTGCTCGCCGACGGGGTGTCGTTCGCGCTCTCCGCACTGCTCGTACGGTCGCTGCCCGCCATGCCCCGGCCTGCCGGAGGCGCCCGCGAGTCGCTGCTCCGGCAGGCGCGGGCCGGGGCCTCGTACGTCATGCGGGATCGGTTGCTGCTCGGGCTCGCGCTCCGTCCGGCGGTCGGGAACGTCGCCTTCCTCGCCGTGGAGACCGTACTGGCCCTCTTCGCGCACGACCGTCTCGGCATCGGCGACTTCGGCTTCGGCCTGCTCCTCACGGCGGAGGCCACCGGTGGCCTGCTCGGCGCGGGCATCGCCTCGTCCCTCGGCCGCCGGCTCGGCACCGGCACCGCACTGACCTGCACGGCCGCGGTCGAGGGGCTTGCCATCCTGGGGCTTGCCGCCGCCCCGAGTCCGTACGTGGCCGGGCTCGCGCTCGCCGTCTGCGGGGCGGGCATGGGCGCCACGATGGTGCTCGGGCCCTCCCTCCGGCAGGCGATCGTCCCGGCCCACCTGATGGGCCGGGTCGCCTCGACCTCCCGCATGCTCGCCATGTGCGCCGCCCCGTTCGGCGCCTTCCTCGGCGGCTGGCTGGCCACCACGTACGACGTACGTACCCCGCTCTACGCCGCCGCCGGACTCCTCCTCGCCATGACCGCCGTCACGGGAACCATGACCAGCAACCGCCGGGTGGAGGCGGCGCTGCGTGGCGCTGCCCCGGCCGACGGCCCAGGTCACCCGGAGCCCGCGGCTCCACTGTCCGATCCGGCCTGACGGCCGGCCGGGACCTGGCTCCTGATCATCTCCAGCAGCAGGGCGTGCGTCTCCTCGTCGGCCGCCACGACCAGACCGCCCGCACCGGTGTGCAGCGGCTGGCCGTGGATGCCGGTCACCACGCAGCCCGCCGCTTCGCACAGGGCGATACCGGCGGCGAAGTGCACGCTGTCGCGCAGCCTGCCGTCGGTGACGTACGCGGCCCGGCGCCCGGCCGCGACCCAGGCCACGGCCAGGGTGCTGGAGACGACGCGCGGCCGGAAGTGCTCCGCGAACCCCGGTGCGGCCAGCAGGCCGACCGCCCGGAAGTCCGGCGCGTTGGGGAACGGCGGGTCGAGGTTGACGTCCACCAGCCGGGACCCGGACGAGGGCGCCAACTCCTCGTCCGCCCCGCCCGCACCGCCCGTACGGACACGGGCGCGCTCGCCGTCCGTCCAGAACACCTCCCCGCTGAACGGGTCGGCCGCCGCTGCCGCCGCGAAGGAGGACCCGACGCGCAGGGCGATGTTCACCGCGACCACCATGGTGTTCACGGCGTAGTTCAACGTGCCGCACAGGGGGTCGACCAGCCACCGGCGTTCCGCGCCGTCCGCGCCGGTGCGGCCGCTCTCCTCACCCGTCACCGCGTCATCGGGCCGGGCGGTTCGCAGGACGTCGAGGATGGCCCTCTCCGCCGCGAGGTCGGCGGCCGTCGCGAAGTCACCGCCGGACTTCTCGAACCGCTCCGGCGATGTCCCGTACATGCCCCGGACCACCGCCGCTCCCGCCTGGGCCGCCCTGACGGCCAGTTGTGCGTCGCTTTCCATGTTCATGCTCGGCATGAGGGCAGGCTATCCGCGCCCGTTCCCGCCGCGGCCCGAAACCCCTTCGCACCCTCACCGCGGCAGCTGCCCCTCCCTGTTGACCTCCGTCACCCGCGCCCGCAGCACCAGCCCCGGCGGGGCCGGCCGGACGGCATCGGGCGGGCAGTCCCACTCCGAGCCCCCGCCGGG
>NZ_JAFMPZ010000266.1 GCF_017353455.1 Streptomyces laculatispora
CCCGCTGGCCGACTTCCTCGCCAGGGGCGGCAGCCGCCCGGCCCCCGAGCCCCCGCCCAGCAACCCGGCGCCGGGGTTCCGGACCGCCGCGGACGCCGTACGGAAGAGGGAGCGCCCGCGGACCGCCTCGGACGCGCCGGGGTGAGGCGGCGCGGGACGGGGTGGGGCGTGCCGTTCCGCAGGCGTACGGGCGGGCGCCACACACATCTCACGGCGAGGGCGACGACCGGCTCGCGGGGCGCCACGCGGGCGGCCAGGCCACGTCCCGGGCGACGGCGCCCGGGACGCCGAGGTCGGCCCGCGCGTGCGTGACGTAGCGGTCCCGCGCCTGACGGAACTCCAGGTACGCCTGGTCCCAGTCCTGTTCGGCCTCGGTGGGGATACCGCGGGCCAGGCACTCCAGCCGCCACACGCAGTGGTCCAGCGTCTTGGAGGCGGTGTTCGCCTCGGTGTCGCCGAGCAGCGCGAGCGTCTCGGACAGTGCCGACCGCCGGGACTCCAGCCGGCCGAGCTCCGCGAGCACCTCGGGCGTGGCCTCCGGAGACATCGGCCCCGACGTCAGACCGCGGGCGACGGCGAGCGTCCGGTAGCGGGCCGCCAGCTCCTTGACGGCGTGCGCGTACTCGGCATAGGCCGTCAGCCGGTGTTCGTCCCACCGCACGGCCTGCTGCCTGCGCCACCTCGTCCGCTCGTTCAGGGTGCTCATCACGTACGACATGAGCGCCCCGAGGGCGACACCCGCGAGGGGAAGTATCCGGTCGGTCAGACTCACAGGGGAACCCCGATCAGGTAGCGCGGCGACCACCCGATCCTGTCCGCGGCGGCCGGTGCGGTGCAACCCCAACGGGACTTCGCGGACACGGCCCAGGCTCTGCGCCGGTCTACGCCGAGTCCCGCACCACCAGAGCCGGTTCGAAGATCACGGAGGTCGCGGCCCCGTCCGGCTTCGCCAGCCGTTCGATCAGCAGCCGGGCCATCTCCGCGGCCATCGCCTCGACCGGCTGACGGATCGTGGTCAGCGGCGGACGGCAGGCGGACGCCGCGCTGCTGTCGTCGAACCCGATCACCGCGACGTCCTCGGGCACCCGTTTCCCGTGTTCCCGCAGGACGTGGCAGGCGCCCACCGCCATCAGGTCGTTGGCCGCGAACACCGCGTCCAGGTCGGGATGTTCGACCAGCAGCCGTTCCATCGCGGCCTCGCCGCTCTCCTGGGTGAACTGCCCCTCGGCGATCGGGATGTACGGATGCCCGAGCCGCGTCATCGTGTCGCGGAAACCGGCCAGCCGCTCCTGCCCGGCCGGTACGTCGAGCGGCCCGCTGATGGTCGCGATGCGGCGGCAGCCCCGCGCCAGCAGGTGCTCGGCCGCCAGCCGCGCACCGTCCTGGTGGGCGAGGTCGACATAGCTGATCCGGACCGGGCGCGCGGGCCGTGCGTACAGCACCGCGGGCAGTCCCGCGTCCGTCAGCAGACCGGGCAGCGGGTCCTCCGCGTGCGTCGAGACGACGAGGGCGCCGTCGGCACTGCCCTGGCGGAGGAACGAGACCACGTCCTCCCGGGCCCGTGACGTCTCGGCGAACATCAGCACCGGGTGCATTCCGCGCGGCCGCAGGTAGTTGACCACCCCGGTCACCACCCGGCCGAAGAACGGGTCGGCGAAGACCTGCGCCGTGAAGGCGGAGCCGCTGTCGGGCTCGCCCGCCTCCGCGGGATCGGCTCCGGAGGTCCGTGCACTGTCCGCGGGCCCGGACTCGACCCCGGCGCCCGAGACCACCAGTGCGATGGCGTCGGTGCGCCGGGTCACCAGGGAGCGTGCCGCGCGGTTGGGCGCGTATCCGGTGTGGGCGACCGCCCGGCGCACGGCCTCCTGGATCACCGGATCGACATTGCGTACTCCGTTGATCACCCGGGAGACGGTGGCGCGGGAGACCCCGGCCGCCCTCGCCACGTCCTCCAGGGTGGGTGTACCGGCCGAGCGCAGATCATCCGTCATGAGCGCATTTATAGCACCGACGGAGAGCGCTCTCCATCGCGATCTGCCGCCTCCGGAACGCCGGGACCGGACGAGGGCGGCGCCCCGGCCGCCGTCAGCGCCGCGGTGAGCGGCAGTTCGCCCGCCGAGCGGCCGCCCAGCAGCGTGAACCCGCCGGCCTCCGTCTCCCAGCCGTGCCGCTCGGCCGACCAGTGCGCCAGCGCCCGCCCGGACACCCGCACCACCGCGACCACGCTCTCCCTGGGCCCCGCCTCGACGGCCGCGTATCCGATCAGCCTGCGCACCGGCCGCTCGACCGCCGACCCGCTCCTGGCCAGATAGACCTGGACCACCTCGCGGCCGCGCCGCCGCCCCGAGTTGCGCACCCGTACCCGTACGTCGAAGGGTTCCCCGGCCCGTACGCTCGCCGGGGCCGTCAGCTCCTCGTACTCCCAGTCCGTGTAACCCAGCCCGTGGCCGAACCAGTAGGCCGGCACGGACCCGGAGCGCAGCCAGGCGCGATAGCCGATGTGCGGGCCCTCCTCGTAGTGGAGCCGCCCGTCCGGGGCGGGCAGGGTGTCGAGCACCGGTACGTCCTCCTGGGCGGCGCCCCAGGTGGTCGGCAGCCGGCCGCCCGCCTCGGCCCGACCGAACAGCACGTCCGCCAGCCCGTCCCCGGCCTCCTGCCCGGGGA
>NZ_JAFMPZ010000267.1 GCF_017353455.1 Streptomyces laculatispora
CAGACGCGCGCCCGGGCGCGCCCCGGTCCGGCCCCGGTCCTCATCCTCGCCGGGTGTCACCTCAAGGCGCCCGCGGACGCCGCCCGCGTCCGTCGCTTCGCGGTCGCCGGCACCGGCCGGACGACGCCCTCCGCGTCCCGAGCGGTCCCGGCGCCGAGTCACTGGTCTCCGTAAGCCCACGCCCGTATCGTCACGCCCCGGCCTTCGAGGACGGCCGGAAGGGCAGCGCCGCAGACCTCGTCCACGGTCGGGTCCGTGAAACCGTCCAGGACAAGGGTGCGCGGGACTCATGTGCCGGGGTACAGCTGCTTCCACCGTCCACCGCTGTCAGTGTTCAGGGTGTCGTGCCGGCTCCACGAGGGGGAGTTGCACCCCTGCCTTCGGCGCCGGACGGCCGGGGGAAGGGCCCGTACTGTCGGCGGGCCCTTCTCGTCAGCGGGAGGTCAGACGCGGTCGGCTGCGATGAGGAGGTACTGGAACGACCCGTCCCGGTAGGAGTTCATGAACGCCTCCTCGATTCCCGTCACCAGCGAGGACGTGGCCCGCAGCTCCCAGTAGGGCAGGGTGTCGGGGGTGAGGTCGATGATGGCCTGGGGCACGAGGCGGTTGTCGGCCATGGCGCGGAGGTACTCCCGGCGCGAGTGAATGTTGCACTCGAAGTGCGCGTTGATCTGCGAGACCCACTTCGAGGGCTGGCCGTACCGCGGGTTCCAGCAGCCGGTGACGGTCACGTAGCGACCGCCGACCTCGAGGACGCGGGAGTGTTCCGCGAACAGGTCGTGGAGGTCGACGTACATGCTCGACTCGTTGTTCCACGAGGCCGCTGCCGACCCGGTCTCGAACGGTGTGGAGAGCATGTTGCAGACGCGCGCTCGGACATGGTCCTGCATACCGAGCTCGCGGGCCCGGCCGTTGGCGAAGTCGGCCTGTTTGGCCGACAGCGTGACACCCTCGACGTTGCACCCGAAGCGCTGGTGCGCCATCACCATCGAGCCGCCGCGGCCGCAGCCGGCGTCCAGCAGGGTGTCCTCCCGCTTGATGTCGCCGAGGTGACTCAGGAGGAACTCGGCCTGCGCCGACTCCAGTCGGTGGAGCTCGGAGATCAGCTTTTTCTCGCTCGCGCCGTCCCCGGTGTCGCCGAGTGCGCAGGAGTCGACCTCACCGATGCCGTAGTGGTGGTGGTAGAGGCCGTCGACATCGCCGAGGCGCAGGTTCACGGGCCTCGCCTCGCCGTCCCAGTAGCGGGCGATGTCGCCCTGGTAGGGCGTCGCCGGGCTGGGGATGCGCAGCGAGGTGGAGACGGATGCGGGGGTGGTGGCGGTGAGTTCGGCGTTGGTCACGGATGAGTCCATTCTCTTACCAGAAGTCGGGCAGGCTGTAGCGATAGGTGTTCGACTGGTGCCAGTGGTGATTGCCGTCGACCCAGGCGGCCACCCCATGAAGGAAGCGCTGCACACCTGGGACGGGGAGGTCGGCGGCCAGGGATGCGGCCGCGGTCTCGAAGTCGTGCATGAGCTCGTTGTGGATCTCGACCGATTTCAGATAGCCGTCGCGGTCGGAGAGCCCCTCACGTTCGGAGATCACGACGGGCAGGTTCAGGTGCCGGCCCGGCGCGTCCAGTTCCTTGGTGTACGAGTACAGGTCGTTCACGATGGTCGTCGCGTTTCCCGCCAGAGCGATGACCTTCTGCATGGCCGGTCGGGCGTGCAGGTCCGCCGGAAGTTCGTAGCCGCCAACGGTGTCGGTGATGGTGGGGCAGGGGCGGAAGTTGTTGAACTGGCGCATCGCCAGGTACTCCCACACCTCCGGGACGTGGTCCATCTGGGCCCAGGCCGCTTCGGCGAGGTAACCCATGTGCAGCCTGGCCATGTCGTGCCGGAGCCGGTCCGCCTGGGAGGGGCCGGCGGCTCGGACGAAGTACGCCATGGCGGAGTGGTAGGCGCGCCGAGGCGCGTCCGCGTGGAGAGACTTCGCCCATTGCGGCTGGTACTCCGCGGTGGTGTGCAGGGAGTCGAGCGCGGTGTGCGCCAGCAGGAGCCGTTCGCCGAGGCCGATGGGCGACCCGCCGTGGTCCTCGCAGTAGCAGTCGTCCACCGCGTTCTCGGCCACCATCAGGCGTGTGGCGAGCATCAGGTGGTCGACGCTGGGTGCGTCCGGATGGCAACCGACCATGTAGCGGCCCACGGAGAAGCCGTCGAACTGCTCCTCCCAGTCCTCGGGATACAGGGCGACCTCGTCCAGGGCCCAGGACTTGATCCTTCGGCTGACCTCCTCGACCCGCACCGGGTCGGGCTCGGGGATCGGGTGGTGGTAGAGGCCCGGGATCACCTTGCCTTCCACGGTGCCTTCCGCACTGCCTTGCGCCGCGGCCGCGGCCGCCGACGGCGTCGGGAGCTCGCCCCGCAGGATCATGCGCAGGCTCGTGGTGCCCAAGCCGGTGGGCCCTCGCAGGATCTGTCCCCGCTCGGCACCCGCTGCCGGCATCGCGGCTGACGGCACGGCGGGGGCAGGCGGTGCCGCTTGGGCAATCGCAGGCGGGGAAGGCGCGCAGGGCGGGCTGCTGGTAGCGGCTTTGACGTCGCGGGCGCGGGCCGCGGCTTCAGCGAGTACGTGAGCCCCGAAGCGGGAAGCGGCCTCCGGCAGGCTCGACTGCGGAGGTGGCAGCTCAGGCGCGGGCATCCATGGCTCCTTGGTGGGGTGGGCGGTTACCCGGAGGCCTCCGGGCGCCGTGCGATCGATCCGCTGAGTCCGGGGCGTCGCACCACGCCGTACGGGCCGGGACAACTACTTGGGCCGGCGGGCGATCTGCACGTTCTCCAGCACGCCGACCGCGTCCGGCACGAGGATGGCGGCGGAATAGTAGGCAGTGACGAGGTAGGACGTGATCGCCTTCTCGTCGAGGCCCATGAAGCGGACCGAGAGACCCGGCTCGTACTCGTCCGGCAGGCCGGTCTGGTGCAGACCGATGACGCCCTGGTTCTCCACGCCGGTACGCATGACGAGGATCGAGCTGGTCCGCTCCTGCGTGACGGGGATCTTGTTGCAGGGGAGGATCGGAACCCCACGCCAGGCCGGGACCTGCTGGCCGCCGAGGTCTACGTGATCCGGGTAGAGTCCGCGCGAGTTGAACTCTCGCCCGATCGCCGCGATCGTCCGGGGGTGCGCGAGGAAGAACTTGGAACCGCGGCGGCGACAGAGCAGTTCGTCCAGGTCGTCCGGGGTCGGCGGGCCGGAGTGCGTCTGGATGCGCTGCTTGAAGTCGGCGTTGTGGAGCAGGCCGAACTCCCGGTTGTTGACCAGCTCGTGCTCTTGGCGCTCGCGCAGCGCCTCGATGGTGAGCCTGAGCTGCTCCTCCGTCTGGTTCATCGGCCCGTTGTAGAGGTCGGCGACCCTCGTGTGGATCCGCAGGATGGTCTGGGCAACGGAGAGTTCGTACTCGCGCGGTTTCAGTTCGTAGTCGGCGAAGGCGCCGGGCAGTGCGTGCTCGCCGACGTGGCCGGCCGACATCGCGATCTCCGCCTCACCGCGATGGTTCTGGCGCTGATGGGAGCGCGAGGCGAACTCTTCGAGGTGGTCCCGGAGGTTCGGAGCGTTGGAGAGCACGGCCGCGAAGTCGGCGCGTGACAGGGTGAGCAGTGTGCCCGAGGTCTCGGCGATGGCGGTGTGCTCCCACCGGGCGTCCTCGTCCAGCAGGGCGTGCTCTCCGAACCGGTCGCCGTCCGCGAGTACGTCCAGAGCGACCTCGTCGCCGTAATTGCCCACGGAGGTCTGGCCGATGCGGCCGTGGGCGATCAGGTGGAGCTGATCCGCGGGCGCCCCTCGCTCGACCAGTGTCTCGCCGGTCCGGAAGTCTCGCTGGACGCACCGGTCGGCGATGGCGGTCAGTACCTCAACATCGTCGAAGTCACGCAGAAGGGCCAGTTCACCCAGTTCTTGGGGGATCACCCGGACGTCGGCGCCGTCCTGGATGAAATCCACCCGCCCGTCGCCGACGGTGTAGGCCAGGCGACGGTTCACCCGGTAGGCCCCGCCCTTGGTCTCCACCCAGGGGAGCATCCGCAGCAACCAGCGAGAGGTGATCTCCTGCATCTGCGGAGCGGACTTGGTCGTGGTGGCGAGGTTGCGGGCAGCCGCCGTCCCCAGGCTGGATTGCCGGGGGAGTTCCAACCGTGTTTCCGCGCTCGGGTCAACAGTCATCGGGAAAGCTCTCCTTGGTCAGGGCGGTGGCGGGCATATCCGAACACACCGAACAACAGGACGAATACGGGGGATGCAAAGGGGGATCCGTCCAGATCCAGAGGAACACTAATGGCCGCTTTGCCGTCCGAACCAAGGGAATCCGCTGACATTAACTCGATACGATGATCGCGGCCGCGTGATGTTTGCCCTGGTCCCGACGGGATACAGCCACGATTGGCAACGCTTTCCGGCAAGCGGCCGGTCTGGCCTTCGTCGTCCAGGTCTCCCGCGCCCACGGGGATGGTCCAGAAGTCACTCTGCGGTTTCCCAGGACCTGGTTGTGGCCTGAGAACCGCGGGCCGCGACAGGCCAGGCATCACGTCCTGCCGTGACCAACGGCATGGAAGGGCGTTGAACTGATCATGATGGCTCCAGCGCCCCGGAGCACGCGTTCTTCCTGTTCGCTCCATATCGCTGAAAGGTGTTCGTGATGAGCCGAGGCTTGATCATTGTGGATGTGCAGAACGACTTCTGTGAAGGAGGCAGCGTCCCCGTCGCGGGCGGCGCACAGATCGCCACCGCGATCGCGGAGCTGGTGGAGCAGACCGCTGGCCACGACTACGAGTACACCGTCGCCACCCGGGACCACCACATCGACCCGGGAAGCCACTTCTCCGAGAACCCCGACTACAAGGACAGCTTCCCCGTCCACTGCGTGGTAGGACACCAGGGCGGCGAATTCCACCCCCACTTCGCGCCCGCAGTCGCCAGCGGAAAGGTCGACGCCGTCTTCTTCAAGGGCGCCCACAGCGCCTCAAAGAGCGGCTTCGAAGGCACCGACGAACACGGCACACCCCTGACGGACTGGCTGCGCGCCCGCGGCGTGGAAGACGTCGACGTCGTGGGCATCGCCACCGACCACTGCGTGCGCGCGACAGCGCTGGACGCCGTGAAGGCCGGGTTCCGCGCACGGGTACGTCTCGACTACTCGGTCGGGGTCGCCCCGGAAACCACAGCTTCGACCCTGGACGACTTCCGCCGGGCGGGCATCGCCACCTCCGGCGAGACCCCCGTTCCGGGATAGCCGCAGGCCCTGTGAGCCGAGCAGCTTCCTGTCGCCGTCCAGCTGATCAACGATTCTGCATGTCCGGGTCGGTTGGCCGGATCAAATGATCAACCAACCGACGTGGACCGTAAGCCAGTTCACGTAGCTCCGTCGACAGTGGTCCCCGGCGACAGCTCCATCCCGGCCAGCTCCGGAGCCAGGACCAGGTCCGTATGCGCGCCTGGTCGGCCTAGCTAACACGCCGACAACTTGTAGAACACGCTCCAGCCACACCCACCTCCAGCAGCCGCAGGCCCCGCTCGCCCAGTCCCGTTCGATGTCTGATCCGCTTCCATCTCGAAATGGTCAGCGGAGGGTGGGTGCACGTGAAGGACAACGGACGAGCCGACAACGGCCCGAACGTCGTGGCTTCGCGTCAGTCCGTGGTGCGTGCCGCGTCGCGCAGTCTGCGCCATGTGCGTACGACGGACGACAGCCCGGCGCGCTTGGAGCCGAGCGCGCCGGCCTCCCAGTCCCGGGCCGTCCCGGCGAATGTCTCCGTCCGTGTCGCCTCGACCGGTTGCCGTGCCTGTGCTGCCCGCGCGGCGAGTCGCAGGTCCCCTGGTTCGACCGTGGCGAGCTTCGTCCGGACATGGCTGAGCAGTGTGGCGCAGGCGTCTGCGATCGCGGCTTCCCCCAGCGGGCGCGCAGGGACGTCCAGCCCTTCGGTCAAGCACCGTTCCAGGGCTGTCCGCAGGTCCTGCAGGGAGAGGTCGCGGACCGTCAGCGACAGGTGGGCGGAGAGTCCGGCTTCGCCTACCGCGCGGTGGGCGAAGCCCCGCGGGATATAGAGCACGTTGCCGGGATCGAGGACGCTGTGCAGGAGTTGGGGCGAGTGCTCGTCGTCCGGCAGTTCGCCCAACGACCAGTCCGCCGCCGTCGGTGCGCCGTGGACGTACCAGGTCTTGCGTCCGGCCACCTGGAGGGCGAACACGTCGGCGTCGTCACGGTGTATTGCGAGGCCCTGACCGTCGGCGGGTGTGACGAAGAAGAACGCCTCCACGCGCCGGTCGAGTTCCCCGGACAGCCGCGTCACCAGGTCGCCCGTGGGGCGGTGCCACTGGTCGACATGTCGCAGGAGCAGCGTCGCCCCGGCGCGCAGGAGTGCGACGACCTTCGCGCGGTCGGCAAAGCCGTGGTGCGTTGTGCCGTTGACCACGCGGGACGTGGTGTACGCATCGGCCGGGACGGTGACCTTGTTGGAGCGGACCATCTCCAGGTAGGGGGTGCGCAGCAGCCCTGAGTCGAAGGCGGCGTCCAACTCGTCGAGGTCGAACGGCGAGGCGAGTGTCTCCGGCGTGAAGACCGCGGGCTTGCGCTGCCACTGGTGGCTGGTGAAACTCTTGACGTCGCCGACCCAGTCGGCCAGCGTGGGCGATTCCATGGCGTTTCCCGTGGTGTCAGGGTGTTCGGTACTCGCAGGCCGGCGGCGGCGTCCGTCCGGAACGAGGGCGGGTGCGGGCTCCCCGGCGGGAGCGGTCCTGCGCGGTGGTCGCGTTGCCCTTGCCGGCATCGGTGGGCGGCGCCAGGGCGTGGTGCCGGGTCATGCCCCGGTTTCCGCGTCGAACCGCACGGAGAGCAGGGAGCGCAGGGGGACGTGGGTCTCCTGCTGCAGGCCGCGAATGACGAGCCGGTTGTCGAAAGCGACGGTCAGCAGGCGTTCGGCCAGGGGTACAACCAGGTGCTTGGCCCAGCAGCGGGCACCGTCGAACCCGAACGGCATGAACGCGGGCGTCTTCTCGGGATCCGCCACCCCGGCCCACCGCTCGGGCCGGAACTCCATCGGATCGGACCAGTAATTCGGATGACGATGCATCAGGAGGGGGAAGAGCGCGACGTTGTCCTCGGGGCGGATCTCGGGGTGCAGTCCGGTGTACGCCTCCCCGCCCGTTCGGTACAGCATCCACGCGGGCGGGAGCAGCCGCAGCGTCTCCCACAGAACCGCAGTGAGGTCGCCGCGGGCTTCCTCTTGTTCCCGCGCCGGTCCCAGGAGCCACAGTGCGTTGCCGGCCAGTGCGGCCACGCCGTCGCAGAGGGTGGCCGTCGCTCGCCGGTACATGGCGATGGCCTGCCTGCGCTCTTGGGTGTCGGAAGCGCTGCGGATCTGCTCGGCCAGCGCGGTGTGCTCGTGCCCGCCTCCGTGCTCCGGCCAGACGGTGATGGCACGGTCGACGATCCGAGAGAGCGTGTGGGAGCGCGTGACGCGACGTTTCGACAACAGGGAGACCGGCAGGGGGTCGGACGCGAAGAGCCACTGGCGCAGGTAGGAGGTGGCCGCGTAGGGCCAGGCGCCGTCCAGCCCGCGCGCCGGGGGTGGCGGAGTGCGGATGCCCTCCATGACGTCCTGCCCCAGAGCACGGATCGTCCGCGTCGCGCTGTCATGGGGAATCTCGGCTCCCGCTGCGGGCTTGTAGACCGAGCGCTCCGTTGACAGAACAGGGCGCGCCGCGACGACTTCGGCCATCAGGTCGCAGTCGGAGACGCCGACCGTGGTCGCGTCGATCCGGAACACTTTCTCTTCCCTGGCCAGCAGGTCCTGAATCCGCGGGGCGTACACGATGGAATGGCCGCGAACTTCCGCCGGTGCCGCTTCTTCCACGAGAATCGCGCCTCCATTGAAAATGGCAATTAAATGGGTTCCCCGCAGCGGGCAGAGAATTCCAGACATTGAACGGGCGGGACCGTGCGTTGTGCCGCGGCCCGGCCTGCGGCAGAACCCGATACGGTCTCGGCCGCCACGGACCGCGACAACCAGAGACACACCCAAGCGTTGGCGGGGGGAAACGACATGGTCGCTTCCCCCCGCCAACGAAAGGTGAATTAGATGACGTGCAGAACCCACGCGTGGTTGGCGAGGTCCTCGTCCTTCTTGAACTTCCTCACAAGTGCCTTGATCTTCTTCATGACTACTCCATTTCCTGGATTACGGACGCGACCGAAATCGCGCCCGTGCCATAATCGAAAGAGGCTGCCTTCCCCCACCGGGGGATTAGCACCATTTCAGCTGACGCTTACGTCCTCCTAACGTTTCGCTAACGTTTCGGCGTGAGCCCTCGCCGCTTTGACGCGGCGTCACCTCGCTGGGACTGGTGTGACGGATCAGGTCGCATGGGGTGACCTGGCTCTTCTCGGTATGACGGAGTGGGGACGTGGAGCGGGTAGCTGACGGGCACGCCGCGGCCGACGGGTGGCTGCATGTGGTAGTCGTGGCCCGGACCGGCGTCCTCTCCGGCCACCGGGCCGGCTGTGGTTCGATCGGCGCCCGCAAGTCGCCGTCCACGATCACGGCCGGTTGTGCCACCGCCCCGGCGGCCGAGTTCTCGCACCGGCCGCGGCCGACCAGTGCGTTTCGGTGGGTTCGTCTGACGACTACGCCGGTCAGGTACGCGGCCATGACCATTGGAAGCGCGTCACGTTATGCCGACGGCGGACTACTTGGCGTGACTGCTACTTATGTGGGCATGTACCCCAGATCGCATCCCCCCGCGCCCAGACGGCGCGCGCCGCGTGCACGCACTGCCCGACTCGCAGCAGGGGCCATGGCCCTTGTCGTCAGCACGGGGGCTTTCCTGGCGCTGGACGTCGGCGCGCAGGCCCAGCCCCGTGCCGCGGGCTCGCCGCTGGTCAATGAGACGTTCACACAGGCCACGGCTCCGGACTTCACGGGTGTGGGGTCGGCCTGCCTCACCGGCGCGCCGGCCGCTGCCCTGCCCGGCCCGGGGGATCACCCGCTGGGTGGCTGCCCGGAAGGCGTGGGCCCGGTGCCGCCTCCCAACGGTGCACCGCACGGATACCTCCGGCTGACGGACGCGTCCAACGACCAGTCCGGGGCCGTCCTCTACAACAACGCGCTGCCCGCCAACCAGGGCATCGACGTGACGTTCGACCAGTGGCAGTACGGCAGTACGACCCCGGCCCACCCCGCCGACGGCATCTCGTTCTTCCTCGTGGACGGCGACGGTGCGCTGACCCACCCGGGCGCCTTCGGCGGGAGCCTCGGCTATGCGCAGAAGCTTCCCGACGACGACCCCACCGCCACGTTCCTGCCCGGCGTGGACCGTGGCTACCTGGGCGTGGGCCTCGATGTCCTCGGGAACTACTTCGGCGACTGGGAGCACCGTGGCAACGGCTGCGCCACCCGCTCGCCGGCGGGGACAGGGTTCCGCGTCCCCGGTCCCGGCGCCAACATGGTCACGGTGCGCGGCCCCGGCGACGGGACCGAGGGCTACTGCTTCCTGACCGCGACCACCAGCAACTTCACCACTACCGGGCCGTGGCCCTCCACGCTTCCCGGACAGTTGCAGGGGCCGCTGACCGCGCTGCCCCCCGGGGCCACCCCGGCCCAGGCCGAGGCCGCCCTCGAACCCTCGCGTCGTCGGGTCCATGTGGAGCTCACTCCGTCACCGAGCCCGGTGCTCACCGTGTCGGTCGACTTCAACGACGGCACCGGCTCACACGAGGTGCTCAGCACGCCCGCTCCGCAGCCCGTGCCCCCCACCTACAAGTTCGGTTTCGCCGGCTCCACGGGCGGGTTCACCGATGTCCACCTCATTCGCAACGTGGTTGTCTCCAGCAACCAGCCCCTTCCGCAGCTGAACCTCGTCAAGCAAGTCAGGCAGCCGTTGCCCGGTGATCTGGTGGCCGGATCGCAGGTGCCCTACGACTTCGTGGTCACCAACTCCGGGACGACCAACATCACCGGTCTCGCCGTCACCGACCCCAAGGTCGGCCCGGTCTCGTGCCCCACGACCACGCTCGCGAGCGGTCGGACGGTCACCTGCACCGCCACCTACACCGTGACGGCCGCCGACGTGACCCACGGTTCCATCGACAACACGGCCACCGCGACGGGCACCTCGAACGGCCAGACCGTCACCTCACCGCCGTCCTCCCAGAGCGTGCCGATCGAACGGCCGGCCGGCATCACCGTCGAGAAGAAGGCGCAGACACCCGGCCCCTACTCGGTCGGCCAGACAGTCACCTTCACCTACGACGTCAGGAACACCGGTGGCGCGGAGCTGACCGACGTCCACGTGATCGATGATCACGTCGACGGCATCACCTGTGACTCGACCACCCTGGCCCCGGCAGAGAGCCCGGGCGACAGCACCACGTGCAGCGGCACGTACACGATCACCGCTGCCGACGGTACGGCCGGCTCCGTCACCAACACCGCCACGGCGGCCGGCACCGCGGACGGGCAGACGATCACCTCTCCCCAGACGCAGCTGACGCTCCCGGTCGGTGCGCCGCACATCAAGCTGAAGAAGCGGGTCATCACGCAAGGCCCGTACAAGGTCGGGACGAAGGTGCAGTACTCCTACACCGTCACCAACACCGGCAGCACCACCCTGGACGACGTGCTGGTCAGCGACGACCGGGTCGCCGTCATCACCTGTGACGCGACCACGCTGGCGCCCGGTGCCAGTACGACCTGCCACGGCACGTACACGATCAGCCAGGCTGACGCCAACGCGTGCCAGAAGACCAGGGCAGGCGGCAGCGGCAAGGGCTGCGCCGTCACCAACATCGCGGTCGCGGCGGGAACCGACCCGCAGGGCAACCAGATCGTCAGCGAGCCGGCAACGGTCACCATCACCCTCAGCAACGCGCGGCCTCCGCACCACAAGCCCCCGCACCACAAGCCCCCGCACCACAAGCCTCCGCACCACAAACCCCCACACCAGAAGTCCTATGGCCAGGACGGAACGGACAGCCTGAAGCAACTCTGACGGCCAGCAGGAACCCTGACGGTCAGGGAACTCTGCCTCATGGCTACTCATCTCGTGCCCCGCACCCGAACATCTGGTGCGGGGCACTTGCTTTGCATCCGCCTGCTCCCATGGAGCTCGCACCACGACCATGGACGGGGTTTTCTGGGTCTGTCAAAAGAACGGCTCTGTCTCTCATGCGGTGGTGACAGAGCGTCACGTCTGATGTACCTGGTCCGAGCTCCGAGGAGAGCAGCCGCAGACGCACCATCGAGCGGGACAGACACGGTGTCGACGGTCGCGTCACCCGCGCTGGTCTGGGAGTGTTACCACCAGCCACGACAACTACTTACCGTCACCACCGCATGAGAGACAGAGCCGAACGTTTTACAGTCCCTCCGACGGGCAGAGGCCCGGTCTTCCCGTATGGGGAGGCCGGGCCTCTGGCTTTCTCCTCAGGGGGCGTATGGGCCGTGAAAGTCTGAGGAGGACCCGGGATGCTGCCGGTGCTGGGATTCCTGGAAGGAAACGGCCGACCCCGGGTGCTCGCCGATGGCCCGGCCGACGCCGGGGCGGCGAGGAGCTTGGTGCGCGGGGCCAACGGAACCGGGTAACGTCTTGGGCATGTTCTTCCAGACGCCGATTTACGAGTGAGCACGTGATGGGCCCCTGCTGACGTCCTTCGACGTCGCCGCCCGTCCCTCACCGATCAATCCGTAGATCACTCCACTTCATTCCGGGAGAACCCGTGACCGTGAGCAAGAACATCAACAATCCCGTGGGCATGGGCGGCGGCCAGCGCAAGAGGCTGTCCCGCGCCGAGCGGCAGAACAACGGTCCGCACCGCAACCTCGACCGCCAGGGCGCCGCCGACCAGAAGGCGGAGCTGGTGCGCAAGATGCGCGAGAAGACAGGTGCGGCCGAGGACGCCGGGCAGACGGGCGACGACACCGCACAGAGCTGACGCACCGCCGCCGCAGGGCGGCACCGCACGGGGGCAGGGCTCGGACCGCGGTCCGAGCCCTGCCCCCGTATCCGGGGCCTTGCTGCCGTACCGGGCGCGGCCGGTCACGCTCAGCTCTCGGCCGACCACCCGCGTCATCAGGCATCTGCCGGACTGTGCGGCGGCGCGCGTCGCGCAGTGCTCTGCCCCCGGCCACAGCAGTCGGGGGCAGAAGTGTTTCCGGAGCCGGTCAGCCGGCCGTTGTCACTTGCGCGAGGGCCTTGTCGAGGTGCCGGTCGACGAGGGCCGGGGAGCCGGAGACGGTCAGCAGCACGCTGCCGTCGCGGATGGCGGTCTGCTGCACCACGGTGCCCTGCCCACCACTGGAGAACGCCAGGAGCCGGCTCCACCGTTCATCCCCGAGCCGCTCGGATGCGGCGCTTCTTCACCACAGGCGACGGCCTCGTACTGGTCTACCCATGGACGAGCGGCGAGGTTCTCTACCACCCGACAGCGTCGTTCGGGTCGCTGGTCGTCCTGACGGCTCCCGGCGTGCGCCCTGAACGGGTCCAGCCGACAACATCCCGGCCCTGGGCGGCGCAAGTCGTGCCGCGATCGCACCGCCCATGCGCCCCAGACCGAGGACGGCGATCGTGTGTGATGTGGTCATGCACGCCACAGTGGTAGGCCACGGCACCTGCGACAGGCGCAGATATCGCAGGGCACCCCTGCGGCATACGCATACCACCAGGTCATACTGGCGCCATGGATCTGACGGTGTGGCGAAGTTTCGTGACGGTGTGCCGTCTCGGGTCTCTGTCGGCGGCGGCTGCCGAGTTGAACCACACGCAGTCCGCCGTCTCCCGGCAGATCGCCGGCCTGGAGCGGCAACTCGGCGTGCCCCTGCTGGAGCGCCATGCGCGTGGTGTGCGCCCGACGCCGGCCGGCGAGGTGTTCCGGCGCCACGCCCTGGTCACGCTCAACGAGGCCGACCGCGCCGTTCGCGCCGTACGGGACGTTCGCGACGGGGCGTTCGGCCGACCACTGGCCGTCGGTGCGACACCTTCACTGGCCGCAGGGATCGTCCCCGAGGCGATCAGGGACCTGTTGAAGCACACCGGATCCATCCGGTGGAGCCTGCTGCCAGGCCTGAGCGAGCAGCTGCACCAGCGCGTGATCACGGGCGATCTCGACATCGCTGTCGTCACCGACGCACCACCCGGGGTTCCCCATGACCCGCGGATCCACCGGCGGTTCCTCGGGCTGGATGACATGGTCGTCGCGCTACCCGTCGACCATCCGCACGCCGGGCGCGGCCCCGTGCACATCCAGACGCTGGCCGACCAGACCTGGGTCGAGGACAACGACGGCTCGGCGGCGCTTCTGCGCCGGCACGCCGCCCGCGCCGGAGTCGGCGCCCGCATCGACCTCGCCGCGGCCGATCTGCCCGGCAAGCTGGCCCTGGTCGCAACCGGTCACGCCATCGCACTGATCCCCGGGGTGCTGACGTGCGCACTGCGCAGCGACGTCACCACCGTAGGCCTCGTCGATCCCCCGACCCGCGGTATCTACGCGATCGGACCGCTCCGCGATCCCCATCCCTGCGCGACGCCCCTCCTCGACCGGCTCGCCACAGCCGTCGCAGCGGCCCGTCCGCTCGGGTATCGGGACTCTCCGTTGCACGATGAGGCCGCAGGTGTCGAGTGACGCCACGTCCCGGCACCACGGCCGGCCGTATTGACCTCACCGACAAGCGGCCGTAACCACATACAGAGTTGCCGCGCACGCCGGATCGGCGTCTACGGCCCCACCGCTGCCGGACAAACTCGGACCGCCTGTAGCGCCCCTGCTGCTTTCCCTGATGGGCCTTTGCCCGGCGGAGGTCTGCGGGCTGCGGGCTGCGGTGGCCGGACATTGACCTGGACGTGGCCACGCTCAACATCGCCAACACGCGGACCCTGACAGGCAACCGCACCGTCGTGGAGAAGGACACCAAGAGCATGGGGGGCGGGGGAACGCGTGCTGCCGCTCCCGGAGCTCGTGCGCGAGATGATGAAGGCATTCCGCGCCAGGCAGGCGAGGGAGCGCCTGGCGGCGGGCGAGGGCTACGAGCGTGGCGAGGCTTCTTCTTCCTCATGCTCTCCATGATGGACATCCTCCCGGGGCAGAACCCC
>NZ_JAFMPZ010000268.1 GCF_017353455.1 Streptomyces laculatispora
TCGAGGGCCTGCGCCGCGAGGAGTGGAGCGGCACGACGTACACCGAGGAGGAGTTCCGCACCCTCGCCGGGGTCCGCGACGGGATGCCGCTCATCGGCTCCGGCAGCCTGGGCGAGCGGCTGTGGAGCGGACCCGCCGTCACCGTCGTCGGCATCGACGCCCCGAGCGTCGACCGTGCGGCCTCCGCCGTCGTCCCGTACGCCAGGGCCAAGCTGAACCTGCGCTTCCACCCGGAGCAGGACCCAGGACAGGCGCAGGGGCTGCTCGTCACCCATCTGGAGTCATTGCGTCCGTTCGGAATCCCGCTCACCGTCACCCCGGGCGACACCGGCCCCGGATTCGAGCCCGCGACCGGTGGCCCCGCCTACCGGGCCGCGCAGACGGCCCTGCGCGAGGGCTGGGGCGCGGAGCCCGCGTTCGTCGCCGGCGGCGGCTCGATCCCGCTCGTCAACGGCCTGGCCAAGGCAGTGCCCGGCGCCGAGATCCTGCTCTTCGGCGCACAGGACAGTATGTGCAATCTGCACGCGCCCAACGAGCGGGTCCTCTTCTCGGAACTCCGCTCGGCCGTCATCGCCGAGGCGGCGTTCCTGCGGGAGTACGCGGCCGCGCACCGCGGCGGGAGCGCCGCGTGAGCACGCTGGACACCGGGGCCCCGCCGGGGGAGAAGCCGCCGGCCGGAAGGAAGTTCGTCTTCCCCAGCGCCCTGACCGTGCTGGTCGTCGTCACGCTCGCGGTCTGGGCGGTGGCCTTCCTGATCCCGTCCGGCGCGTACGACCGCACCAAGGGCGGTGCGCCGATCCAGGGCACGTACCACCGCGTCGACTCCGGCCAGAGCGTCGTCGACCGGCTGAACGACCTCTTCCTCTCGCCGGTCAACGGCCTGTACGGGGTGCAGGACGCCAGGACCGGCCAGGTCGGCCCGGACCTGACCGGCGAACTGTACGGCAGCGCGGGCGTGTTCCTCTTCGTCATCGCGATCGGCGCGTTCATCACCGTCGTCTTCGCCACCGGCGCGCTCGACCTCGGCATCGGCCGCCTCGCCCACCGGCTGCGCGACCGCGGCGCACTGCTCATCGCGGGCGTGATGCTCGTCTTCTCGCTGCTCGGCACGGTCGAGGGCTTCGCCGAGGAGACCCTCGGCTTCTACGGGCTGATCGTCCCGCTGATGCTGGCCCTCGGCTACGACCGCATGGTCGCCACCGGCACGATCATCCTCGGCGCGGGTGTCGGCGTGCTCTGCTCCACGGTCAACCCGTTCGCCACCGGGGTCGCCTCCGCGGCCGCCGACATCTCGCTCGGCGACGGGATCGTGCTGCGGGCGGTGATGTGGGTCGTCCTGACGGCGGTGACGATCGCCTATGTCATCCGGTACGCCAAGCGCGTCCGCGAGGACCCGGGCCGGTCGCTCTCCGGCTTCCTGCCCGGCGACCGCGAACAGGCGGCGGCCGACGCGGGCGAACCCCCCGAACTCACCCCGCTCCACCGCGTAGTCCTGGTCATGGTCGGCCTGACCTTCGCCTTCATGATCTTCTCGGTGGTCCCGTGGTCCAGCGCCCTGACGGGGGAGGCGGACGCCACCCCGTACGGCTTCGAACTGGGCTGGTCCTTCCCGCAGCTGGCCGCGCTCTTCCTGGTCGCGGCCGTCCTCGTCGGCATCGTGGCCCGGTTCGGGGAGCAGAAGATCAGCGCGACGGTCGTCCAGGGGGCCGCCGACTTCATCTCGCCCGCACTGGTCATCGTGCTGGCCCGCGGGGTCACGGTCATCATGAACAACTCCCGGATCACCGACACCGTCCTGCACTCCATCGAGGGTCTGGTCTCCGGCACCTCCTCCGCGGTGTTCGCCATCGCCGTGTTCGTCGTCAACCTCCCGCTGGCCTTCCTCATCCCGTCCACCTCCGGCCACGCGACCCTGGCCATGCCGATCCTGGCCCCACTGGCCGACTTCGCGGGCGTCTCGCGCGCGGTCGTCGTCACGGCCTGGCAGGCGGCCAGCGGCTGGATGAACCTGTGGGTGCCCACGACGGCGGTCACGATCGGCGGGGTGGCGCTGGCCAAGGTGGGTTACGACAGGTACCTGCGCTTCGTCTGGCCGCTGCTCGCCGTTCTGGCGGTGCTGATCTGCGCGTTCGTCGCGCTGGGAGCGGTGGGGACGTGAGAGGCGGAACGAGGTGGGGGCTGCGGGTGCGGCCGAGGTGCGGGCGGCCGGCCGACCGCAAGTGGTCTGTACCTATTGACGGGATGGTCCAGACCAATTAGTTTCCCCTGTGCTCCATGGAACGAAGGACACCAGCTCCCCCCTCAGGACCTCCTCACGGGTCCCTGCCACAAGGGAGAACCATGTTCGAGCACATGCCCCTCAGACGGAGAACGGTGACCGCGCTGGTCGCCGCCCTCGCCCTCCTACTCGCCCTGCTGTCCCTCCAGGCCACCCCCGCACACGCGGCGGGCAAGCTGACGGCCACCTTCACCTCGGCCGACAACGGCCCCTGGTGGAAGGGGACGTACATCCTGCGCAACGACACCGACACCGCCGTCACCGGCTGGAGCCTCGAATTCGATCTGCCGGCCGGGGTCACGATCGACAGCTCTTACAACGGCACCGTCACCACGCAGGGCCGCCACATCACCGCGGTCAACGCCCACTACAACGGCACGGTCGCCGCGCACAGCACCACCGAGCCGTACAGCTACTGGTTCGTCGCCACCGGGCCGATCACCGCGCCGACCGGCTGCCGGATCAACGGCGACAAGTGCGACGGCTCCGCGGACGCCCCGCCGGGCGCACCCGGCGGGCTGAAGCAGACCGATGTCACCGCCCGTACCGCCTCGCTGTCCTGGACGGCCGCCACGGCGGGGGACTTCCCCGTGGCGTCGTACGACATCCTGGCGGGCGGCAAGGTGCTCGGCACGGCCACCGCGGCCACGACCGCCACGGTCACCGGACTCACCCCCGCCACCGCCTACTCCTTCACCGTCCGGGCCAAGGACACCCGGGGCAACACCTCCGCCCAGAGCGCCCCGCTGACCGTCACCACCGTCGACCCGGCCACCGACACCTCCCCGCCGACGGCCCCCGGCGCCCTGCACTCCACCGCGGCCGACTCCTCGTCCGTCACCCTGGCCTGGACCGCCTCCAAGGACAACCAGCGGGTCGCCGCGTACGACATCTACCGGGGCGCCACCCTGGCCACCACGGTCTCCGGTACCACGACCACCGCGACCATCGGCGGGCTGTCCCCCTCGACCTCGTACACCTTCACCGTCAAGGCACGCGATCCCGCGGACAACGCCTCGCCGGCCAGTAACACCCTCACAGCGAAGACCGCCGACATCGTCGGCGCCGGCAACTACGCGAAGGTCGGCTACTTCGTCCAGTGGGGCATCTACGGCCGCCAGTACTTCGTGAGGAACCTCCAGACCTCCGGGGCCGCCGACAAGCTCGACATCGTCAACTACGCCTTCGCCAACATCGACCCCAACAACCTCACCTGCCTGAACGGCGTCACCAAGGGCACCACCGCCGACCCCGAGGACCCCGAGCAGGGAACCGGTGCCGGTGACGCCGATGCCGACTACACCCGCCCCTTCAGCGCCGCCCAGTCGGTGGACGGCGTCGCGGACGACGGCTGGGGCAAACTGCGCGGCAACTTCAACCAGTTGAAGAAGCTGAAGAAGCTCCACCCGAACCTGAAGATCGTGGTCTCGCTCGGCGGCTGGACGTACTCGAAGTACTTCTCCGACGTGGCGGCCACCGACGCGGCCCGCAAGAAGTTCGTCTCCTCCTGCATCGACATGTACATCAAGGGCAACCTGCCCGAGTACGGCGGCGCGGGGGGCCCCGGCACCGCGGCCGGCATCTTCGACGGCTTCGACATCGACTGGGAGTGGCCGGGCACCGGCACCGGGCACCCCGGCAACCACTACTCGCCGAACGACAAGAACAACCTCACCCTGCTGCTCGCCGAGTTCCGCAAGCAGATGGACGCACTCGGCGGCGGCCACCGCCTGCTCACGGCCTTCACCCCCGCCGACCCGCAGAAGATCGGTGACGGCTGGGACCTGAGCAAGGTCTTCGACTCCCTCGACGTGGCCAACGTCCAGGGGTACGACTTCCACGGCTCCGGCAGCGACAACTCCTGGGAACCGAACCGCACCGGCCACCAGGCCAACCTCTACAACGACGACCAGGACCCGTACAACTTCCACTTCAGCGCGGACACCGCGATCAAGGCGTACACGGACGCGGGCGTCGAACCCCGCAAGCTGACCCTGGGCATCCCGTTCTACGGCCGCGGCTGGCAGAACGTCGCCGACGGCGGTGCGGCGGGCGAATGGCAGTCCGCGGGCGGAGCCGCCCCCGGCCAGTTCGCCGAGGAGGCCGGCACCCGCGGCTACTCCAACCTCAGCGGCGCCTACCCGACGATGACGGTCCATCACGACGCGCAGTCGGTCTCCACGTACGGCTACACCGGGAACCAGTGGTGGTCCTTCGACGACACCTGGTCCATCGGCAAGAAGACGGCCTATGTGAAGGACAAGGGGCTGCTCGGCGTCATGGTCTGGGAGATGTCGGGGGACACCCCGCAGGGGACCCTGCTGGGTGCGCTCGACACCGGTCTGAAGAAGTAGCCGTTCCCCACGGCCGGTCCGCTGAGTCCCGCCGGACCCCGCGGACCGGCCACCCGCCGCGTCACAGGATGATGCGGTCCCGCACCAGTCGCAGACAGTCCTCGTCCCCGGCCGGCAGCTCCTCGCCCGCCGGCCAGGGGTGCACGGTCAGCGTCAGATGGGTCAGATAGCCGTAGGGCCCGCCGTCCTCGCGCGGGGCGAGCACGACCCCGTGCTCGCCCATGCGCCATATCCGGCACCGCAGATGAGGCCCAAGACCGAGCCAGTCGTTGGCACGAAGGGTGCGCAGGGGTGGACCGAGCTCGGCGGCGACGGCCTCCGCCGCCCGGTCGAGCACGGCCTCGCAATCCGCCTCGGCGGGCTCCTCGAGCAGCTCCCAGCCCGGCAGCGCGGCCCAGTCCCCGATCAGCTCGACGAGCGAGTCGTGCCCGTACTCATCGGGATCCGGGGGATCGACGGGATACGCCTCGCCGAACGTCAGGATCAGGGTGGACTCCGGGTCGCCCAGCGGGGCCGGTATCCGGCGTCGGACGCGAGGCGTACTCGGAACGCGCCGCTAAGCGCCTACAGCCACCGGGATGAACTCGCTTGCCTTCCCGCTCCACGACACCCTTAGCACCTCCCGGGCGCGCGTACAGGCGACGAACAGTAGGCAGCGTTCGCGAAGGATGTCGCCCTCGTGCTGAAGCCAATCCACCTCGGCGGGTGTGATCTCCCGAGCGAACGGCATCACACCCGCCGAGACGCCGAGCACGGCGACCGCACGGAACTCCAGCCCCTTCATGGCATGCATCGTCGCAAGGCGTACACCCTCTGAGCCGGGCGGAATCGACCCCTTGACCCGTGTGACGGGAATCCCGGCCATCCGTAGGTGGTCCGCGGCCTTGTCGAGGGTCAGGTTGAACCGTGCGCTGACCCCGATCTCGGCCGGTGCCACGCCGTCTGCGATCCACTCCTGAATCCGTTCTGCCAGCGCCGATGCCTCATCCTGCTGGCTCGCGCAGCCCACGGCCTCCGGGCGGCGGCCGTGCAGCAAGGAGCGGTAGCCGGCGAGTGAATCATTGCCCTCGCCGTCCATCGCCTCCACCGTCACCGGTGCCAGGAGTCGTGCCGACCAGGAGAGAATCTCCTCTGTGGAACGGTAGTTGACGCGAAGCCGGAAACTGCGGCCGGCGGTCTGCACCCCGAGAGACCCGAGCGTGACGCGGGAATCGTAGATCCGCTGATGAGGATCGCCGGTGAGGAAGAGATCGTCCGGTCCGGCCGCGACGGCTTCACGCAGCACCCGCCATTGAGCGGGGTGCAGGTCCTGCGCCTCGTCGACGACGATGTGCCGGTACGCCGGGCCGTGCTCGCTCAGCAGTTCGGCAGCGCGGGCGCACACGCTCAGGTGCGTGGTCTCCCCCCGCTCCTGCAGTAGCCGCTCGAATTGTTCGACAGCTTCCCACACCAAATTCCGCCGTCCGGCCCCGAGAGCCGTGCCGCGACCGCGGCGCGAGACCGAGAGGTAGGAAGCGAGATCGCGGGCGTCCTGCCCGAGGACGATGTGCCGGTACTCCTGCGCCAGGAACTGCTCGCTGAACGGCAGCCGGAGACGCTTGACGACCTTGCCCCACAGCTGCCGCTGTACTCGGTCACCGACGGGCTGTGCGGGCCGCGCGTCATGGTTTCGGACGACCGTGCTCGCGAACGCGTCGACGGTGGTGATGTCGACGCGCTTCAGTGGATCCTGGTCGTCGTCCAGGAGCAGCGCGAGGTTCTCGCGCAGGCCGGCGGCCAGAGCGTTGGTGAATGTTGTCAGGAGAACACGACTCCCGTCGGCACGCCCGAGCAGGTGCTTGACGCGATGCAGGGCGGCGACCGTCTTGCCTGTCCCCGGGCCGCCGGTGACCTGCACCGGACCACCGTAGGAAGTGCGGTAGGCGACGCGGCGCTGCGACGGGTGGAGGAAGACGCGCCACGCGGCGAACGGCTTGTCCAGCACCTCTGCGAGCTCCTGCGGCCCGGTGACGAGCCGGATGCGTGCGGAGGTGTTCGCGATCACGGTCGCGAGGTCCTCGACCGGCTCCGCGGGCGCGTCGACCGGCCGGCGTACGGCGACGACGTCCCGGTAGACCTCGTCGGGGCCGAACCCTTCGGCGAGGTACTGCAGCACTTCCAGCTGGTCCTCGGGCAGAAGTGTGGCGAACGCCTCCAGCTGTGCTTTGTCCGCAATCGAACGGACCGCGCGCAGTACCTGATGATCGATGCCGAGTTCGCGCAGCGCGCCGTCCGACACCTTCGCGAAGAGTAGTTCCGGCGCCGTACGCGCGGCCTCCTCGTACAGAGGCGTCAGCTGGTCGAGCGCGACCGCGTTGCGGACTTCCAGGGCGCGCGTCGCGGTGTTCGCGCTGTAGAGGCGCTTGGCCGCCCAGCTGTACGCGTCGTCATGCGGAAGAACGTTCACCAGCAGGAAGACGTCACTGCCGTCGTCCGGGGCGAGGACGACTCCACGCCAGAAGTCGCTGATCCGGATGGTTCGCATCCGCGGGTCGCGGGCCCGCTCGACACTCTCCAGGTGGAGACCCTTGTCGGCGTTGAGTTCGGCGACGGTCAGGGCCTGGAACTTGGCCATCGCCTTGCGCACACCAGCACGGATCGGCTTCTCCAGACTGTCGTATCCGTCCCAGAAGCTATTGGCGAATGCGAGACGTGGCATCAGATTCCCCCCGGTGTGTGTGAACACGGATCATGCACGTGGAGCGTGTACCCGTAGATCATTGTTGATGGTGATCGGCCGCCAGGCGGGCGGCCAAGGCCCTGAACGTGTCCAGCAATTCGGCCGGATCACGGTCCAGGTCCAGCACGTGCTGGTACAGGCGCACGCTTCCGTAGCCGCCCGGCCGGCCGCTGCCGCGCACCTCGTGGAACCGCTCTCCGTGCTGTCCGGCGGCGTACACCAGGTGCCCCTCGCGCAGGCCGAGAACAGTGCAGTAGGCAAGCATCTGGTACAGGTCCGCGCTCGGGTACGAGCCGGTCTTATCCGTCTTGTACTTGGCGTCGACGACCGCGACCGGGGTACGCCCGTCCGGCCGGTGGACGACCAGGTCCGGGCGCATCCGGACTTTGCAAGCAGTGTCGAGGTGATGCGGGTCTTGGAGCCGTCCGGTGAACCCGTGCTCACGGACGGCCTCGCGCAGGGCCCCGGTGACGAAGTCCTCGAAGAGGACGTTCATGTCGAAGAGGAACCCATCGAGGGAAAGTCCACCGGCCCGGTGCTCGGGCGATGTGCCGCGGAGAACTGCCTCGGAGAGCCGCAGCGCGGGCTGGTAGCGGGCGTTGAGCCGGGAGGGCGTCCACTCGGGCAGGTCCCGGCCTCGGATCAGTGGCGCGGCATCGGCGAGCCGCACCCGTTGATGGCCCAGCCGCCGCCGCACGTCGCCGGGGACGTCAGGAAGCCGGAGCAGAGCTTCGCAGGCCGCGCGCAGGGTCCGGTTCTCCGGGGTGTCCGCGGTGTAGGCGTCGTACGTGATCTCGACCGGCGGGGTCCGGCCGAAGTGACGCCGGATCTGCTCCGCCTCGCGGACCCGCCCACGTAGGACCAGCGCCGACTCCTCCACCCGCTGGTAGCCCTGAAGGAGCCCTTGGCGCAAAGCACGGTCGATCTGCCGCTCCACGGCGTACGCGAGTGCGGGCACGACGTCCTCGTGCGCGCCGATGTCGACGGTGCCGTCGCGCTCCTGCCGCCAGGCCCGTGCGGGGTCGAGGCTGAAGCCGAGGAGAAAGAACAGGCGACGGACGGGGGTCTTCGGCACGATGCGCAGCGTCACTGCATCGTGCGCCCGGGTGGTCGGGACACGCGGGGCGGCGACCGGGAGGCGGATGGCCCCGACGCGGCTGCCTGCCCGCAGGAGCCAGTTGCCGGGTCGTTCGGGATCGGGGGTGGCGCTCTTCAGCACGCCGGAGACGGCCAGTGCGCGACCGGTGACGGCGTCGAGCGGGATGGAGCGGGCCGTGGCGTGCTCGCGCAGCGTGATCAACAGGCCCGAGCTGGCGGGGCGGCGCGATGATGCCGCTGAAGTGGCACAGCCTGCGCTCCTCAGAGTGTTCACCCCTGTGCCTTCCGCAGGGCGTCGAGCCCGTACCGGTCCTCGACGTCGATGCCCTCGCCGTAGTGGTACTCGTTCAGCAACGGAAGGATCTTCGTCCGCCACGTGCGATCGAGACCCCCGGTCCGATAGGCGCCGGGCTTCATCAGGTACGAAGGGCCGATGGCGAAGTCGGGGTCTGCCAGACGGTTGTTGAGGGTGTCGAGGAGGCGGGCGGGCTCGTCGTCCTTGCCTTCGCGCTCAAGCCAACGGGCCAGCAGTCCGCGCGTCGGTTCGGTGCGGGGGGAGAGCTCTATGAAGGCGAACCGGCGGCGCATCGCGGCGTCGACGAGAGCGATGGAGCGGTCGGCGGTGTTCATGGTGCCGATCACGAACAGGTTGGGCGGCAGGGCGAAGTCGTCCCCGGAATAGGTGAGGCGGACCGTCTTCTTGCGGTACTCCAGCAGGAAGTACAGCTCGCCGAACACCTTGGCCAGATTGGCGCGGTTGATCTCATCGATGATCAGGAAGTACGGGATGTGCTTGTTTCCGTCTCGCGACGCGAGGTCGGCGAGCTCACGCAGCGGGCCGGCGTTCAGTCGGAACGCGACCTCGCGGGTCTCCGGATCCTCGACGGGACGAAACCCCTCGAAGAAGTCCTCGTACGCGTACGACGGGTGGAACTGCACCAACTTGACCTGCTCGGCGCCGCCCCCGAAGTGCTCGGCGAGCTTCATCGCCAGGTAGGTTTTGCCGGTTCCAGGCGGCCCGTAGAGAACCAACTGCCGTTCGTCCCAGAGAAGGTCTCGTACTTCGTCGAGCCAGGCCCGGTCGTGGATCAGGAGTTCCGAGGCGAGAGCATCCGTGACCGGGGGCAGTGCCAGTTCCTTCGCCAGCGCCGGGGGTACTTCCTCGTCTGCGACCGGGGCAGCAGGGGCGCCGAGCGTGGCGAGTGAATCCGCGACGGAGGTCAGATCTACGACGTCGTGCTGCACGGAGAGCTTCTGCTGCAGTTCTTCCGGCAGTTCGTCGTACGGATGCCCCTCAGGCTGCCATGAGACGGTGCGCCGCAGGTTGGTCAGACCGCCGGGGGAGTCGGTCTGCTGGGCCTCGCCGGTGATCTGCCCGAGATGGAGCTGCCCCTCGGACAGGGTGGTGAGGGTGTCTCCGACGCGCATCTGCGTCAGGAAGGCGTGCAGGTCGTCGACCAGGCCACGCTTCTGACTGTAGGAGGCGGTGCCTTCGTAGCCGTCCTCGACGTATCGGCGCAGGCTGCTCTTCGTCGGGTCCTGCTCATCCAGTGGCGGCAGGTGGGCGCCGGACAGGGAGACAAGCCCTTCGCTCAGCCACATCCGATGCACAAGATCCCTGCCGGACACGTTGGAACCGCGCACCAGCCAGGACTTGCGCGGCGCGCGCCAGCTCGGGGTGAGGTAGTCCGAGAGCGGATGGCCGGAGGCGTCCCGCCACGCCTCCGGGCCGCTCACGCCGTAGCCGATGACGAGTGAGGCGGCGGCGGAGGCGGAGTTGCATTCGATGTCCCGGGTCGCCAGCCAGTACCGGCTCACGTCGTCGGGGGCGTCGGTGAGGGAGCCGTCGGCGCGGAGTGCGGTCCGCTGCCGACGGGTGTGGTCGCTCAGGCCGGGCCATTCGAGGGCGCTGACAGGTGACCCCCGGCGTACCAGAAACCTGAGGGAGCCGTTGTTCCCGAATTCGGTGAGGAGGCATCCGTGCGCGGTGGGACCGCCGCCGGGAAGCTTGAGGCGGAACTCGGGGTAGTCCGGGTGCTGCATGGAGGGCGGCCTTCCGTGCGACGAGGGCGGGCTTGCGAGCAGTGTATCCGTTGACGGTGCTAACGGCTTCAATTTCCACACGCGGGCGAGACTATGCGTCAGGCGTGCTCCAACTGCGCCCTGCGGGTCATTGCTGGCTGGGATCGCACTCGAGATTGGGTGCGGAGGAGGGAGCTTTCCGGAAGATTCTGTTGACGTTGTAAACGGGTCGACTCTAGAGTAAGGCACGCCAACCCGCTCTCTTCGTAGCGGTGAGGAAGGCTCTGGATGTCAGGGGTGCGTAATGGGTGGGGACCTGGGCACGGAACGGCAGGCCATCGCTGCGGAGTTGCCCTCCGTCATCGAGCGGCTGAAGAGTTGTGCGACCCGTGCGGGCGTGGTGAGTCAGCGGGTCTTCGTCGCGGAGGCGGCCCTCCTCGGGCTCACGTCGGATGAACAGCGACGGGGTCTCCGTAGCGGCCTGGCCGCCGAGGGGATTCGCGTGAGGTCGCCGCGTCGAACGCTCGAACCGAAATCTCAGATCGCCTCCAAGCCCTCCGGTGTGGTGAGGCCATCATCTTTGCCCCGGACGGCCAAGACCGAGCCGGTGGCCGCACCCGTACTGCCCTCGCTCGTGCCTTCCGAGGCGGCCAAGCGCCTGGCGTCGGCCCGTCGCATGCTGGCGCGCTACGCCGACTCCGGCGGCACGGTCAGCAGGCTCGCCCGCGACGGCGTCGCGCGGCTGCACGGGCTCAGCGCCGCCGACACACAGGGACTGACCGCGGACTTCCCGGTGACGCGACCGCTCCCGGTTCGTTCCGGAACCGTGTCCCCGGTCGCTTCGGCGTCCCCCAAGCCGTCGAGCGGCAAGAAGCGGGACAGAGTGTCTGTCTCCGCGCTGGAGGCACAGCATGAGGGTGCCGTCCGTGCGGCCCGGGCCGCACTGGAGGAGGACCGGTGGTGTCGGGATCGTTACAAAACGCTACTGAAAGCGGAAGAGGAGGTGGGGCTCGCCGTCCTCCTGCGCGGAGGTACCGGGGACCTTGGCCGTGACGTTCCAAAAGAGGAGATCGCTGGGCTTTCGCGCACCGGTGAGCGGTGGCGCGCATATGAGTGCCTGGTCCTCCACAACCAGCGGTTGGCGTGGAAGATCGCCCGTCATTACGAGGGGCGTGGACTCGACGGTGATGATCTCGACCAGCATGGGATGTTCGGACTGCTGCGCGCGGCCCGGAAGTTCGACGGCTCCAAGGGCTTCAAATTCTCCACCTACGCGACGTGGTGGATCAAGCAGAGCATCAGCCGCGCCATCGCCGACGAAGGCACCACGATCCGGATTCCCGTGTACATCCATGAGCGTGTCAGCAAGGTCGCCAACGCCGAGCGCAATCTCCTGAACGAAGGCCGCCCCAGGACCGTCGACAACGTCGCCTACGCCACGGGCCTGACGTTCGTCCAGGTGGAGGAGGTACGCAGGATCAGCCGCCCTACCGACTCGTTGGACCGAATCATCGGCGACGACACGGCATTGGGAGACCTCATCATCGGGCCGAGCCGGCTTCCCGGACCGCTTGTCGTGCTGCTCCGCAAGGAGCTTCAGGCGCGCGTGCGGCTGGCGTTGGAGGGCCTGGTCGAGCGGGAGCGGCACATCCTCATTCGAAGGACCGGCCTCGACGGTGACGAGCCGGCCACGTTGGAGGAGCTCGGAGTGGTCTTCGGTGTCACTCGCGAACGTATCCGGCAGGTCGAGTCGAAGGCGAAGGCGAAGTTCCGCGGGCAGGCGATTCGCCTCGGATTGGCGCCGTCACATCGCGCGCTCCGCTGAACGCGCACACCCCGCTTGTCGGCACCGGCTCTCACCACGAACATCACATCGAAGGATCCACCTATGGACCCCCGCCAAGACCTGGTCGACTACCTCACCCGCCAACTCGTAGGCCCGGCTGCCGGAGACGACGAGGTGCTCGATGCCCCGCCCGACCGCCAGTACCTGATGGGCACCCTGTACCCGCAGCAGGCCGAACTCCAGCGGCGCCTCTCCCACGCCGCTGAGGATCCGGAGAGCCAGGGTGCCGAACAGGACGCCCCCGACGCGAGCCCGGCCGGCGACCCGTTGCCCGAGGGCAACAGCTGGCTCCCCGCCTCTCTCGGCCTCAGCTTCTACACCGACGCGCCCGCGGTCGAGGTCGGCTGCACCGCGTCTCGTTACGAGACGCTGAAGAGCGAGCCCGGGCGTGGTCGCCGCTGGCGCCGCATCGCGCTCAAGCCCGAGACGCACCTGATCGAGCCGGACCGCGACTGCGTGCCCGTCCTCGAAGGGCGAGCCGAGATCCGGCTGACCCGCCGTCCGTACGGCAAGGGCACACTCATCACCGTCGCCTTGGTCAATGCGGCCCGGCATGAGGCGGCCGACAGTAAGCCGCCGAGCTGGGACGACATGCTGTTCCAGTGCGAACTGACTGCCCGGCCCGTTGACGGCAGTGTCCTCCCGTATCCCAGTGTGCGGCTCGCCAGCCGCGACCCTGAGGAGCGCGAACTGCGACTGCAGTACCAGCACGTCATCACCCGTGCCGTCGGCCACGGCTGTGCCGTGAGAGAAGTCCTGGCCGAGGACGGATCGATCGAGAAGCTCTCCTGCGAGACACTCCCGCGCGCCGAAGTCCCGGTCATCCGAGCCGGAGGCCCGCTCGACTCGCCTGCGCTCGCACTTTCCCATTTGGCGGATCCTGCCATCGGCGCTGATCAACTCAGGGAGGAGCTGGCCGAGTTCGCATCCACGTACCACGCCTGGTACGTGGGTCAACGTGCCGTCGAAGTGCCTTCCTGGGGCCAGGAGGCCGCCGACAGGATCCTCGACCGCATCGGTCGGGCCGTCGTGCGCATCGAGTCGGGCGTACGAACCCTCTGCGACCAGAATCGTCCCGAGCTCCTCGCCGCCTTCCGCATCGCGCAGCGCACCATGCAGCTGCAGATGCGGCACTCCGCACCCGACCTCGCAGGGCAGCGACGGCAGCGCGCTGATGCGGCCGTCACCGACCCGACTGTCGACGACACGGCGGCCTGGCGCCCCTTCCAGCTCGCGTTCTTTCTCCTCGCCCTCGACGGCGTCGCGGACCCGGAGCACCCCGACCGCGAGACGACCGACCTGATCTGGTTTCCGACCGGTGGTGGCAAGACCGAGGCGTACCTGCTGCTCGCCGCGTTCACCATCGCCCTGCGCCGCATCCGCAATGAAGGGGACGGAACAGCCGTCCTCAGCCGCTACACGCTCAGCCTGCTCACCACACAGCAGTTCCAGCGAGCCGCCACCACGATCTGCGCCATGGAGCACCTCCGTCTGACCGAGCCGGCCCTCGGCCTCGGCGCCGAACCGATCACCATCGGCCTCTGGGTCGGCGAGACCACCACGCCCAACAGCTTCGAGTCCGCGAAGAAGGCGTTCGACGATCAGCGCGTGGCTGCCCGCCCCGAGGACGTCTTCATCCTGGACCGCTGTCCCTGGTGCGGCACGCGCATCCTGCCCGCTGCCAGGTCCAGCGTGCGTGCGGACTACGGAATTCGTGCGGAGCCGGACGAGTTCTCGTTCTTCTGTACCCGCGACGACTGCCGCTTCCACGACGGCCTGCCCGTTGCCGTGGTCGACCAGCACCTCTACCGGAACCCGCCCACATTCGTGCTCGGCACCGTCGACAAGTTCGCCCGGCTCGCCTGGGAGCGCGATTCCGGCCGGCTCTTCGGCGCGGGCACCGACAACCCGCCTCCGTCGCTGATCATTCAGGACGAGCTGCACCTGCTCACGGGACCGCTCGGCACCACCGTCGGCCTGTACGAGTCCGCGATCCTCGAACTGTGCACCGGTGCCGACCGCCGCCCCCCGAAGATCGTCGCCGCGACCGCCACCATCCGGCGGTCTGCGGAACAGGTCCGCGCCCTCCACAACCAGGACGTCCAACTGTTCCCACCGTCCGGCCTCGACGCCCGCGACAGCTTCTTCGCCATCCCCGACAAGGGCCGCCCCGGCCGCCTCTATCTCGGCGTCATGGCGCAGGGACATACCGCGGGCCGCGGAGCCGTCGCCACCACGGCGGCCATGCTCCAAGGCGTCCACGAGCTCCCCGAGGATCACCGCGACGACTACTGGACCCTCGTCGCCTACCACCACAGCCTGCGCGAGCTCGGCCGTACCGTCACCGCCGCCGGTGATGACATCCCCGCTCAGATCCGCGGCCTCGACGAAGGCACCGGTGTCCGCACGCTCGGTGACAGTGATGTCGAGGAACTCACCAGCAACCTGCCGAGGGCCGAACAGCCCATTCTCCTCGACCGCCTGGAACAGCCCTGGACGGACCCACGCTCGGTTTCCTTCCTGCCCTGCACCAACATGCTGTCCGTAGGCGTCGACGTGAAGCGTCTCGCCTACATGCTCATGCAGGGCCAGCCCAAGACCACCGCCGAGTACATTCAGGCCACCAGCCGCGTGGGCCGCCACCGGGTGCCCGGCCTTGTCGTCACGTACTTCAACGCGACGCGCCCCCGCGACCGCTCCCACTACGAGACGTTCATCGACTACCACAGCGCCCTCTACCGCTTCGTCGAACCCGCCAGCATCACGCCCTGGTCGATCCCCGCGCGCCGTCGAGCCCTGCATGCCGCGCTTGTCATCCTCGTTCGCCACCGCCTCGGCCTGGCCGCCGAGAGCGCGGCGGGACAGATCACCGGGCGACGGGCCGAGGCCGACAAGATCGCCGACGCATTGGCTGCCCGCGCGGCGACAGCCGAGTGCGGCGGCACTGACGGAGCGCGCGGCGACGCCGTGCGCGCCGAGGTGCGCCGCGAGCTCGGCTACCACCTGGACGACTGGTGCAAGCAGGCCGAGTGCGCTGCCGCAGAGGGCAAGGACCTCTACTACCGCAGCCAGGGCAAGGGCCAGCACAACCTGCTCAAGGGCTTCGAGCAGCGGTACGGACTGTGGGAGACCCTCAACTCCATGCGCAGCGTGGACCGCGAATGCCAGATCACGGTGACGGGAGCAGGAAAGTGACGCGCAAACTCAGGGTCCGTCAGGCGCAGACGGTGCTGCCGTTCGGTGTCGGAGCCGTCCTCGACATCCAGGGCGAGTCGTTCGTCGCCGCCGGCATCGAGGCCTGGCCGTACAAGGGTAAGACCCCGGTCGAGTCCGCCCGCCTCGCCGCCCGCCTCGGCGTCACCGGCTTCTTTGCCGCCCCGCACACCCTCAACGACCGCTACGACAAGGCCGAGCAGCCCGGCGCGCCCTACGTCCGATTCCCCGGCTGGCTGTTCTGCGGTGCCTGCCGGGCCATGGTCCGCTTCCTGCGCGAGGACGAGCGTCCTGGCGAGCCGGCCGTCTGCACCTCCTGCGGTGCCGCACCGCGCCTCACCCCGATGAGGTTCGTCCGGATCTGCCCGGACGGCCATCTCGACGATGTCGACTGGTGGTACTGGACGCACTCGAAGCTCTCGCCCGAAGCCCGGGAAGCCTGCTCCGAGGCGAGCAACACCTGGAGGGCGCGCCGGCTCAGTTTCCTCGTCGCAGACCGCGCCTCCGGCCTTGAAGCCCTCTCCGTCCACTGCGGCGCCACCCGCCCCGGCGGCGGAACGTGTGGTGCCCGTCGCGACCTGCTCGACATCCTCGGGCCGCAGGGCGGCAGCTGCTCCGGCCGCAACCCGTGGCAGCACTGGAAGGAGCGAGCGACCTGCGGCCAGCAGGTCCACATCGTGCAGCGGACCGCGGGCAACGTCTACTACCCGGCCGTCTACTCGGCGCTGGACATCCCCACGTCCGACGAGCAGCCACAGATCAACCAGGACAAGGCTGAAGCGGTACGCGGCCACGTCTACTGGGATCACCTGCTCGGCGCACTCGGCAAGCCCCGTGCCGCGACCTTCCGCGACATGATCAAAGAGGACACCGAAGCCTCGGACGATCTCATCGACCGGCTCATCGCGGAGGCCACGGGCGCGCCCGCACCCCTGGCGGAGATCAAGCCCGCGACCGCGAAGCTCGACCTCAGTCGAGACGAGTGGAACGCTTTCGCCGCCAACCAACTCCCCGAACCTGAGAGAGACTTTGCGGCACGTCGCACGGACCTCGGCCTCGACGGGGAGAAGGAGGAGCCCTGGGTCACCCTCGCCTCGCTCGTCGACGGAGTCGTCCTCGTCGACCGCCTGCGCGAGGTACGCGCACTGACCGGCTTCCGGCGCCACACGCCGACCGGCACCCTCGTCCCCTCCGACACCAGTGGCCGGCTGCGCTGGTTGCCCGCCAACGAGGTCTACGGCGAAGGCATCGTGCTCAGCCTCGACGAGAAGCGCCTCACCGACTGGGAGTCGGATCCGCGAGTCCGGGCCCACGTCGCAGGCGTCCGTACGGACCTCGACGAGTCGTTCCGCAAGGAGCAACTGGACGAAACCGTCGGCGCAGAGCTCTCCCCGCGATTCGCGCTCCTGCACACCCTCGCTCACCTCTTGATCCGCCAGCTGTCCTTCGACTCCGGCTACACCACGTCCAGCCTGCGTGAACGCGTGTACGGGCGGCCCGAGTTCGGCCAGCGAGGCGTACTGATCTACACGGCGGCCGGAGACGCCGAGGGCACCCTCGGCGGCCTGGTCCGCCAGGGCGAAGCCCCGCAGTTCACCGAGACGCTCATCCGCATGCTCGAGGCG
Source organism: Streptomyces laculatispora (assembly GCF_017353455.1). Classification (GTDB taxonomy): domain Bacteria; phylum Actinomycetota; class Actinomycetes; order Streptomycetales; family Streptomycetaceae; genus Streptomyces; species Streptomyces laculatispora. Next base: position 17,156 of record NZ_JAFMPZ010000268.1, read on the forward strand.
GCCGCCTGGTGCTCCGCCGACCCGCTCTGCGCCGAACACACCGGCCAGGGCTTCGGCAACCTCAACCGGGCCGCCTGCCACGCCTGCACCCTGCTCCCCGAGACAAGCTGCCAGACCGGCAACACGCTCCTCGACCGCGCCCTCGTCGTCGGCTCCGCCGGCGTCCCCGGCTACTTCACCGACGTCCTCAACGCCAGCCGCGAAGCGGCGGCCGCAACCGCCCTGGGATGACCCATGACCACCACGAACCCGGCCACGACGGGTCCCGTACTCCACCCGGACCTCACCCCGGCACAGCGCGACTGCCTCGACGCACTGCCACTGACGGGCAACCACCTCGTCAGCGGACCGCCCGGCAGCGGCAAGAGCCTGCTCGCTGCCCACCGGGCCGTACACCTCGCCCTCACCGGCCGCCCCACCGTGCTGCTCACTCGCTCCAAACTGCTCTGCCGGCTCCTCCAGGCCACACTCGACGACCTCACGGTGCCGGGCGCGGCGATCGAGGCATCCACCGCCCACGCCTGGATCATGCGCCGGTATGGACGCGGCGCGGTGCGTACTGCGGACGGCTGGTTCGACTGGACTGAACTCACGGGCCTGGCCGCCGCCACGATCGACGCGAGCGAGACGACGGTGACTCCGCACCTCGTCGTGGACGAGGGCCAGGACCTGCCTCCCGGCTTCTATCGGATGGTCCGCCTGACCGCCGTGTCGACCACGGTGTTCGCCGACGAATGCCAGCGCCTCACGGAGACGAATTCCACCCTGAACGAGATCGCATCCACGCTCGGCCACTCGACGAGCCGCGTCGAGATCAGCGGCAACCACCGCAACACCCGCGAGATCGCCTCCCTCGCCGAACACTTCCGAGTCGGTGGCACACAGCCGGATATGCCGGTCCGCAGCGGCACGCTTCCTGCCATCCGTCGCTACTCGGGCCCGAAGGACCTCGCCGACGACATCGCCGGCCTGGCTCTACGCGCACCGAAGCAGCGCATCGGTGTCATCGTGAACTCCCTCCCCACGGCCGCAGACCTGATGCGCCGCCTCGAACGGGCCAACCTCCCAACCGAACCTCAGCTGTACAGCTCGGCGGCTCAGAGCGACCGCTACCGCAACCTCGATCTGACCCGCCCCGGCGTCGTCTTCGTCCACCGTGCCAGCGCCAAGGGTCTCGGCTTCGACACGGTGGTGGTCGCCGACGCCGAGACCGACTCCGCCGCCGACCCGACCGAAGCGTCCCTCCGCATGGCGTACTACGTCATGATCACCAGAGCCCGCCAGCGCCTGATCCTGGGCTGGCAGGGGTCGCGGCTGCCGCGGCATCTGGAGGGGCTGGGCGGCTGGGCCACGATGCGCTGAGCGGCGTGGGACGAGCCGCGGGTCGTGCGGCATGACCTCGCCCCACAGCGATGCCCCCGCTCACCGCCGGGACGGCCGGACGATCCCCGAGATCGACGGAGCGCCCTCCGCGAACTGATCGAGCCCCTGCTTGCCAAGCCGTCCGAGGAGGACGAGTTGGGCATCGAGGGCACTCTTGTCGTTACGCGACACGGCGCTGCGCAGGGCATCGCGGGCGGCGATGACCTCAGTTCGGATTGTCGTGGGGTAGGCGTCCTGTTCAGCGAGTCGGATGGCGTAGAGCGCGTTTCGGATGGACGGGTCGATGCCGGTCGACAAGTCATCCACCCGCTCCGTGGCCTCCCGCATCGCAGCCGTGTCCATGGCCTCGCGCGCGTCCCGGACTGCCTCGGCCGCGTTCCGCAGGTCCTCCACGAGTACCGCAGGCAGCAGTCCGCGTCCCCCCTGGGCGAAGATCCTCGCGCCGGCCTGGGTGCTTCGGGCGCGTGTGCAGAGATCAAGGGTGTCGCGAGCGGAGTCAAGCAGTCCATCGAGGGAGTGGCTCAGGCTCTCCCCGCGGCCGAGCGCCGCAAGGTCGTGCATGGTCTCGGTGAGCGCGTCGCGCTCCGCGTGGGTGAGATCCTGCTTCCAGGTGTCCAGGAAGTTGGCGTAGCGGGCCTGTAGTTCGGCCGCCTTCCGCCCGACGGCGGGGGACACCGGGTTGCGCCGGAGTTTGGCACCGCACCAGTCGTCGGAGCCGATGCGATACCGCAGCCCGATGGTCCGGTCGGCGTCGAGCCGCACCTGGAGGGTGAGCGGTACTTCGCCCCGGAGGCCACCGGGGCGCTCATGGACGAAGCCGCCGCAGAACTCGTTGCGCCGGGCAGAGCGCAGATGCGGCCCTTCCCAGAGATTGATTCCCACGGAGGTGGCGTTGTTGCTGCGGACTGCGAGGCCGTCCACCCGATGCCATTCGGTCGGGTAAGGGGTACCGCCGGGGAAGAGAGCCCCCACGGTGCCGTCCGCAAGCTCGACCCCGATGGTCTGGGCCGTGACCTGCTGGGGGAGAGCGGTGCCGAAGTCGCCGCCGCAGAATGAACAGGAGCTGAAACCCGCGGCGTTGACCATGGAGCAGCCGGGGCACTTCAGGCCGCCGGAGTCCAGGGCGGCGTCGCAGTCACCGCAGATGGTCGCTCCGGCGGGGTTGTCATCCCGGCCGCAGGCCGGGCATTCGGAGGGAGCGACGGCCGGGGTGGCCGAGCGCAGTCCGGACAGGTCCGTGGCGCACACCGGGCAGGCAGCGGTGAGTTCGGGGGCCGGGACGTGGCAGTCCGGGCAGTCGACTGTGGGCGTACCGAGCAGCGGCACGGCGCAGGCCGGGCAGGCCTCGGAATCGACGGGAATCTTCTCGACAGTGCACGTCTCGGACGGGCAGTCGAGCGTCTGGAGGAGGCCGGCCTCTACCGCCGCGCCGTGAGCGACGGCTGTCATGGGGTCCACCGCGTCGGACACTGTGTCGGCACCGAAGAGGTCCTGGAGCCCGCGCCGGACGGCCGGCACGAGAGTGGAACCACCGACGAGGAGGACCCGCTGGACGTCCTCGGGTGTCGCGCTGTACTCGGTGAGCACTGTTTCGACCGTCTCCCTCATCCTGCTCAGGTGGCCGGTGAGGAGTGATTCGAAGTCGGCACGCCGCAGGGTCCCGGACCAGGCGCCGCCTTGCTTTCCGAGCGGGGCGAGGACGACCTCGGCGGCGTCCTGTGCGGACAGTTCGATCTTTGCCCGCTCGGCGGCGGCCCGGATGCGGGATGCGTCTCCGTCCCCGCCGTGGTCGCGCTCGCCGAGACGTGTCCTCAATTGCGTGTCGAGCAGCGCATCGAAGTCGGCGCCGCCGAGTAGGTTGTCCCCGCCCAGCGCGGCTACGGAGAAGTGTCCGGGGCCGATCGCCAGGAGCGACACGTCGAAGGTGCCGCCGCCCAGATCGAAGACGAGCACAGTGGCGTAGTCCTTGAGCCCGTCCTCGCCGGGGCGGACCCCGAAGGCGTGCGCGGCGGCCGTCGGTTCCTGCACGATGCGCGCCACGTGGAAACCGGCCAGTCGCCCGGCCGACCGCACCGCGTCGAACTGGGGCTCGGCGAAGTACGCGGGCACGGTGATCACCGCACGTCGGAACGAGGCCCTCGCTGCGTCCTCGGCGTCCTTTCTGAGCCGGCGGAGCAGGATGGCGGACACCTGCACGGGGGAGAGCCAGTGTGAGCCGACCTGGATCTCCACGGCACCATCAGGGCTCTCCCGGACGGGCGGGGCGTCGTCGGGCCGGGTCTTCAGCGCCTTCTGGACGAGCCCGTCGTTCCAGCGTCGTCCGATGAGGCGCTTGACCTCCGTGATCACGGAACGGGGGGCACCGCCGCGCCAGCTGAGGGCCTCCTGCCCGACGAGCAGGCCGCCGTCGGGGCCGACCCCGACGGCCGAGGGGGTCGCCCGGCCGCCGTCCCGGTTGGGCAGGACGACGGGGACGCCGTCGTGCATCCAGGCCGTGACGGAGTTGGTGGTGCCGAGATCGATACCGAGAGTCCGGTGCATGAAAGGCGTACTTCCTGATCGTCTTGGAATGGCGGAGGAGCGGACGCGCGGTCAGGCGCGGCGGGATCGGCGGCGCTTTGCAACCACCGACGGCTTGCGCAGAAGCTGCCGTTGGGAACGAGTGGTGCGCCGAGGTTGAGCACGCACAGGTCCGGCCCCGGGGTCGGGCTCTTGTACGAGATCGGGCGCGGGCCCAGGCACTGCGACGACAACCTCAGCGGGCCTCAACGTGGCGGACCCCTGACGGAAGCCGGTGGCCTTCTCCCGCAGCACGGTGCCTTCCGGACGGCTCGGGTGCGGCTCGGTGTCCACGACGCGCATCTCCGCCGGGTCGACGGCCCTGCCTACGACAACCATCGGCCTGACGTCGTGCTGCTCGAGTTCCCGACGCAGCATCAGGTGGGCCGCATAAATCTGCTCGCCCAGTGCGAGCGCGGCCGAAGCCGTCTGGCGGGCAGACCGAGCCGTGTGCAGGGCGTCGGCGCGGACACGCGTGTCGGCCAGCACGTCGTCCAGAGCGAGCAGCGAACCCAGCAGGCCCCTCAGCTGCCCTTCGGCGGTCTTCCGCTTTTCGGACAGGATGGCGACCCTGTGCCGCATCTTGTCGAGCTCGGACGGCGGGCCGCCGCCGACAGCGGAGGTGGGACCGGGGTCGGTCATGGGCGCTCCTCGGTGCTGTGACCGGGCAGGGGCGGGGTGAGCATCTCGGCGACGAGGGCGTCGACGGGTGTGTGCGAATTCTGGTTGGCCCGGCGAACGAGCGCGTGTCTGGCCGAATCCTTAAGAGCCGCGGAGGCAGTGAGCTCAGGCGCCGCCAGCCTCCGGAGACCCAGGGGCCGGGTACCGAGCGGGGCGTCCGGGAGGAGTTCGTGGAGGGTGGGGCCGAACCAGGGGAGAGGGGACGGTT
>NZ_JAFMPZ010000598.1 GCF_017353455.1 Streptomyces laculatispora
CGGCCCCGTACTCGACGGACCGCGGGCGGACGCGGTGCTGCCGGTGCTGCGCCTGCTGCTGGGCCTGGACGTGGACGGGGACGGAGCCGCGGAGGGACACGACCACACCGAGGAACCGCTGGGGGCAACGGGATGACGACGACCAGGACGGACACGACGGCCGTGGCGGACACCCTGGCCGGGACGGACGGGACCGCCGGCGTGCGCGGCGCGGACGACGGTGAACGGCTGCGGCGCTGGCGCATGGTGCTGGGCGCGGACAGCTCGCAGAGCACGGGCTGCACCCTCACCGGACGCGACGCCGCGATGGACGGCGCACTGACCGCGCTGTACGAGGGCGGGAGACAGCCCGGCGGACGGGGCGGCAGCGGCCGCTCGGCAGGACTGGGCGCCTCCGCGCCCTCCGTGGCCCGCTGGCTCGGGGACATCCGTACGTACTTCCCCAGCTCCGTCGTCCAGGTCATGCAGCGCGACGCCATCGACCGCCTCGGCCTCTCCGCGCTCCTGCTCGAACCAGAGATGCTGGAGGCCGTCGAGGCGGACGTCCATCTCGTCGGCACCCTGCTCTCGCTCAACAAGGTGATGCCCGAGACGACGAAGGAGACCGCGAGAGCCGTCGTGCGCAAGGTCGTCGAGAAGCTGGAGAGCCGGCTCACCACCCGCACCCGGGCGGCGCTCACGGGTGCACTGGACCGCTCGGCGAAGGTCAGCCGGCCGCGTCACCACGACATCGACTGGAACCGGACCATCCGGGCCAACCTCAAGAACTACCTGACCCTCCCCGGGGAGGACGGGGCCGGCACGATCGTGCCCGAGCGGCTCATCGGCTACGGCCGCGCGGCACAGTCCGTGAAGAAGGACGTCATCCTCTGCATCGACCAGTCCGGCTCGATGGCGGCCTCCGTGGTGTACGCCTCGGTCTTCGGCGCCGTACTCGCCTCCATGCGCGCCCTGCGGACCAGGCTCGTCGTCTTCGACACGGCCGTCGTCGACCTCACCGACCAGCTCGACGACCCGGTGGACGTGCTCTTCGGCACCCAGCTCGGCGGCGGCACCGACATCAACCGGGCGCTCGCCTACTGCCAGTCCAGGATCACCCGCCCCGCGGACACCGTCGTCGTGCTCATCAGCGACCTGTACGAGGGCGGCATCCGCAACGAGATGCTGAAGCGGGTCGCCGCGATGAAGGCGTCCGGAGTGCAGTTCGTGACGCTGCTCGCCCTCTCCGACGAGGGCGCACCCGCCTACGACCGCGACCACGCGAGCGCACTCGCCGCGCTGGGCGCTCCGGCCTTCGCATGTACGCCGGACCTCTTTCCGGAGGTGATGGCGGCGGCGATCGAGAAGCGGCCGCTGCCCCTGCCGGACAAGGAGGCCCATGGATGACGGGCGGTCGCCCGACCGGTGTGCCCGCGCCGTTTTGTCCACTGCGACCCGGCTACCAGGGCGACCTGTGACCGTAATCACCGCCCAGGTGCGATCTGCGATTTAGGGTCCTGCGGGGCGCGGGGATAACCTGCGAGATGGACATGCCGCGTATTCGGTCACCGTGTGCGCCTTCCTGGTGACAGTCGCAGTCACGTTGCCCCTCGCGGCACGCCCACGCAGAAAACCAACCGCGAGACCATTTGATAAGGGACGGACGCGCGTGGACCTGTTCGAGTACCAGGCGAGGGACCTCTTCGCCAAGCACGGTGTACCGGTGCTGGCCGGTGAAGTCATCGACACGCCTGAGGCAGCCCGCGAGGCGACCGAGCGGCTGGGCGGCAAGTCTGTCGTCAAGGCGCAGGTGAAGGTCGGCGGCCGCGGCAAGGCCGGTGGCGTCAAGCTGGCCGCCACCCCCGACGAGGCGGTCGCCCGGGCGACCGACATTCTCGGCATGGACATCAAGGGCCACACGGTCCACAAGGTGATGATCGCCGAGCTGTCCCCGGAGATCGAGGCGGAGTACTACGTCTCGTACCTCCTGGACCGCACCAACCGCACCTTCCTGGCCATGGCCTCGGTGCAGGGTGGCATGGACATCGAGGAGGTCGCGGAGAAGACCCCCGAGGCCCTCGCGAAGGTCCCGGTCAACGCCGTGGACGGCGTGGACATCGTCAAGGCCCGCGAGATCGTGGCCCAGGCGAAGTTCCCGGCCGACGTGGCCGAGGGTGTCGCCGAGGCCATGGTGACCCTGTGGGACACCTTCGTCGCCGAGGACGCCCTCCTCGTCGAGGTCAACCCGCTGGTGAAGACCAAGGACGGGCGAATCCTGGCCCTGGACGGAAAGGTGTCTCTCGACGAGAACGCCGACTTCCGCCAGCCCGGTCACGAGGCGCTCGAGGACAAGGCCGCGGCCAACCCGCTCGAGGCTGCCGCCAAGGCCAAGAACCTCAACTACGTCAAGCTCGACGGCGAGGTCGGCATCATCGGTAACGGTGCCGGTCTGGTCATGTCGACCCTGGACGTCGTCGCGTACGCCGGTGAGAACCACGGCAACGTGAAGCCCGCCAACTTCCTCGACATCGGTGGCGGCGCCTCCGCAGAGGTCATGGCGAATGGCCTCGAGATCATCCTGGGCGACCCGGACGTCAAGTCCGTGTTCGTCAACGTCTTCGGCGGCATCACCGCCTGCGACGAGGTCGCCAACGGCATCGTCCAGGCGCTCGAGCTGCTCAAGACCAAGGGCGAAGCGGTCACCAAGCCGCTCGTCGTGCGCCTCGACGGCAACAACGCGGAGCTGGGTCGCAAGATCCTCTCCGACGCCAACCACCCGCTGGTCCAGCGCGTGGACACCATGGACGGCGCGGCCGACAAGGCCGCCGAGCTCGCCGCGGCTGCGAAGTAAGGAAGAGGGACTCAGACCACCATGGCTATCTTCCTCACCAAGGACAGCAAGGTCATCGTCCAGGGGATGACCGGCGCGACGGGCATGAAGCACACCAAGCTCATGCTCGCCGACGGCACCAACATCGTCGGCGGCGTGAACCCGCGCAAGGCCGGCACCTCCGTCGACTTCGACGGCAGCGAGATCCCGGTCTTCGGTTCCGTCAAGGAAGCGATGGAGAAGACCGGCGCGAACGTGTCCGTCCTCTTCGTGCCGCCGGCCTTCTCGAAGGCCGCCGTCATCGAGGCGATCGACGCCGAGATCCCCCTCGCCGTCGTGATCACCGAGGGCATCGCCGTTCACGACTCGGCCGCCTTCTGGGCGTATGCCGGCGCGAAGGGCAACAAGACCCGGATCATCGGCCCGAACTGCCCCGGCCTGATCACCCCCGGCCAGTCCAACGCCGGCATCATCCCGGGCGACATCACCAAGCCCGGCCGCATCGGTCTCGTGTCGAAGTCGGGCACGCTGACCTACCAGATGATGTACGAGCTCCGTGACATCGGCTTCTCGTCGGCCGTCGGCATCGGTGGCGACCCGGTCATCGGCACGACGCACATCGACGCCCTCGCGGCGTTCGAGGCCGACCCCGAGACCGACCTCATCGTCATGATCGGCGAGATCGGCGGCGACGCCGAGGAGCGTGCGGCGGACTTCATCGCATCGAGCGTCACCAAGCCGGTCGTCGGATACGTCGCGGGCTTCACCGCCCCCGAGGGCAAGACCATGGGCCACGCCGGCGCCATCGTCTCCGGTTCCTCCGGCACCGCGCAGGCGAAGAAGGAGGCCCTTGAGGCCGCCGGCGTCAAGGTCGGCAAGACGCCGACCGAGACCGCCAAGCTGGCGCGCGAGATCCTCGGCGCCTGACGCCTCACCGCGTCCTCGCGTACGGCCCTGGACTCAGCCCGCTTCGGGAACCAGCCGGGCCGGACCGTGCACGAGCTCCTTGCCGAACTTCTTCCGCAGCTTCTTGTCCTGCGGCGTGAGCTTCCCCGGACCGCCGAGCGGCGGCACCCCGCTGACCTTCTGCGCGGGCGACTGGGGTGTCTCGTACTTCCTCGGGGCGGTGGCCAGCGTGATCAGCGTCAGGCCGATCAGCAGCACGACGAACGCGATGGCCGCCCGCGTCCAGAGCTGCGCCTTGCGTTCGCTGCCACTACGGATCAGCTCCGGGACCGGCAGCGAGGGTGCGGGCTGGGCGAGGGCGAGCGCGCCGAGCTGCTCGTGCAGCAGCGCGGACTGCTCGGCCGGTGCCGACGGCCTCGCGAGCTCGGGCAGCTGCTCGGCGACGGCCGCCCGAGCGGTCATCAGCCGCCCCGCCGCCGCCGGGGTGCTCGCCTCTGTCTCCGCCGCGGTCTCCGGCAGCCCCAGCCCGACTCCGTCGTGGAGCAGCAGCGTGCGGCGGTACGAGGGCGGCAGGGCCAGCAGCGCGTCGAGCAGCGCACGGGGGCCGGGCGCCTCGGGCGGCGGATCGAGGCGGCGGTGCGCGCGGCGCAGCCGGTGCCACGGCGACACCGCGTGTTCGTAGGCGGCCGCGCGTACCCAGCCCACCGGGTCCCGGTCCGCGGCGACCTCCGGCCAGCGCTGCCAGGCGAGGTCGAAGGCCTTGCCCACGGCCTCGCGGGCCAGGCCGCGGCGGCCGGTCAGCAGATAGGTCTGGCGGAACAGCGCGGCGGCGGTGTGCCGGTACAGGGCGTCGAACGCTTCGGCGGGCGAAGGCCCGGTCCCGGCCCCCGAACCGCTGTCTCCGCCGCTGGAACCGGCGGCGGAGACTGCCCAGGAAGGCTCGGAAGCCTCGGCGGGCTCAGAGCCATGAGAGGCAGCAACAGCCTCAGCCTCAACCTCGGCATCAGCGATCTCAGCAGCCGCAGGAGTTACGGCGGAGGCAGTCGGGCGGGCCGCCCGTTCGGCTGAATCCTTCGACCACTTGTCCGGGGTGTCCGGCTTGATGCCATCGGCGGGCGGGGTGGACGGTGCGTCACCCGTTCCGATGAGCCTGGCGTACGCCTCGCGTTTGCGCCCGCGTGGACGGGTGCGGCCCGTCTCCCAGGCCCGGACCGTGGCCCGGCTGACCCCCACAGCCGCCGCGACCTGCTCCTCACTCAGTGACTTCGCCTCCCGCAGCCTGCGACGCTCCTTGGGCGGGGGGAGCGGATGGGTATCTGCCGTGCCGGTCGTGCTCTGTGTCATGAGGGCTCCCCGCCCGGCCTGCGCTGGGTGAAAAAGAACATAAACGCATATTGAGCGACACAGCGGTCATTCGCCCGTTACATGGAATAAGCGCGTGTCGTTGGGAGCATTGCGGGGTGACCCAAGTGACCGAACGCAGCCCGTCGTTGTCGGCAGTGCGGGGACGGCCCGCCGTACTGGCCTCGGCGCTGCTGCGCGGGGCCGTGGCCGCGGGGCTCGGGCTGGGCTCCGTGGCCGTGCTCGTCATGGTCCTCTGGATCAGTTCCCCCGGCGCCGACAGCGGCCCCGGCGAGGCCGTCCACACGGCCGTCGGCCTCTGGCTGCTCGCCCACGGCGCCGAACTCATCAGAACCGACACCCTCACCGGGACCCCCGCCCCCGTCGGCGTGGTCCCCCTCCTGTTCGCCGCCCTGCCGGTCTGGCTGGTGCACCGCGCGGCCAGGGATGTGCTGGAGCCCGACGAAGGGCACGGAGCCCTCTCGCCCGGCGGCGCCTGCGCCCTGGTGACGGGCGGGTACCTGCTGGTCGGGGCGCCGGTCGCGCTCTACGCGCGCGGCGCCTCGCTGTCCGCCGAGCCGCTGTCCCTGCTGTTCCCGGCGGTCCTTGTGGTGGCGGGCGCGGCGGCGGCCGGGGTGTGGGCGGCCTCCGGGCGCCGGCTCGGATCGCCGCCTTCCTGGGCGCCGGTCCGGCTCCACGAGGCGATGGCACGCTCCCGGTTCGTCCGGCGGGCCCGGGTGGTGGGCCGGTCCGCGGCGGCCGGGGTGATGGTCCTGCTGGGTGGTGGCGCGCTCGTGGTCGCGGCGGCGCTGGTGTGGCACGCGGATCCGGTCCAGGACTCGTTCCTGCGGCTCTCCGGAGACTGGGCCGGACGGTTCGCGGTGCTGTTCCTGGCGCTGCTGCTGGTGCCGAACGCGGCGGTGTGGGGCGCCGCGTACGGGCTCGGGCCGGGGTTCGCGCTCGGCACGGCGTCCACGGTCAGCCCGGTCGCCTTCGCGGGCCGCCCGGCGCTGCCGGACTTCCCGCTGCTGGCCGCGGTGCCGGCCGAGGGCGCGGGAACGCCGCTGAACTGGGCGACCGCGGCGGTCCCGGTCGCGGCCGCGCTGACGGTCGCCTGGTTCACCGTACGACGTGCCGCGCCCGCCGACGCTGGGCGCGAGGAGGCGTGGAGCCTGCGGGAGACCGCGTTCACCGCCGCGCTGGGGGCGGTGGGGTGCGGGATCGGCGCCGCGCTGCTGGCGGCGGCGGCCGGGGGACCGCTCGGGACCCGGGCGCTGGCGGAGTTCGGCCCCGCGTGGTGGCTTACGCGGGCGGCGGCCCTGGCGTGGACGGCC
>NZ_JAFMPZ010000599.1 GCF_017353455.1 Streptomyces laculatispora
GGCCGGCGCCGCTGCGGCAGCCGGCGCGCCGGTGCCGTCGTCGATGATGGCCAGCTCGGCGCCGACCTCGACGGTCTCGTCCTCGGCGACCTTGATGGCGGCCAGGATGCCGGAGGCGGGGGCCGGGATCTCGGTGTCGACCTTGTCGGTCGAGACCTCGAGCAACGGCTCGTCGGCCTCGACGCGCTCGCCCTCGGCCTTCAGCCAACGGGTGACAGTGCCCTCGGTGACGCTCTCGCCGAGCGCCGGAAGGGTTACGGAAACCGACATGGTTTCAGTTGCTCCTTACGAATGTGCGGAAGTAGGTCGGTCGTCGCGCCCGGTCGACTGATCAGTCGTGGGAGTGCAGAGGCTTGCCGGCCAGAGCCAGGTGGGCCTCGCCCATCGCCTCGCTCTGCGTGGGGTGGGCGTGGATGAGCTGCGCGACCTCGGCCGGCAGCGCCTCCCAGTTGTAGATCAGCTGGGCTTCGCCGACCTGCTCGCCCATACGGTCACCGACCATGTGGACGCCGACCACGGCACCGTCCTTGACCTGGACGAGCTTGATCTCGCCCGCGGTCTTGAGGATCTTGCTCTTGCCGTTGCCCGCGAGGTTGTACTTGAGGGCGACGACCTTGTCCGCTCCGTAGAGCTCCTTGGCCTTGGCCTCGGTGATACCGACGGAGGCGACCTCGGGGTGGCAGTACGTCACCTTCGGGACACCGTCGTAGTCGATCGGAACGGTCTTCAGGCCGGCCAGCCGCTCCGCGACGAGGATGCCCTCGGCGAAGCCGACGTGCGCGAGCTGGAGCGTCGGGGCCAGGTCGCCCACGGCCGAGATGGTCTCCACGTTCGTCCGCATGTACTCGTCGACGAGGACGTAGCCGCGGTCCATCGCGACACCGGCCTCCTCGTAACCGAGGCCCTGCGAGACGGGACCGCGGCCGATGGCGACCAGCAGCAGCTCGGCCTCGAAGGTCTTGCCGTCGGCGAGCGTCACGCGGACGCCGTCCTGGGTGTACTCGACGCCCTGGAAGAACGTACCGAGGTTGAACTTGATGCCGCGCTTGCGGAACGCGCGCTCAAGAAGCTTCGAGCTGTTCTCGTCCTCGACCGGGACCAGGTGCTTCAGGCCCTCGATGATGGTGACGTCGGTGCCGAAGGACTTCCACGCCGAGGCGAACTCGACGCCGATGACGCCGCCGCCCAGCACGATCGCGGACTTCGGGACCCGGTCCAGCTTCAGCGCGTGGTCCGAGGAGATGACGCGGTTGCCGTCGATCTCCAGGCCCGGGAGCGACTTCGGCACGGAGCCGGTCGCCAGGAGCACGTGGCGGCCCTGGATGCGCTGGCCGTTCACATCCACCGAGGTGCGGGAGGAGAGCCGTCCCTCACCCTCGATGTAGTGCACCTTGCGGGAGGCGATGAGACCCTGCAGACCCTTGTACAGGCCCGAGATCACGTCGTCCTTGTACTTGTGGACGGCCTCCATGTCGATGCCCTCGAAGGTGGCCTTGACACCGAACTGGTCGGCCTCGCGCGCCTGGTCGGCGATCTCACCGGCGTGCAGCAGGGCCTTCGTCGGGATGCAGCCGTTGTGCAGGCAGGTGCCGCCGACCTTGCCCTTCTCGATCAGAGCGACGTCCAGGCCCAGCTGCGCTCCGCGCAGGGCCGCGGCGTAACCGCCGCTACCACCGCCGAGGATCACTAGGTCGAAAACGGTGCTGGCGTCGTTCGCCACGTCACGTCCTCCATGCATGTGCGCCGTACGCCGGGCCCCGTCATCGGGGTGTGACCGGCCGGTCGGCTGGTGTTCGGCCGCTTTTGTCATTCGGCCCTGTGGTGGGGGCCCTGTCCTGCCGAGAACCCATCTTCGCACTTGTTGACGGTGGGCGGGACGCGGGGCCCGGGTCTGGGACGGATGTCCGTCCGTCCCAGGGGGTTACCGCTGCGTAGGGACGGGCTGATTTCGTCGAGAGCGAAACCCGCCCGGACCCGGCCGCGGTGCCGTGGGTGGAACACGGACGGCCCCGGACGTATGCCCGGGGCCGTCCGTCAGCTGCGAGCTCAGCCGAGGTCTCCGGCCGCGGTGCGCTCCGCCAGCTTCACCAGGGTGCGGACCGCGGATCCGGTGCCGCCCTTCGGGGTGTAGCCGTACGGGGCGCCCTCGTGGAAGGCCGGGCCCGCGATGTCCAGGTGGGCCCAGGCGATGCCCTCGCCCACGAACTCCTTCAGGAACAGACCGGCCACCAGGCCGCCGCCCATCCGCTCGCCCATGTTGGCGATGTCGGCGGTCGGGGAGTCCATGCCCTTGCGCAGGTCGGCGGGGAGCGGCATCGGCCAGGAGGCCTCACCGACCTCGTCGGCGATCTCGTGGATCGAGGTGCGGAAGGCGTCGTCGTTCGCCATGATGCCGAAGGTGCGGTTGCCCAGGGCCAGCACCATCGCGCCGGTCAGGGTCGCCACGTCGACGATCGCGTCCGGCTTCTCCTCGGAGGCGCGGGTCAGCGCGTCGGCGAGGACGAGACGGCCCTCGGCGTCCGTGTTGAGGACCTCGACGGTCTTGCCGCTGTACATGTTCAGCACGTCACCGGGGCGGGTGGCGTTGCCCGACGGCATGTTCTCGGCCAGCGCCAGCCAGCCGGTGACGTTGACGCGCAGGCCCAGGCGGGCGGCCGCGACGACGGCGGCGAACACGGCGGCGGCGCCGGCCATGTCGCACTTCATCGTCTCGTTGTGGCCGGCCGGCTTCAGCGAGATGCCGCCCGAGTCGTAGGTGATGCCCTTGCCCACCAGGGCCAGGGTCTTCTCCGCCTTCGGGTGCGTGTAGGCGAGCTTCACCAGGCGCGGACCGCGGGCCGCGCCCTGGCCGACGCCGAGCAGGCCGCCGTAGCCGCCCTTGACGAGTGCCTTCTCGTCGAGCACCTGCACCTTGATGCCGTGCTCCTTGCCCGCGGCGGTGGCCACGGCGGCGAAGGACTCGGGGTACAGGTCGTTCGGCGGGGTGTTGATCAGGTCGCGGGCGCGGTTGATCTCCTCGACCAGCGCGACGGCGCGCTCCGCGGCGGCCTTGAACGCCTTGTCGCGGGGCTTGGCGCCGAGCAGGGCCACCTCGGCGAGCGGCGGCTTGGCGCCACTGGCGGCCTTGGGGGCCAGCTTGTTCTCGCCGCGCTGGTAGGCGGTGAAGGCGTACGCGCCCAGCAGCGCGCCCTCGGCGATGGCCTCGGCGTCCTCGACGGAGCCGACGGGCAGCGCGAAGCCGGCCTTCTTCGAGCCGGTGAGCGAGCGGGCGGCGCAGCCCGCGGCCCGGCGCAGTGCCTCGGCGTCGTAGGCGCCGTCCTTCTCCGGGACCGGGCCGAGTCCGGCCGCGATGACGACCGGGGCCTTCAGGTCGTCGGGCGCGGGGAGCTTGGTCAGTTCGCCCTCGGCACCACAGGCGCCC
>NZ_JAFMPZ010000269.1 GCF_017353455.1 Streptomyces laculatispora
TACGAAGACACTGCCGGCGACCGGGGCGGTGGTCGGGGAGGTGACGTTCAGCCAGGTTCCGCCGCCGAGGGCCCCGCAGACCGGGTTGGCGAGGGCGTCCTCGGGGATCGGGTACGCGGAGGCGGCGCGCAGCCGGTAGGTGCCCGGGTCGGGTTTGGGTCGGGTCTCCAGGGTGAGCGGGCGGGGCTGCGCCGGGGTGGCCGGCGGGGCACAGTCCGGGCAGAGAGGGTCGGCGAGAACCGGGTAGGTCCGCACCTGAAGGGTCATCAAGTCAAGTCGGGATACCTGGGGAAGGGACCGGTCGGCCGGGTCGGGGGCGGGCGGTGCTGCGGCCGGTTCGTCGTCGAGCAGCGCGGTGCACAGGGCGGCGACGGCGTCGTACGCGTGGCCGGTGAGCAGCGGCCAGGCGCCTGTCGGGCGAGGGCCGTCCGGGCCGCCGGTCTCCAGGGCGTCGCGTTCCGAGCGGCTGCGCAGCCGCTGCCAGCGCAGGGCCAGGCAGTGGCCGCAGGCGGGGGCGGTACCGTCGCCGCCCCAGGGGCCGATCAGCACGGCGGAGGCGGTGAGGTGAACGCGCGCCGCAGCCCGCAGGTGTGCCCAGGGGTCGGGGGCGCCACGGTCGCCGAGCGTGGCGGCGGCGTCGGTGGCGCCGACCGGGACGACGGGGACGTCCTGGCCGAGGCGGTCGGCGAGCGCCGCGTGGAGGGCGTCCCGTGCTGTCTCCATCGGCTGCGGCAGCGGCCGCGTGGGGGCGCTCACGAGGACCTCGTCCAGCGGAACGTCCTGACCGCGATGACGCCGAAGACGAGTGCGAACAGGGCGAGTCCGGCGCAGCCCACCGCGACGTCGGAGCCGTCGCCGCGGCCCGTCAGCGCGTGGGACACCGCGTCGTTGAGGTAGCGCAGTGGCATGACCAGGGAGACCTTCTGCAGCCAGGAGGGCATGGCGTCCAGCGGGAAGAACGAGCCCGACAGGAACGCCATGGGCAGCATCAGGAAGTTGGCGACGGCCGCGACGGACTCGGGGGTGTTGGCGAACGAGCCGATGATCACGCCGAGCAGCAGGAAGGTGGTGATGCCGAGGATCATCACCGGAATCAGCAGCGGCCATCCGGAGGCGGGTTCCAGCCCGAACAGCGGCAGCATCGCCACCCCGATGAAGAGCAGCGACTGCACCAGGCCCACCACCAGTGCGATGGCGTAGCGGGAGCCGATCACGGCGGACAGCGGGGCCGGGGACATCCGGATCAGCCGCAGGATGTCGTCGGAGCGCCACTGCATCAGCGTGAACGCGATCCCGAACACGGCGGCGTTGGCGACACCCCAGGCCAGCACCCCGGCGGCGGTGTACGAGATGTAGGACAGGCCGCTCTGCTCGACGTCCTGGCCCTGGAAGATCAGCCCGAAGACGACGAGGAAGAGGAGGGGGAAGGCGAAGGTGAAGAACAGAGTCGTCTTGTCGCGGACCTGGGCGCGGTAGCCCGCTCCGGTCAGTGCGGCGTACGCGCTCATGGCTGGTGCTCCGTGGTGGTCTCGGGGGTGCGGCGGGGGGCGAGCGGGTCCTGGGCGAGACGGGCGGTGAGGTCGAGGTAGACGTCCTCCAGGCTGGGGGTGCGGGTCTGCACCCCGTCCAGGCCCACGAGTTGGTCGAGGGTGCTGAGCACCCGGCCGGTGGTGCGGGTCTCCAGAACCAGGGAGCCTCCCTGGACGGTGACGCGGTCGACGCCGGCGATGGCCGCCGCCTTCTGTTCGTCCAGCCGGCCGAACGGCAGCAGCAGCCGGCTCGGGGCCCGGGAGGCGTCCACGAGGTTGTGCGGGCTGTCGGTCACGGCGATCCGGCCGTTCACCAGGATGGCGATGCGGTCGCAGAGCTCCTCCGCCTCGTCCAGGTGGTGCGTGGTGTAGACGATGGTGCGGCCCTCCGCCTTGAGCCCGCGCAGTACGTCCCAGAGGTCGCGCCGGGCCTGCGGGTCGAGGGCTGCGGTCGGCTCGTCCAGGAAGATCAGCTCGGGCCCGTGGACGAGGGCGGAGGCGATGGCGAGGCGCTGGCGCTGGCCGCCGGAGAGGTTCTCCACCTGGACGTCGCGCTGTCCGGTGAGCCCCACGGTGTCGAGGGTGGCGTCGGCCGCCGCCCGCGAGGCCCCGTAGAGGGAGGCGACGGTACGCAGGTGCTCGTGCGCGGTCTGCCGTACGAAGAAGGCGGAGGACTGGGTCTGGATGCCGATGCGGGGCAGCAGGGCGGTGTTGCGCGGCCACGGGGACTCGCCGAAGAGCGCGACCGAGCCGGTGTCGGCGTGGCGCAGCCCTTCCATGATCTCCACCAGGGTGGACTTTCCGGCGCCGTTGGGGCCGAGGAGGCCGAAGAACTCACCCCCGCGGATGTCCAGGGACACGTCGCCGACGGCCTGCCGGTCCCCGTACCGTTTGGAGACCCCCTGCACGTGGACGGCGGTGGGCGTGGTTCGCATGGCCTGTTCCTCACTCATGTGGTGCGTGGTTCCTTCGGTCGGGGGGGCGCGGTCAGGTCACCCAAGCAGCAGCAGAAGCGCCACCGTGCAGGTTCCGGCCACGGCGAGGAGCAGCAGGAGGGCCGACCCGATGCCGTACGCCGTGTGGATCAGCCGGGCGCGGCGGGGGTAGGCGGCGGTGGCCTCGGCGCCGGTCCGGCGCAGCGCCAGAT
>NZ_JAFMPZ010000270.1 GCF_017353455.1 Streptomyces laculatispora
CCTGTCACGGGCAGGGGCGGGGAGGGGGCGGGGCCCGCCGCAGGCGCACCCTCCCACCGCTCGCCGCTACGCCAGCCCGCGCCGCGCCACGGCGGGCGCCCGGTGCCCGGCGATGGTCGCCACCATGTCCAGGACGTCCCGCGTCTCCGCCACCTCGTGCACCCGGTACACCCGCGCCCCCAGCCACGCGGACACCGCGGTCGTCGCCAACGTGCCGATCAGGCGTTCCTTCACCGGGCGGTCGAGCGTCTCGCCCACGAAGTCCTTGTTGGACAGCGAGACCAGCACCGGCCAGCCCGTCTCCGTCATCTCGCCGAGACGACGCGTCGCCTCCAGCGAGTGGCGGGTGTTCTTCCCGAAGTCGTGACCCGGGTCGATCATGATCCCGTCCGGCCGGACCCCCAGGTCCACGGCCCGCTCGGCCAGCCCCACGGTCACCCGCAGGATGTCGGCCAGCACGTCCTCGTAGCCGATCCGGTGCGGCCGGGTCCGCGGCTCGGCGCCGCCCGCGTGCGTGCACACCAGCCCCGCCCCGTACCGCGCGGCGACCTCCGCGAGCTTCGGGTCGACGCCGCCCCACGCGTCGTTCAGCAGGTCGGCTCCGGCCTCGCAGACCGCCTCGCCGACGTCGTGGCGCCAGGTGTCGACGCTGATCACCACGTCCGGGTGACGCCGGCGCACCTCGGCGACGAAGCCGACGGTCCGGCGGGCCTCCTCCTCGGCGGTGACCTCTTCGCCGGGACCCGCCTTCACCCCGCCGATGTCGATGATCGCGGCACCGTCCGCCACCGCCTGCTCGACGCGGGAGAGCGCCGGCTCGTCACGGAAGGTCGCGCCCTGGTCGTAGAAGGAGTCCGGGGTGCGGTTCACGATCGCCATGATCACCGGCTCGTGCGCACCGAACTCGCGCCGCCCCAGCCTGAGCGCACCGCTTCGCATCCCGTGTCTCTCCCTGTGCATCCTCTCGGCAGATCACCTGCCGAGTCCGACTGCGACCCTAGTGCCTCGCCCGGCACGGATTGCCCGTCAGGAGCGCCGGGCGAGGCACTTGCCGTCAGTGCCGCATGGCACGATCGGACCCGGACGAAATTCCGCTCCCGGGGAGATACGCGTGTTCTGGTTCTTGCTGCTCGCGATGGTGGTGGTGGTTGCCGCGGTCACTCTCGCGGTGGTCGGCGGAGGGAGGAGCGCCATCCTTCAGGACGTGGCGCCCGAGCAGCTGACGGATCCGCTGCCCGCGACGCGCCCGGTCGGCCGCGCGGATGTCGAGGCGCTCCGGCTGCCGGTCACCGCCCGCGGCTACCGGATGACGGATGTCGACGAGGCGCTGGGCCGGCTCGGAGCCGAGCTCGCCGAGCGGGACGCGCGGATCGCGGAGCTGGAGTCGGCGCTCGCGGGCGCACAGGCCACCAGGGCGGGCCGTCCCGACCTCCTCAAGGGGCCCCAGGACCGACCTCAGGCGCCTTGGCAGGGACCCTGGCAGGAGCCCTGGCAGGCGCAGGAGCCGTCAGCGGAGTCGGCGCAGTCAGCGCAGAGCACGCCGCGGCCGGACGAGGAGGACGGGCGATGAGCGGCGGGGCCGAAGCGGCGGCGGACGGCGGGCTGCGCTGCCCGTGGGGCCTGTCCACCGAGGACTACCTCACCTATCACGACACGGAATGGGGCCGCCCGGTCCACGGCGACGACGCCCTCTTCGAGCGGCTGTGCCTGGAGGCGTTCCAGTCCGGGCTGTCCTGGCTGACGATCCTGCGCCGCCGGGAAGGCTTCCGCGGCGCGTTCGCCGGGTTCAGCATCCCCGCCGTGGCGAAGTTCACCGATGCGGACCGGGAGCGGCTGCTCGCCGACGCGGGCATCATCCGCAACCGCGCGAAGATCGACGCCACCCTGGCCAACGCGAGGATGCTGGCCGACTGGCACAGCGGTGAGCTGGACGAGCTGATCTGGTCGTACGCCCCGGACCCGGCCACCCGGCCCGTTCCGCGCACACTCGGGGACGTCCCGGCGGTCACCGCGGAGTCCACGGCGCTGTCCAAGGACCTCAAGAAGCGCGGACTGCGCTTCATCGGTCCGACCACCGCCTACGCCCTGATGCAGGCGTGCGGGCTGGTCGACGACCACCTCGCCGACTGCGTGGCACGCGGCACCGAGGCGTAGGGCCGGGGCGGCTCAGGGCCGGGGAGCGGCTACTGCCCCAGGTACTTGGGCCGCTCCTTGTCGAGGAAGGCCTGCACCGCGATCGCGTGGTCCTGAGACGCGCCCGCCCGTGTCTGGAGTTCGTCCTCCTTCTCCAGCGCCTCGCCGAGGGTGTGACCGGCCCCGTACGCGAGGGACTCCTTGAGCGCCGCGTAGGCCACCGTCGGGCCGTCCGCCAGCGCGCGGGCCACCGCGGCGGCCTCGGTGGCGAGGTCGGCGGAAGGTACCAATTTGTTCACGATGCCCAGGTCGTGGGCGTCACTCGCGGAAATCGAGCGCGGGAAGAGCAGCAGGTCGGCGGCGCGGCTCTGGCCGATCAGCCGGGGCAGCGTCCAGGAGACGCCCGAGTCGGCCGTGAGCGCGACCCCGGCGAACGAGGTGTTGAACGACGCGGTGTCGGCGGCCACCCGGTAGTCGCAGGCGAGGGCGAAACCGAACCCCGCGCCGGCCGCTACCCCGTTGATCCCGGCCACAACGGGCTTCGGCATCCCGGTGATGGCCCGGACGATGGGGTTGTAGTGCTCCCGCACGGTGCTGAGCGCGTTGCCGCCGCCCGCCTCACGGGCTTCCGCCAGCTTGGCGACGTGCTCCTTGAGGTCCTGGCCGACACAGAACGCGCGTCCGCCGGCCGCGGTGAGCAGCACCGCCCGCACGGCGGGATCGGCGGCGGCCGACATCAGGGCGTCACGCAGCGCCACCTTGGTCGCGGTGTTCATCGCGTTCATCGCGTCGGGACGGTTGATCGTGATCGTCGCGAGCCCGTCGTTCACTTCGCAGAGCACGGCGTCGGCCATGTGGGGTCCCCTTTTGCGCCTCGTCCAAAGTCTGTCGAGGCAAGCATGGCCGACTTCGGCGAAGGGGAACATGTGACCTGCGTCTAACAATTCCGCCCCGATGGAGGGGTAAGGGGGACGGAGTATCGCAGTCGGTTCGCCGAATTGGGTGGTTTTGAGTGAGCGCGTTGCGCAAGCGATGCAGAGCGATGTTGGTCATCAGGGTCTCTGATGCGGGATAATGGCCTGGAAGCAATGTGTTCGATGCCGGTGAGGCAGCGCCTGTCATGGGGCCGCCGGTTGCGATGAGCTGGTTTCAGGAAGGGGAACGAGCATGGCGGCCATGAAGCCGCGGACGGGCGACGGCCCGCTCGAGGTGACAAAGGAGGGGCGGGGCATCGTCATGCGCGTTCCGCTCGAAGGCGGCGGTCGGCTTGTCGTGGAGCTGACTCCGGACGAGGCCGATGCGCTGGGCGATGCCCTCAAGAAGGTCGTCGGCTGACGCAGAGGCGCCCACACTTCACTGCTGCCCGGCACGGATTCCGTGCCGGGCAGCAGTGCGTTCGGTGACCTGTGAGGAAGCGCCGGTGGTGACCGGGGAGAGGCGGGGCTAGCCCCGCCGTACCGCGCAGAGCAGTCCGTCGCCCACCGGCAGCAGCGTCGACATCAGTTCCTGGCTCTCGCGGACCGCGCGCAGCAGCTCGCGCAGGCGCAGCACCTCCGCGGGCTGGGGCGCGGAGTCGACCGTACGGCCGTCCGCGAAGACGCCCTCGAAGCACACCAGACCGCCGGGTCGCAGCAGGCGCAACGATTCAGCGAGGCAGTCCAGGCTCTCCATCCGGTCGCCGTCGCAGAAGACGAGGTCGTATCCGCCGTCCGCCAGCCGGGGGAGTACGTCCAGGGCACGGCCGGGGATGAAGCGGGCCCGGTTGGCGGCGAAGCCCGCCGCCCGGAAGGCCTCACGGGCGAACTGCTGGCGCTCGGGTTCCGGGTCGACCGTGGTCAGTACCCCGTCGGGCCGCATGCCGTGCAGCAGATAGATGCCGGACACGCCCGTACCCGTGCCGATTTCGGCGACCGCTTTGGCGTCCGTCGTGGCAGCGAGCAGGCGCAGCGCTGCGCCGGTGCCTGGTGACACCGAGCGGAGCCCCACGTCCCGGGCCCGGTCCCGGGCCCAGCGCAGTGCTTCGTCCTCGGCGACAAAGGCGTCGGCGAACGCCCAGCTCGTCTGCCGGTTGGCTGTGATGGCCCTCTCCTGTCCCCGTAGTTGGCGCAACGGTGACTGTATCCGCTGCACCCGGGAACCCGCAGATGGGACCAGGCGTTATGGAAGGGCAGGGGAAAGCGCGTGGATCGGGCCCGCGGATCGGGCCCGGGGATCATGGGCAGGCGGTTCCCGGGGCTGTCCCCGGCCCCAGCAGGAAAAAGGCTTATCCGGAGCTAACGGGCGAGGTGGCTATGGTAGGGGCTCCACTGGACACCACCAGAGCCGACAGGGGAGGTGCGGCTGCGCCTGTGGATCGGGGAGGAGTGCTGTGGCGCTTTCTCAGGTCGGCGGGTGAGCCGAAATCCGTGACCAACACTGCTGACCGTTCTTCCAACGACTCCGCAACGACTGCGACCTTCGCCTCGGATGCGCATTCCCAGGCGTGGACGCCGCCCTCATGGGAAGAGATCGTCAGCACGCACAGCGGTCGTGTCTACCGCCTTGCCTACCGACTGACGGGAAACCAGCACGACGCCGAGGACCTCACTCAGGAGGTCTTCGTCCGGGTCTTCCGTTCGCTGTCGACCTACACGCCCGGCACCTTCGAGGGCTGGCTGCACCGCATCACGACCAATCTGTTCCTGGACATGGTGCGTCGTAAGCAGCGCATCCGCTTCGACTCCCTCGGCGACGACGCGGCCGAGCGGCTGCCCAGCCGTGAGCCGTCGCCGCAGCAGGTTTTCAACGACACCCACTTCGACGCGGACGTCCAGCAGGCGCTGGACACCCTTGCGCCCGAGTTCCGGGCCGCGGTCGTGCTCTGCGACATCGAGGGCCTTTCGTACGAGGAGATCGCCGCGACACTCGGCGTGAAGCTCGGCACCGTACGCAGCCGTATCCACCGCGGGCGCTCGCACCTGCGCAAGGCGCTGCAGCACCGTTCGCCCGAGGCCCGTGCCGAGCAGCGCTCGCTGACGGGTGTCCTTGCGGCAGGGGAGGGCGGAGCGGCGTGAGTGGCACAGGTCCGACCTCCGCGGAACAACACCTGGGGGACCGGCTCGCCGCGCTTGTCGACGGGGAGCTCAAACACGACGTCCGTGACCGGGTGCTCGCCCACCTCGCGACCTGCGCCAAGTGCAAGGCCGAGGCTGCCGCCCAGCGGCGCCTGAAGAGTGTCTTCGCCCAGTCGGCCCCACCCTCTCCCTCCGAGGGCTTCCTTGCCCGGTTGCAGGGCCTTCCCGGTGGACCGGGTGGTGACGACGGCAGGCCGGGAAGACCGATGGGCGGCTCAGGCCGTTTCGGTGACGGGGTCTTCCCCGTGATGCAGCCTCCCGGCGGCCGGGTGGATTCGTCCGCGGGCGGCTCTCCGCTGGACGGATTCGGTTACCTCCCGACCGCGCACGGTTCGGCCGCGGTCCTTCCGACCGGCCCGGCCCGGCCCGCGTTCCGGATTCACGAGGTCAGCCGTGAGGCCGACCGATCGCCCTGGCGGGGCCGCAGGTTCGCGTTCGCCGCTGCCAGCGCCGTCTCCCTGGCCGCCATCGCCCTGGGCGGCGCCCTCCCGACGGACGCCGGGCCCGATTCCCCGACCCGGGCCGACGGCTCGGGCAGCGTGACACCGCTGGGAGCCGACGCGCGTGCGGAGAGCGGGGTCACCGTCAGCCGCCGCGGCGGCGGCTACGGCGCGCTCGCAGCGGCCGGCGCCGGCGACCGCCCGGTGTCCCTCACGATGAACGCCGCGCCGTTGGCGTTCTCCTCGGCGTCCCCCCTGCTCGGCACCGGCAGCTTCACCGGCAGCCGGTACGCGCTTCCCGTCCAGACCAATGTGTCCGGGCCTTCGCTGATACGTCCCGACGGCACCAGCCCGCTGTTCGCCAAGGCCCTCGGCAGCGGAATTTCCACGGCCTCCCCGGAGCCGTCCCGGACCCCCACATCGGCCGCCGGACTGCCGGTTCGCGCCAATCAGGGACTGCCGCTCCTCCCTCGTCGCTGACGCGGGTCCGCACAGGGCCTGCGTAAACCTGGTTGAATTCCGGCAGGATTTCCGGGAGGGACGCCCCCTGCGGGGCGTGCAGAGCCAGTTGCGGCAGTTGCGGGGAGAGCATGGACGACGGGAAGCCCACCGAGCCGAAGGCGAAGTGGTGGAGCCGGCCCACGGCGGGGCGCAGCACGAGCACAGCGCCTCAGGAGCCGTCGCCCGTCGAGGACGCGGTGCCCCCGGTGGACGCGACCGGAGCGAGTGACGGGGCGGAAGTGGCGCCGGAGGGGCCTGTGACGGCCGAGACCCTGACGGCCGAGACCGTGCCGCAGGCCGCCCGGCCGCTCCACGAGCCCGACCAGTACAGCACCCCGCCCTACGGCGGCCCCGGTCCCTGGGCACTCGCACCCCATGTGCAGCGGCCGGTCCCGACACCGGCGCACGGCACCCCCGTACCGCCGCCCTACGCGGGGACGAACGGCTCAGGCATCACGACGGCCCCCGCCCCGCCGGCCGCTGCACAT
>NZ_JAFMPZ010000600.1 GCF_017353455.1 Streptomyces laculatispora
ACCCAGCCCCTGTTCCAGTCCTCCGGCGCGGGGGCCCGCCGTACCGCCACCGCACGGGCCCCCACCCCCGCACAACGGCCGGGGCCGGACACCCGTACGGTGTCCGGCCCCGGCCGCGATCCAGCAGTCAGCGCGCGCTACTTCTTGCGGCGCCGCCCGCCCCCGCCACTCTTCTGCGCCTTGCGCCGCTCGGCCCGGGTGAGCCCGTCGGACTCAGCACCGGCCCCGTCACTGTCGACGTTGGAGAAGTCGCCCTCGACGACCCCGCCCTCCCCGTCCACCGTGGGAGCGGAGAAGTGCAGCCGGTCGGGGCGCTGCGGGGCGTCGAGCCCCTTCGCCCGGATCTCCGGACGCGCCGCCGGAACGGCGTCCTCCTTGGACAGCGAGGTCCCCGCGTCCTGCACCGGCACCTCCTCGACCTGCTGCTCGACCTGGACCTCCAGGTTGAACAGGTAGCCGACGGACTCCTCCTTGATGCCCTCCATCATGGCGTTGAACATGTCGAAGCCCTCGCGCTGGTACTCGACCAGCGGGTCCTTCTGCGCCATGGCCCGCAGGCCGATGCCCTCCTGGAGGTAGTCCATCTCGTAGAGGTGCTCACGCCACTTGCGGTCCAGCACCGACAGCACCACGCGCCGCTCCAGCTCACGCATGATGTCGGAGCCGAGCGTCTTCTCCCGCTCGTCGTACTGCTCGTGGATGTCGTCCTTGACCGACTCGGCGATGAACTCGGCGGTGACCCCGGCGAGATCCCCGGCGGCCTCCTCCAGCTCGGCGACCGTGACCTTCACCGGGTAGAGCTGCTTGAACGCGCCCCACAGCCGGTCCAGGTCCCACTCCTCGGCGAACCCCTCCGCCGTCTCCTGGCGGATGTAGTCGTCGATCGTGTCATCCATGAAGTGGCGGATCTGGTCCTGGAGGTCCTCGCCCTCAAGCACCCGGCGCCGCTCGCCGTAGATGACCTCACGCTGCCGGTTGAGCACCTCGTCGTACTTCAGGACGTTCTTACGCGTCTCGAAGTTCTGCTGCTCGACCTGCGACTGGGCCGACGCGATCGCCCGCGTGACCATCTTGTTCTCGATCGGCACATCGTCCGGCACGTTGGCCATCGACATCACGCGCTCGACCATCTGCGCCTTGAACAGACGCATCAGGTCGTCGCCCAGCGACAGGTAGAAGCGGGACTCGCCCGGGTCGCCCTGGCGGCCGGAACGACCGCGCAGCTGGTTGTCGATGCGGCGCGACTCGTGCCGCTCGGTACCCAGGACGTAGAGCCCGCCGAGGTCCTTGACCTCGTCGTGCTCGGCCTTCACCGCCTGCTCGGCCTTCTCCAGCGCCGCGGGCAGCGCGGCCGCCCACTCCTCGACGTGGTCGACCGGGTCGAGTCCGCGCTGACGCAGATCCGCCTCGGCCAGGTCGTCGGGGTTGCCGCCCAGCTTGATGTCCGTACCGCGGCCCGCCATGTTCGTCGCGACCGTGACGGCACCCTTGCGGCCGGCCTGCGCGATGATCGGCGCCTCCCGGTCGTGCTGCTTGGCGTTGAGGACCTCGTGCTGCACACCACGCTTGGAGAGCTGCTGCGAGAGGTACTCGGACTTCTCGACCGAGGTGGTGCCGACCAGGATCGGCTGGCCCTTCTCGTGCTTCTCCGCGATGTCGTCGACGACGGCGGCGAACTTCGCGACCTCGGTGCGGTAGATCAGGTCCGACTGGTCGGCCCGGACCATCGGTCGGTTGGTCGGGATCGGCACGACACCGAGCTTGTAGATCTGGTGGAACTCGGCGGCCTCGGTCATCGCCGTACCGGTCATGCCGGAGAGCTTGCCGTAGAGGCGGAAGAAGTTCTGCAGGGTGATCGTGGCGAGGGTCTGGTTCTCGTCCTTGATGTCCACCCCTTCCTTCGCCTCGATCGCCTGGTGCATGCCCTCGTTGTAGCGGCGGCCGGCGAGGATACGGCCGGTGTGCTCGTCGACGATCATGACCTCGCCGTCGATGACGACGTAGTCCTTGTCCTTCTTGAAGAGTTCCTTGGCCTTGATGGCGTTGTTGAGGTACCCGACGAGGGGGGTGTTCACCGACTCGTAGAGGTTCTCGATGCCGAGCCAGTCCTCCACCTTCGCGACACCGGGCTCGTGGATCGCGACGGTCCGCTTCTTCTCGTCGACCTCGTAGTCGCCGGTCTCCTCGATGCCCTTGAGCGGGTTGCCCGCCTCACCCTTGGCCAGCCGGGTGACCAGCTTGGCGAAGTCGCCGTACCACTTGGTGGCCTGGTCGGCGGGACCGGAGATGATCAGCGGGGTACGGGCCTCGTCGACCAGGATCGAGTCGACCTCGTCGACGATCGCGAAGTTGTGACCGCGCTGGACGAGCTCGTCCTGCGACCACGCCATGTTGTCGCGGAGGTAGTCGAAGCCGAACTCGTTGTTCGTGCCGTACGTGATGTCGCAGGCGTACTGCTCACGACGCTGGGCCGGCGTCATGTTGGCGATGATGCAGCCGACCTCCAGCCCGAGGAACTTGTGGACCCGGCCCATCATCTCCGAGTCGCGCTCGGCCAGATAGTCGTTGACCGTGATCAGGTGCACGCCCTTGCCGGAGAGCGCGTTGAGATACGCGGGCAGCGTGCCGACCAGGGTCTTGCCCTCGCCGGTCTTCATCTCGGCCACATAGCCGAGGTGCAGGGCTGCGCCGCCCATCATCTGAACGTCGTAATGGCGCTGTCCGAGGGCCCGCTTGGCGGCCTCACGGACGGTCGCGAATGCTTCGGGAAGCAGGTCGTCCAGGCTCTCGCCGTCCGCGTACCGTTCCTTGTACTCGTCGGTGAGCGCCCGCAGCTCGGCGTCGGAGAGGTTGACGAAGTCCTCTTCGATGGAGCTGACCTGGTCCGCGATGCGGTGCAGTTTGCGCAGGATCTTGCCTTCGCCTGCACGCATGAGCTTGTTGAAGACGGACACTGAGGCTGGTCTCCTTGCCGGTCGGGCCTGGCACTGGGTCGTGTTATGGACTCTGGCGCGGGCACGGCAGGTGGGCCCCACCGCAACGGCCATCGTAAGCGAGGACCCCGCCGCGCCGGGAGGGCTGCCACCGCGTTGAGCTCGCAGTGCCCTTCCCGATCAACGGCCCAAGGGGGCCGAAGGTGCCGGGAAGTCCGAAAAGTGCTCGCCCGCACCCGGGCCGGTCACCAGAATCCGTACATGGAACCGATCACCCTCACCACCGACCGCCTGCTGCTGCGCCCCTTCGCCCCGGGCGACGCGGACGAGGTGCACGCCGCCTGCCAGGATCCGGACATCCAGCGCTGGACGGTCGTCCCCTCGCCGTACGGCCGCACCGACGCGGAGCTCTTCACCCGGCAGTTCTCGCCCGTCGGCTGGCAGGACGACTCCATGTACAACTTCGCCGTCGTGCTGCGCGACGGCGGGGCCCTGACCGGTGCGCTCGGCATCAACCGCCGCAACCAGCCGGGCACCTACGAGGTGGGGTTCTGGACCGCCGGGGAGCACCGCGGCCGCGGCTACATGACGGAGGCGGTCCGCCGCGCCGCCCACTGGACCTTCACCTCGCTCGGCGGGGACCGGCTGGAGTGGCGGGCCGAGACCGGCAATGTCCCCTCGCGGGCGGTGGCGCTGCGGGCCGGCTTCCTCATGGAGGGCGACCAGCGCTCCGGACTGCTCAACAAGGGGGTGCGACGCGATACGTGGACCGGTGCGCTGCTCCCGTCCGACCTCGGGCTGCCGGGGACCTGCGCCTACCTTCCGGCGGTGGCCCCCGTCCGCCCGTGAGGACCGCGGAATTCCGGGCCGGACTGTCAGTGCCGCCCCCTAGGGTTCGAGTCATGACGTCTGTGCAGCCTCCCGCAGCCGAACTCTCCGCCGATCAGGCCCGCAGGATCGCCCTGCGCGCCCAGGGCTTCCTGGGCACTCCGGACCGCCGGGCCGGGGTGCCGGGCGTGCTGCGGCATCTCGGCGCCGTCCAGCTCGACACGATCTCGGTGCTCGCGCGGTCGCACGAGCTGATCCCGTACGCGCGCCTCGGCGCCGTGGGCCGTCGCCCGGTGGAGGAGGCGTACTGGTCGGGGGGCCGCGCCTTCGAGTACTGGTCGCACGCGGCGTGCATCCTGCCGGTCGAGGAGTGGCCGCACTTCGCCTTCCGCCGCCGCGCCTACCGCTCGCGCCCGCAGTGGCACCACGACCTGCCCGACGGCGCGTACGACACGGTCATCAAGCAGTTGCGCACCGAGGGCCCGCTGACGGCCACGGAGCTGGGCGGCGCGAAGAACGGCGGGGAGTGGTGGGACTGGTCGGCGTCGAAGGTCGCCGTCGAGCGGGCCCTGATGTACGGCGAGGTGGTGTGCACCGAGCGGCGCGGCTGGAAGCGGGTCTACGACCTCGCGGAACGGGCCCTGCCCGATGCGGTGCTCCACGACGACCTGGACGACGCGGAGTGCGTGCGGCGCCTGGTGGCGCTGGCCGGGCAGTCGCTGGGCGTGGGCACCCGCGCGGACATCGCCGACTACCACCGGCTCAGGGGCGAGCAGTTCGACGCGGTGGTCGCGGACTCCGGCCTGGTGCCGGTGACGGTGCAGGGCTGGGCGAAGCCGGCCTGGGCGGATCCGGCGGCACTGGCCTCGGAGCCGCGCGGCCGGCACCGTACGACGCTGCTGTCGCCGTTCGACTCGCTGGTCTGGGAGCGGGCGCGCACCGAGCGGATCTTCGCCTTCACCCACCGGCTGGAGGCCTACGTCCCCAAGCCCAAGCGGATCCACGGCTACTTCGCGATGCCCCTGCTGGCGGGCGGCAGACTGCAGGGCCGGGTCGACCCGGCGCGTGAGGGCACGACGCTGGTCGCCCGGCAGGTGTCCCTGGCGGGCCCGAAGGCCGTGCCGCCGATGGCGCAGGCTCTGGTCGAGGCGGCGTCGTGGGTCGGCTGCACCGAGGTCCGGCTGGAGCGGGTGGACGCACCGGAACTGCGCGGACCGCTCACGCGGGAAATCGCCCGCGTCCTGGCGTGACCACGCATTCCCGGGGCTTTACCCGGCCGCGTCACCTGATCTCGAGGATCTTCTCCCGCATGGCGTAGACCACGGCTTCCATCCGGGAGTGCAGCTGGAGCTTCTCCAGAATGTTGCGGACGTGGTTCTTCACGGTGTTCTCGGAAATGAAGAGTTCCTTCGCGATATCGCGATTGTTCATGCCCGTAGCAACCAGTTTGAGGACTTCGAGCTCACGTTCGGTGAGCCGGGGCGCCGGCACCAGCCGGCGCTCGTCGGTCCGCTGGATCATCGATTTGAACTCGGTGAGCAGTTTCGACGCCATGGACGGACTGATCTGGGACTGCCCGTCGGCGACCGCACGGATCGCGGTGGCGACCTCGTCCGTGGAGATCTCCTTGAGGAGATAGCCGGTGGCGCCCGCCTTGATGGCGTCGTAGAGGTCGGCCTCCTCGTCGCTGATCGTCAGCATGATGATCTTCGCGCTGGGAGCCACCTCCTTGATGGAGGTACAGGCCTCGATACCACCGCGTTTGGGCATCCGCACATCCATCAGCACGATGTCGGGCAGCAGATCGGCCGCCTTGTCGACCGCCTCCGCCCCGTCCCCGGCCTCGCCGACGACCTGGATGTCCTCCTCCTGCGCGAGGACGATCTCCAGTCCTCTGCGGAAGAGCGCGTGGTCGTCGACCACGAGGACCCGGATCGGTTCCTTGTGGGAACCACTGCCGTCGTCCGCTCCGGTGTGGGCACCGGAAGCAGAGCCGGCATCATTCGCATCGCGCACGGGCCCGAAGGTGTCCGCCATCGTTCCTCCCCCTGAAGGCCATGGCCTGAAGTTCACAAACTGTCCGCCAACGGCAGTTCACAGAGCACCGATTGGCTTGGGCCGCCATGATTTCATGCCTGGACGTCAGAGCGGTGATCCAGTGGTCGCACGCGGGTGCCCCTGGGGGCGCACACGGCGCTCCAGGGGCACCACGGAGGGGGCGTCAGCCGCCGAGCGCACCACCCGCGCCGCCCGCCTCATCGGCGGCCAGCGGGTCGGTCCTCAGGTGGATGACACCGTAGTCGTAGGCGTGCCGCCGGTAGACGACACTCGGCTCCTTCGTCTCGGAGTCCACGAACAGGTAGAAGTCATGTCCTACCAGCTCCATCTCATAGAGCGCCTGGTCGAGCGACATGGGTGCCGCGACGTGCGTCTTCTCGCGCATCACCAGCGGTCCTTCGCCCTGTACCTCGAGCGAGCCGATCCTGGTGGTGGGCACGGGCTTTGCCACTTCGTCGGCGATCAGCACGCCGTCGCCGTTGAACGAAGCCGCGTCCGGCACGACCTCGGCGACCTCGGCAGCTGAGATGCGGCCCGAGCCGCGGCGGCTGTAGCGCTTGTCGTGCTGCTTGCGCAGCCTGGCCTCCAGCTTGCCGGTGGCCAGGTCCAGCGCTGCGTACGGGTCGCCTGCGGCCGCTTCCGCCCTGATGACCGGCCCACGCGAGCGGAGCGTGATCTCCACCCGGTCGGAACGGTCGGCCTGACGGGGATTCGGCTCCTTGGACACCTCCACGTCGAGGCTGATCACCTTGCCGTCGAACTTCTGGATCTTGTCCAGCTTCAGCTTCTCGGCCACGTGCTTGCGGAACCGCTCGGGCACCTCGGTCTTGCGGCCCTTGACGACGATGTCCACGCAGAACTCCGTTCCCGGATCGCTCCGCTCAGTGGCGGAGCATCTCCCTTTTGCACCAGGCCCCGGTGGTAACCGAAGCCGCGGACTCGGTGGCTTCCACCTCCTCCTCCCCCGACGGCGAGGTCTCCACCCCACCGAATTTCCGGATTCTGAACTGCTGGTGGGTCACCTGCCCGAAACCTGGTGGTGCATTCGCCGAGGTCTGGCATTCACCATTCCTCACAACCGAACATAGCCTGCTCGGCCACCTGTCGGCACCCGCTACTCGCACGTACCTCCGTTCAGGTCTTTTTACCCACTCACCACCTGCAACGATGCAAGTTCACTTCCAGTTCCGGTTTATTTCGAAGGCGGACGGAGATACTGCGACAACGGCCGCCTGGAGCGCCCCGGAACCAGTGCTGTCC
Organism: Streptomyces laculatispora; assembly: GCF_017353455.1. Lineage (GTDB taxonomy): Bacteria > Actinomycetota > Actinomycetes > Streptomycetales > Streptomycetaceae > Streptomyces > Streptomyces laculatispora. Next base: position 7,080 of record NZ_JAFMPZ010000600.1, read on the forward strand.
GGCCCGTCCGTCCGGTCGACCGCCCGTGCCGCCTCGGCCAGCGAGGCACCTGTCGTGAGCAAGTCGTCGACCAGCACCGGCCGTCCGGCTGCCAGCAGTCGCCCGCCCCCGGCCACCACCTCCAGCGCACCCGCCAGATTCGCCCGGCGCGCCCCGGCTCCGAGCCCCGACTGGTCGGCCACCGGACGCCGCTGCCGCAGCACCGCGGCCACCCGGGCCGGGGTGCCCGCACGCCGCAGTTCCGCCGCGGCCGCCAACGCAATCCGGCGCGTCGGATCATGTCCTCGTGCCGCGACGGCCCGGCGCGACGAAGGCACGGGCACGAGCAGCAGGGGTCCCGGCTCGGACGACGGCCCCGCCCCGGCCCGCACGGCACCCGCCAGCGCCTTGCCGAGTGCCCCTGCCAGGCCGAGTGCACCCCGCTCCTTGTGGGCCAGCAGCAGCGCCCGTACCGCGTTCTCGTAGCCGGCGGCGGCATGGACCGCGGGCAGACCGGCCGGCTCCGGCTCAGGCCTCACCCGGCGCGGAACCCCGCCGTGGAGCTGCGCGCGCACTCCTCGCACAGCTCGGTCCGCGGTCTGCCGCAGCCCCCACAGGCCACCGGCAGGACCAGTCCGGTGATCTCACGCCACCACCCGCGCATAACTCCACTGTGCCCCCGACCGGGCCGCCGGACCACCCCTGTGGACAACCGCCCGGGGCCGGCGGAATCGGGCGGATGCAGGCGGTACGGGGGTGCGGGCAGGTGCGGGCGTCAGCCCGGGTAGACCAGCGCCGAACCCTCCTTGAGGACGGTCTGCCAGTTGTCACCGGGCAGCAGCTTCACTATTCCGTCGCCCTGCGTGTCCGCCATCAGCGGCAACTGCTCGTCGTCCGCCGCGGCGATCGCCCGCACCTGGTTCACCCCGGGCAACACGCCCGAGGCAGGCGTCGAGCCGTCCGCCTGGACGTAGCGGACCTGCTGCACGCCGCCCTGCTCCTTGCCGACCACCACGAGACGGCTGCCGCCCGACCACGACATCGCGGTCACATCCGCCAGCTGCGGCGCGGCCTGCCGCAAGTCCACCACGGAAACCCGCTGCTTGTCCTGCGGTCCCTGACGCTCGATCCGGCCGATCCTCAGCGTGGTATGGCCGTCGCTCTTGAGCAGCAGTGCGATGCGCACTCCGTCCGAGGACAGCCGCAGTCCCTCGATCCGGCTGCCGTTCAGACTCGGCACCGTGACCTCCTGCGGCTTGCCCGCACCACCGGCCAGCCGCAGCAGCCTGGGGTTGTCCGGGTCCCGGTCGGCGACCCAGAGGTCACCCCTGCCGTCCCAGCTGGGCGCCGTCAGACGGTCCTCGGAACCGCCGGCCTTGCTCGTCACCGCCGGGGCCGGCAGCTGGCCGTCCTCGGTGATGGAGGCAACGTAAAGCGCGTCGTGGTGCTGCGACAGCGCCGCGGCCAACTGCTCGTCCCTGGCCACGCCGACCTCGCTCACCCGCGCCGGACCGGCACCGAACGGCCCGGCCACCGGCTCCGGTTCCCCGCTGCCCCTGGTGCTCCCCGGAATGCGCTGCACATGCCCCTTGGCATCGACGAAGTACTGGCTGTCGGGCCCGCCCGACGAACCGTCGGGGGCGTACTCCTCGGCCTGATCCGACCCGAGCACGCACAACGGCGAACCGTCCGAACGCTGCAGCTCCACCTGCTCGACCCGCGCCGACGTCAGGTCCCGGAGAGTGAAGAGCACCTGCGAGGCCATCATCCGGCAGGAACGCTGTCCGGCCCCGTCCGCCTTCTTGTTGAGCGGGACCTTCAGTACGTTGCGGTCGTCGGGCGTCAGCGAGATGACGTCCTTCCGCAGTCCTGTCCCCGCCGGGAAACGTGATTCGACCACCGGCCGCAGCCAGTCGGTCGGGCCCCTCAGGAGACTGCGGACCGCCTGCGTCACGGTGTCCGTCCCGGTGACGGGGTCCGTCCGGTTACGGATGTAGACCGGGTCGGCGACCAGGGTGGACTGTGCCTCGGAACGACCGGTCGCGAAGTAGAACTTGTTGACGGAACGGTAGAGCCGCTTGAAGTCCGACTGCCCGAGCACCAGGCCGTCCGGCACGATGTCGATGCGCCACTCCTTGCCGTCCGGCCCGTTCTGCCGCACCAGGTGGAGGGTGCGGGCGTAGTCCGTCTGAGCCAGCGGCTGGTAGGCGTTCTGCTCGTCGACCGTCGCCACCTTCTCGCCGGACAGCGTGTAGGTGACCTCGGTGGTGCTGCGGTCACCCTCGTGGGACGGCCGGTCGCTCCGGTTCGGCGCCTTGGCCAGCACGGTGGTGAGCGCACTCGGCTTCCAGGCCTTCGACGCCTCCTGCGTGAGGTACTTGCGCGTCGTCCGGAAGTCGGAGTCATCGCTGGTCATCGACTCCAGGAAACCGTCGACCACCTCGTTCGGCGTGGCACCGTCACGCGGTGCGACCGCATACACCTGCACCTGGGAGTCGCCGGGCTGCGAGGCGTCCACGGCCTTGACGTCCCCGGTGACGGGCATCGAGCCGCACGCCGTGAGCAGCAGGGCGCCGCATCCCAGCAGCACGGTCAGCCCCCCCGCACGTCCGAGGCCGCCCTGATGACGGTCAGTGCCCACGAGTCGTGTCCTCCCGCCCCGGATCCTGCCCCGGGGAGTCGTTGTCGCCGGGCCGCTCCTCGGCGGACCGCGGCACCACCCGTGCGCCGCTGCCCGGCAGTGCCGCCGGATGCACCGAGACCGGTGCGGTCCGGGCAGCCGCGGGGGCGCGAGCCGGTACCGGCAGCGGTGAGCGGTCCGTACCCGTCGGCTGGGAGGGCACCGCCATCAGCCGGTGCTCACTGCCCGTGGCCTGCGCGGGGGCCGCCGCGGCCCGCTCCCGGCTCTCCCGGTTGCGCCGTGAGTCCTCGGGCTCCAGCGGTATCGGCGAACCGCGCAGCGGCTCGTCCGCCGTACGCGGCAGCGTCAGCCGGAACTGCGAGCCGCCACCGGGCTCGCCCCAGGCCTGCAGCCAGCCGCCGTGCAGCCGGGCGTCCTCGACGGCGATCGACAGCCCCAGACCGGTGCCGCCGGTCGTCCTCGCGCGGGCCGGGTCGGCCCGCCAGAAGCGGTTGAACACCCGGGTCGCCTCGCCGGGCTTCAGCCCCACTCCGTAGTCCCGGACGGCCACCGCGACCGCTCCGCCGGCCACCCCCATCCGCACCACGACATCGCGTCCCTCACCGTGCTCGACTGCGTTGACGACCAGGTTGCGCAGGACCCTTTCGACCCGCCGCGCATCGGCCTCCGCTATCACCGGCTGCTCGTCACCGACCACCCGGATCCGGGTGCCCTTGCGCTCGGCCAGCGGCTCGGCGCCACCGATCACCCGTCGCACGACCTGCCGCAGGTCTATCGGCTCGGCCTCCAGTGCCGCGGCTCCCGCGTCGAACCTGCTGATCTCCAGCAGATCGGAGAGCAGCGACTCGAACCGGTCGAGCTGGTCACCGAGCAGCTCCGCGGAACGAGCAGTGACGGGGTCGAAGTCGACTCGCGCCTCATGGATGACATCGGCAGCCATCCGTACCGTCGTCAGCGGTGTCCGCAGCTCGTGCGAGACGTCCGAGACGAACCGCCGCTGCATCCGCGAGAGCTCCTCCAGCTGCTGGATCTTCAGCTGAAGGTTCTGCGCCATCTTGTTGAAGGCCTCACCGAGCCGGGCGATGTCGTCCTCGCCGGTGACCTTCATCCGCTCCTGCAGTCGGCCGGCGGAGAGCCGCTCCGCGATCCCGGCCGCCATGCGGACGGGTGTGACGACCTGGCGCACCACGAACCAGGCGATGGCCCCGAGCAGCACGACCACGAACAGGCCCGCGGTGGCCAGTGTGCCCTTGACCAGGGTCAGGGACTTCTCCTCCTGCGTCAGCGGGAAGACGTAGTACAGCTGGTAGGGGTTGCGGTCGATGTCGTAGAGCCGCTTGCCCACGACGAGACCGGGCTGCGACTCCTGCCCGTTCGCGTAGCGGATCAGGGAGTACGTCTGGAATGCTCCAGGGCCCTTGTTCACGGAATCGCGCAGGCTCTGCGGAATACTCGCGGCCTCGACGCTGCCCGAGCCCCTGGGCGCGCGGGAGCCCTCGTCGGCGCTGAGCGCCACCACGTTGAAGGCGTTCTTCCCGCCGCTGGCGAGCTGGTCGACGAGCTCGGTCCGCCAGGAGTTGTTGGCCGTCGTGCCGTCCGCGGCGTCGCCGCCCTGCCCGGTAGCAGGGGTGAGTGGTGCGTTCGCCTTCTCCTGGGCAGCAGCGAATCCGCCCGCGGCCTGTGTCTGGGCGGCCTTGCCCTTCGCGTCCAGCAGGCCGTTGCGCACCTGCCCGATCACGACCAGGCCGAGCAGCAGCACCACACCGAGCGACATCAGCAGCGTGCCCGCGACGACCCGCAGCTGAAGGTTGCGCCGCCACAGCCGCACCGCGGGCAGCAGCGGACGCCGCACCCAGCGCATCAGCAGACGCGGCACCGGCCCGCCGGGCGCCCGGTTCTGGAACAACCGGCCGCCCCGCAGGAACCGTCCGAAGTGAGACGACGCAGACCCTGAACCGGCAGCCCGCTCCGCACGGACTCCCGGCTCCCCGGGCTTCGGAGCAGCGCTACCCAGGGACATGTCAGCTCGGTCCGGCCTTGTATCCGACGCCTCGGACGGTCACCACGATCTCCGGCCGCTCCGGGTCCTTCTCGACCTTGGAGCGGAGACGCTGAACATGCACGTTCACCAGCCGGGTGTCGGCGGCATGGCGATATCCCCATACCTGCTCGAGCAGTACCTCACGGGTGAAGACCTGCCACGGCTTACGGGCGAGCGCGACCAGCAGGTCGAACTCCAGCGGGGTCAGGGCAATGGACTGCCCGTCCCGCTTCACCGAGTGCCCGGCCACATCTATGACCAGATCGCCGATGGTCAGCTGCTCCGGCGCCGGCTCCTCGGACCTCCGCAAACGTGCCCTGATCCGGGCAACCAACTCCTTAGGTTTGAACGGCTTGACGATGTAGTCGTCGGCCCCGGACTCCAGGCCCACCACCACGTCAACCGTGTCGCTCTTGGCAGTGAGCATGACGATCGGCACACCTGACTCGGCCCTGATCAGCCTGCAGACCTCGATGCCGTCCCTACCGGGCAGCATGAGATCCAGCAGAACCAGGTCCGGCTTTGCCTCACGAAATGCAGCAAGTGCCTTGTCGCCGTCCGCTACGAACGACGGCTCGAACCCCTCACCACGCAGCACAATGCCGAGCATCTCGGCCAGTGCGGTGTCGTCGTCGACGACAAGGACGCGTCCCTTCATAATCGACATCATCCCATTAGCTAATCGTTATCTGCGATGACCTGGCACACAGCTCTGCCAGTCCGACCCCTGTGACCGGGGAGATTACGCCCTCCTCCGTGACGATCGCCGTGACCAGCTCCGGCGGCGTGATGTCGAAGGCGGGGTTGTACGCCGGGGATCCCAGCGGTGCCACGACCACGCCACCCGTTTCCCGGCCGGCTACCCCGACCTGCGACAATGTGACCTCAGTCACTTCCCGTCCGGGCCTCTGCTCCACGGTGATCGACGCCCCGTCCGCGGTGTCCAGATCCACGGTCGTGGTCGGGGCCACCACGATGAACGGTACGTGGTGATACTTCGCGAGCACCGCCAGCGGATAACTCCCCACCTTGTTGGCCACGGATCCGTCCGCGGCGATGCGGTCCGCACCGATGAGTACGGCATCCACCTCCCCCGCGGCGAACAGCGACCCCGCAGCGTTGTCCGTGAGCAGGCTGTACGGCATACCGCTGCGAGCCGCCTCGTACGCGGTGAGCCTGGCGCCCTGGAGCAGTGGACGGGTCTCGTCCACCCACAGCCGCCTCAGCCGGCCTGCCCGGTGCGCGCCGAGCGCCACCGCGAAGGCGGTGCCCTCGCCTCCCGAGACGAGCGCCCCGGTGTTGCAGTGGGTCAGCAGCTGCTGCCCGCCGTCGGGCAGCAGCTCGTCCAGGAGGGCGAGCCCGAACCGCGCCATGCGACCGCTGGCCACGGCGTCCTCCCGGTGCAGGGCCCTGGCCTCTGCCAGCACCTCCGCCGCGGCCTGCGCCGGACCTGCCCCCTTCTCGACCGCAGCCCGGTACACCCCGGCGGCCCGCCGCACGCCGTAGCCGAGGTTCACCGCGGTGGGCCGCGCCCGCTCCAGCAGCCCTGCGGCCACCTCCACGTCCTGGCCCCGTACCGCGGCGAGCGCCACGCCATAAGCCCCCGCGATACCCAGCAGCGGTGCTCCCCGCACCGCCAGCGTCCGGATCGCCTCCACCAGCGCGGGCACATCGGCACACACCAGCTCGGCTTCCTCCGCAGGCAACCGCGTCTGGTCGAGAAGCACCAGCACCGGACCCTCCGGAGGCTCGTCCCAGCGAAGTACGGAAAGCGCCGAGGGGGCGATGCCCACCGGCGGTTGCGCGTCCTGATCAGCCATCCACCCAGTCTGCCCGGTGAGCCGCCCACAAATGAAGGGACGAAGGAGATAGAGCACCAGGCCCGGACCGGTGCAACGCGTGGCACGATGGCTGCCAACCTGACGCCCCGATGAGCGGACAGGACCGTTAAGGAGCGAGAATGAACGACACTCCGGGCTGGGCCTCGCCCGGATCTGCCCCCTCCGACGGCCAGGAGGCGGGCATCCCCCGGCCTTCCGAGCCTGTCGACGGCAACGGACCTGCGGGAAACTGGTCTTCCACGCAGCCGCCCGCAGGGCAGTGGTCCCCGCCGAGCAGTTCCGGCACCGGCCCCGGCGCACCGCCACCCGCCCCCGGCTGGGGCGGCCGGCCGCAAGGGCCCGGCTGGGGCGGCCTGCCGGATGCGGCCCGGCCCGGCGTCATCCCGCTCCGGCCACTGGGCGTCGGCGAGATCCTGGACGGCGCCGTATCCACCATGCGCGCCCACTGGCGCACGGTCCTCAGCATCACGCTCACCGTCTCCGTGATCGTCCAGACCGCGATCCTCCTCGTGCAGCGCTATCTGCTGCCCGATCCCCCGTCGGTCGACTCGAACGCCACGGGCTCGGAGGCCCTGCGCCAGCAAGCCGACTCGCTCCAGTCCACGTTGCTGAACAACGCCCCGCCCCTGCTCATCACGATGCTCGCCACCATCTTCACCACAGCGGTACTGACCGTGGTGATCAGCCGCTCGGTGCTCGGCCGCCCCGTCACTCTCTCCGACGCGTGGGCCGAGGCCCGGCCCCGGCTGTTCCCGCTGCTGGGCCTGACACTGCTGTTGGCTGTCATGGCCGCGGCCATCATGACCGTCGGACTCCTGCCCGGCTACCTGCTCGGCGACACGGCAGGTGTCGGGCTCGCCTTCCTCGCGCTGCTCGCCACATGTGTCGTGCTGGTCTGGCTGATGGTCCGCTTCTGCCTCGCCTCCCCTGCGCTGATGCTGGAGCGGCAGTCGATCACCACCTCGATGCGGCGCTCCGCCAAACTGATCCGGGGTGCCTGGTGGCGGACCTTCGGCATCCTGGCGCTCACCTGGCTGCTGATCCTCATCGTGACCCTGGTGATCGGGATCCCGTTCGGCATCATCGCGATGATCGTGGACGGCGGCGGTCTGAACGCGTTCCTCACCAATGGCGCCAACAGTCTCGGCTGGCCGTTCCTGATCGTCTCCGGTATCGGCAACGTGGTCATCGCAACGATCACCTACCCACTCTCCGCAGGTGTCATGGCGCTGCTCTACGTGGACCAGCGCATCCGACGCGAGGCACTCGACCTCGACCTCGCCAGGGCAGCCGGCCTGCCGGGCTACGACAACAGGAGCTGACGCCGTGTCGGGGGCGGGCGGCACAGCCGCATCACAACTGCTGATCCGGGCGAGCGGCGACATACCCGTGGACACCCCGCGGGTACCCGGCCGCGAGGCGGCACGGCACGAATTGTCCAAACCGATGTACCACGAGAACGACCCGAACCTCCTCCAGCGTGCACTCGACCACCTGTGGAAGTGGATCGGCGATCTCCTCTCGTCCGCCTCGGGTGCCGCCCCCGGCGGTCCGGCAGGACTGGCCGTCCTGGTACTGATCGTCCTCGCTCTGGTCGCCGCACTCTGGTGGCGGCTGGGCACCCCGCAACGCGGCTTCAGCCCGGCGGACGCCCTCTTCCGGAACGGTCCGCGCAGTGCTGCGGAGCACCGCACAGCCGCCGAGGCACACGCCGCCGCCGGCCGCTGGAACCAGGCGGTCCAGGAACGGATGCGCGCCATCGTCCGCTCCCTCGAGGAACGCGCCCTGCTGGACCCGCGCCCCGGCCGTACGGCCGACGAAGCCGCCGCGGAAGCCGCCCACCCGCTCCCCGCACACGCCACGCGACTGCTCGCGGCGGCCCGGCAGTTCGACGACGTCACATACGGTGGCCGCACCGCCGACCAGCAGGCGTATCTGACCGTGCTCGCCCTGGACCTGGAGCTCGGGTCCACCAAGCCCCAGCTGACCGGCGCGCTCCAGGGAGCCGCCGGATGACCGTGGTCGCCACCCCTTCCTCCTCGGCCTCCCCGACTCCCCGTCAGGTCTGGATCCGCACACGCGGACTGCTGCTCGCCGTCCTCGTGCTCGTGGCCGCAGGAGTCGCCCTGGCGGCCACCCACTCCGGTGATCGGCACGGACGCCTCGACCCCCGCTCCGCGGACCGCTACGGCAGCCGGGCCGTCGCCGAACTGCTCAAGGACCGTGGCGTCTCCGTCCGCGTCGTCACCACGCTCCAGGACGCCACATCCGCGGCCGGCCCCGACACCACGCTGCTCGTCGCCGCACCCAACCTGCTGACGCCGGTCCAGCAGAACAAGCTCCGCACGGCAACCACCGGTGCCGCCGGCCGGACCGTGCTCATCGCTGCGGGCCCTCCCTCCGTGGGCGCACTGGCCCCCGGCGTCCGAGCAGAGTCCTCCGCCCCGGTCACCGCACGTGCCCCTCGGTGCTCCTTGGACGCGGCCCGTCGAGCCGGCGATGTCGAGACGGGTGGCTTGCGCTACGCCTCGGACAGCCTCGACACCCTCGCCTGCTACCCGGCCGACGGCCTTCCCTCCCTGCTGCTCCTCCGGCAGCCTGAAGCGGGCGACACCGTCCTTCTCGGTGCCCCTGACATCCTGTACAACGACCGTCTGGACAATCAGGGCAACGCTTCGCTGGCCCTTCAACTCCTCGGCTCCCACCCGCATCTGGTCTGGTACCTCCCCTCGCTCGCTGACAGCCCCGCCGCAAGCAGCGGCGGCAACAATGACGACGGTGCAGGGGACGAGAGCGCAGGCGGTGAGAGCAGCTTCCTCGACCTGATCCCCTCGGGCTGGCTGTGGGGCACCCTGCAACTCGCAATCGCCGCCGTACTTGCCGCCGTCTGGCGAGCCCGTCGCCTGGGCCCCGTGATCGCCGAACGGCTGCCCGTGGCCATTCGCGCCTCCGAGTCCACCGAGGGCCGTGCCCGCCTCCTCCGCAAGACCAACGCCCGCGACCGGGCCGCCGCTTCACTGCGCCACGCCTCTCGCACCCGTATCGCCCCCCTCGTCGGCGTCTCCCCGCGGGACGCCCACTCCCCCGTCACGCTCCTGCCCGCCGTCTCCGCGCGCCTCAGCACGACCGACAGCGGCCTCCGAGAACTGATCTTCGGCCCTGCTCCTTCCGACGACGCCGCGCTCGTCCTTCTGGCAGACCAACTCGACTCCCTCGAAAGGGAGGTTCGTACCTCATGACCGCCCCGCCCCCAGTTCCCGCCGGGACAGCCGAGACCGTCAGGAGCGACGACATGGCCCGCGCCTCCCTGGAAGCTCTGCGCTCCGAGATCGCCAAGGCCGTGGTCGGACAGGACCCGGCGGTGACCGGACTGGTCGTCGCACTGCTCTGCCGCGGTCACGTCCTGCTCGAAGGCGTCCCGGGTGTGGCCAAGACCCTCTTGGTCCGCGCCCTCGCGGCGTCACTCGAACTCGACACCAAACGCGTCCAGTTCACCCCTGACCTGATGCCCAGCGACGTCACCGGGTCCCTCGTCTACGACGCCCGCACCGCCGAGTTCTCCTTCCAGCCGGGGCCGGTCTTCACCAACCTCCTGCTCGCCGACGAAATCAACCGGACACCTCCCAAGACCCAGTCCTCCCTCCTGGAGGCAATGGAGGAGCGCCAGGTCACCGTCGACGGAACCCCTCGTCTCCTCCCCGACCCCTTCCTCGTCGCAGCCACCCAGAACCCGGTGGAGTACGAGGGCACATACCCGCTTCCCGAGGCCCAGTTGGACCGCTTCCTCCTCAAGCTGACGGTGCCTCTTCCGTCCCGTGAGGACGAGATCGACGTCCTGACCCGCCATGCCGACGGCTTCAACCCCCGCGATCTCAAAGCAGCGGGCATACGCCCGGTCGCAGGACCGGCCGACCTGGAAGCCGCTCGCACCGCTGTCGCCAGGACCAGCGTCTCCCCCGAGATCGCCGGCTACGTCGTGGATATCTGTCGTGCCACGCGTGATTCCCCCTCACTCTCCCTCGGGGTCTCACCCCGAGGTGCCACTGCGCTGCTCTCCACCGCCCGGGCCTGGGCCTGGCTCACGGGCCGCGACTACGTGATTCCGGACGACGTGAAAGCCCTGGCCCTCCCCACTCTCCGCCACCGCATCCAGCTGCGGCCCGAGGCGGAGATGGAAGGTGTCACCCCCGACTCCGTCATCACCGCAGTCCTCGCCCAAGTACCCGTACCCCGATGAGGCGGTGAATCGTGGCCCTCACCGGACGCACCGCGCTGCTCGCCGCTCTGGGGTCACTCCCAGTAGGCATCCTGGCCCCGAGCTGGACGGGCATGCTCGCGGTCAACGCCCCGCTGTCTCTAGCGATTCTGTGCGACTATGCCCTGGCTGCGCCAGTGCGTCCGCTCCAGTTCACCCGATCTGGTGATACAAGCGTTCGACTCGGTGACGGCGCAGTAGTGCAACTCACCGTAGTCAATCGTTCCCGCCGCCGCCTGCGGGCACACCTCCGTGATGCCTGGCCTCCCAGCAGTTGGCAGCCGGGCGCGGAGCAGTCCGCGTCCCGCCACAAGCTGACGATCCCGTCCGGCGAACGCCGCCGCATCACCACATTCCTGCGCCCCACCCGCCGTGGTGACCGACGGGCCGAGCTGGTCACTGTCCGCTCGTACGGGCCGCTGGGCCTCGTGGCCCGCCAAGGCAATCATCGAGTCCCTTGGACGGTCCGGGTCCTGCCGCCGTTCACCAGTCGCAAGCACCTGCCGTCCCGCCTCGCCAGACTGCGGGAACTCGACGGCCGCACGAGTGTCCTGACCCGCGGGGAGGGTACGGAGTTCGACAGTCTTCGTGCTTACGTCCCCGGCGACGACACCCGCTCGATCGACTGGCGGGCCACCGCCCGCCAGTCTGCCGTCGCCGTACGGACGTGGCGCCCCGAGCGCGACCGGCACATCCTCGTCATCCTCGATACGGGCCGCACCTCGGCAGGGCGGGTCGGTGACGTCCCTCGTCTCGACGCGGCGATGGACGCTGCCCTGCTCCTGACCGCTCTCGCCACCCGAGCAGGCGACCGCGTGGATCTGCTCGCATACGACCGCCGTGTCCGCGCCCGCGTTCAGCGCCGGGCAGCCGGGGAAGTCCTGTCGGCCATGGTCGATGCGATGGCGCCGCTCGAACCGGAGCTCATGGAAACGGATACGCGGGGCCTCAGTGCCACGGCTCTGGCGAGCGCCCCTCGCCGTTCTTTGATCGTGCTTCTGACCAGTCTCGACGCGGCCCCCGTCGAGGAGGGCCTGCTGCCCGTCCTGTCCCGCCTGACCCAGCACCACACCCTGCTGCTGGCGGCCGTCAGCGACCCGCACATCGAGGAGATGGCCGGCGCGAGAGGCACAGTGGACGCGGTCTACGAGGCAGCTGCCGGTGCCCAGGCCAAGGCTCGACGGCGTCGAACGGCGGACCAGCTCCAGCGCCGCGGCGTAGTTGTCGTCGACGCCCCTCCCGACATCCTCGCGCCGGCTCTCGCCGACGCCTATCTGGCGCTGAAGGCAGCAGGCCGTCTGTAGCGGGGCTGCGGCCGCACCCGATCCGATCAGCGGGCACGTCAGGAAGGACGGACGTGACCCGCTCGGATCCGTTCAAGCCCTTTCTGGTCCGGAACGCAGAAAAGCCCCGTGCCACAAGGGCACGGGGCTTAACTATCAAAAG
>NZ_JAFMPZ010000271.1 GCF_017353455.1 Streptomyces laculatispora
CGGCTGAATTCCTGTCAGTCCAGGCACATTCGGACGTCGCGGTAGACGTACGTGCCGGAGACCCAGCCCTTGACGCCGGTCGACTTGTCCGTGATGTAGAGCCAGTTGCCGCTCTTCTTGGCCACGCTGAACTTGTGGCTCTTGTAGAGCACGCCGAGCGCTGTGGACTTCGAGCTGTCCTTGGACCGGATGGTCACGGCCTTGGCGTGGACGGCGTACGGGAGCGGCGGGAGGTTCTGGCAGCTGACCGTGGGAACGGCCGTTGCCGCGGTGGGTACGGTCGCCGCGCTGGCGGTGGTGGCGGACAGCACTGGCAGAGCGAGTGCGCCGAGCATCGCTGCGGAGATGGCAATTCGGGTGGAGCGCATGCGGAAGAAACCTCCGTGAAGGCATAGGGATTGCGTGGAATGGCGCCGCGGAAGTTGTCCCGGCGGCTGTATAAGAGTCCGGAGAATCGCCGGTTTGGCTAACCGGCGATCGTCGGCTATGTTCCGGCGCCCGCGTCGGCCTTGGCGCTCAGCGCGAACGGCCGGGCGGGCGCGGAGCAGGGGCCTTCGCCACACCGGCCGGGCGGCTGGCTGCGGCTGCCGGGCGGACCGGCGGGAGAGGACCGACCTCGCCGGTAAGCCGGTCGTCGCACCACTGCCGGGCTTCGCCCACCGTGTCGAAGCCGCCCTCGCGCAGGGTGTGCGTCCACGCGTCGGTGTCGACCTCCTCGACAATGACGCGGAACGGGCTGGGGGCTCGCTCGTCCAGGGCGCGCAGGGCTACGACGGTGACCATGTCGTCCGGGTCGTCGGCGGTGTAGGAGTAGCCCATGGCGTAGTGGTCGCCGTCGCCCGCGAGGCGTCGCTCCAGCGCGCGAGTCACCTCGTCCGCCGGCGGTGGTCCCAGCTCCGGGTTGAGGCCGATGGCATCGTGCGGGCAGCCGCGGTGGATGAGCCAGGACTGCGCCATCGCGGGCAGTGGCAGCAGGGCCTGCTCGAAGTCGAACGTCTCCTTCTCCTGGTCCCGCTGTAGGTGAACGGCGACGTATTGCGGCATGCCTGGGTGCCCGTAGGTGGCGGTGCGGTCGAAGAGGACGCAGTAGCTGTGCGCGCCGTCGTGGTGATGGGCGAGGGGGACGAGCATGTCCTCGTGGACGCCGACCTTGCGGTAGAAGTCGAGGTATTTCTCCTCGTCGGCGTCGAAGTCGTCCAGCTCGAAGTCGACTTGGGGGATGGACTTCCGAGCCGGCGCCGGTTCGGTGGGAGACAACAAGGGCCTTTCGGAGGAGTTCAGCGCCGATGCGCCGGGGTGGACGGAGATGTGCCGGGTCGGGCCGGGACCTTCGGCGCCCGGGTCGTGGGCGCCCGGCGGGCGGCGAACAGCGCGGCCCGTCCAACGTCGGTGAGGGCGACTGGCTGGCCGGCGTGCACGGGGTGGTCGGTATCCCGGACGACCAGGCCGGCGTCCTCCAGACGCTGCAGCTTGGCGTGAGGGATGCGAGTGCCGGAGGCGACGGTGACGGACATCCGGCCCGTCAGCAGGTGCTCGTGCAGCTTGGCGCCGCCGGCGATGGCGAGCAGCGCCGCCTGGTCGTCCGTCGAGAGCTGCTTCACACCGGGCGCGGAGGCCGCCGCAGCGGCCTCGATGGGCTCCAGGGCACCGAGCACCTTCCGGGCAGCGGCATCCCGTGCGACGGTGGCCTCCTCCAGCTGGTCCACGGCGCGGTCGATACGCGTGAACAGGGCGTCATCGACAGGGAACTCGCCGCTGGACAGGCGGATGAGGAGGCGGAGGTAGAAGGTGACGCCGGTCTGGGTCTTGGCCAACTCGCGATGCTGGTCGACCAGGTGGGCATGTGGCTCGTCGAGGACACCGCGGTCGCGATAGGCCCACAGGGTGTCGATGTCGTGGCCGGTGACGGCTTCGAGGCGGTGGTCGAGCGGGGAGACCGCACGCCGGGCTGGTGTCGGCGCGGGTTCAGGGGACATAGGCGACGCTCCATGCGTTCAGCGGGTGTGATGGTGCGCGGGGTTCTGTGCGGGACGGGGCAGACCCGGCAGCGCGGTGGACGGTGGACCGGGCCGGGGCACGGGACCGCGGGTGGTCAGCTGCGGGGAGCGGGAGCGTGCTGCGTGGGTGCGGGCACTCAGCGGCCGGCGGGTCATCCCCAGGCGGCGGCCGACCTCGTCATAGACGTCGTTGCCCGCACGCGGCCGGACCGCGACGACGTGGATCTCCTTCTGGTACGCGGACTCCGCAGGCGCCGGGCGGACGCCGTAGACGACGCGCCAGTCCTTCCGGGAGTCCACGAACAGCTTCCGGAACCCCTCCAAGTCACCGTCGAGGCGCAGCCCGAAGCGCTGCGCGTTCACGACTTCCTGCAGGTAGGCGAGGGTGAGATCGCGGATATCGCCGGGAGCCTGCAGGAGATCGGTCAGCGCGCGCGGGTCGAAGCTCAAGCCGAAGCCGGGCTGTCCCTGTCCCGCAGTCATGACGTCGGCTCGTCCGGCTCGGCGGCCTCCGCCGTGGCCGCCGTCTCCGTACGCACGGACGGCGGCGGACCGGGCAGAAGACGGTGCGCCGGCCGCTCGGGGGAAGTCATACACGCCGACAGCGGCCCGCCCGGTGCGCGGATCGCCGCAACGGCGTGGGTGAGGAAGTCCCGGTGCCACACGAACAGACCGGAGAGTCCGGCTTCGGGGTCCTTGTGCTGCTGGTAGGCGAGCCACAGGGCGTGGAGCCAGGCCACGACGTCGTCGTGCTCCTGCCACTGCAGGCACCAGGGCGCCGCGGTGGTGACCTCCGCCCCGTACACCGGGAGGAAGAAGTCGTCGACCCAGTCCGACAGGGCGTCGAGTTCGTCTTCGCGTTCTTCCCCGTCGAGTTCCAGGATCGGGCGGGGCTCCGGCGGAGCGGCGGCAGGCGGCCCGCCGAGCCCCGGCATGCCGAACGCGGCGAACGGCGATCCGCCCGGCTCCGGGGCGGACGCGAGATGGTCGAGCTGCTGCGCCTGTTGCGCCGACTGCTCCATGAGCCGTCGGACGCTCGCCTCGATTCCCTCCAGCTGCGGATCGGGAATACGTACCGGCTCCAACTCCCCACCGTCAGACGGTTTTACGGATTCGGGCATGAAAAGTTCGGCCTCCTACGAGACGCGGAATGAGAGGAAGACGGAAACGCCGACGCCGGAGCGGCCAGCGAGTTGCAAGCCCGCTTCGTCGGATTGCCAACTAGGGCGCCGGTCGCCTTGACGGGAAGCGCGCTCGCGGCTCAGACGGTGAGAATCACGTCTTCTTGGGTGAGGGTCTCGCGGATCGTCTCGGTGAGCCGGTCGGCCGCAATCGACGCGTAGTGCTCGGTCTTCTCCACGCCGATGAAGTCCCTGCCTTCCAGCAGGGCGGCGACGCCCGTGGAGCCGGAGCCGGCACAGAAGTCGAGCACCGTGCCGCCCTCGGGGCTGATCTTGACCAACTCCCGCATCACGGAGACGGGCTTCTGGGTGATGTGCTGGCGCTTGGACCCCGACGGCTGCGAGGCGCTGTAGAGGCCGGGGAGATAGACCGGGTTCGCGGCGGCGTCAATCTTGCCCTTGGCTCCCCAGACGATGTACTCGCAGTCCTGGCGGAACTTGCCCTTCTGCGGCCTGGCCTGCGGCTTGTGCCAGGTCAGGATGCCCAGCCACAGCCATCCGGCGGCCTGGAAGGCATCCGTCGTAGCCGGCAGTTGGCGCCAGTCGGTGAACAGCAACGCTGTGCCGCCCGTCTTCGTCATGCGGTGCGCCTCGGTCATGATCTGGGTCAGCCAGAGCGTGTACGAGCGCTGATCCATGTTCTCGCCGGTGAAGTCCGGCAGGGCGTGCTGGGCGTCAGCGGAGGTGTACTTCTGCTTCGCGGAGCGGGTGGTGCGCTCCTTCGCGGTCCTACCGCCCGAGTTGTACGGCGGATCGGTAATGACGGAGTCGACGCAGCCGTCCGGAAGGCCGGCGAGAACACTGAGGGCGTCGCCCTGGTGCAGAGAAAAAGGCAAAGAGGAACCCCTATTCGGGTGCGGAGTCGCAGAGGGAATTAGCCGCCTCGCACAGAAGTCCTCGCGGGCCGGAAGTGGGCATGCAGAAGCCCAGGGCCGCAGACCGAGGAGGGCGAGGGGGAGTCCAAAAACTGTAGAGGCGAATCCGCCGACGACCAAGAAGTGCGTTGCTGAGGTGCCGGATTCCGATACCTCACGCCCACTTTTTGGTCAACCGCCGATCCGCGCCTACTGTTTTTGAACCGCCCGGCGCACACCGCCGCTGGCTACTTCCCGCCACATCTCACGGAGGTACCCCCTGCCCCGGCACACCTAGCTCACGGCCCGGCCACGCGGAGCGAG
>NZ_JAFMPZ010000272.1 GCF_017353455.1 Streptomyces laculatispora
AGCACCGCATCGCCCTGGAGGTCTGCCCCACGTCGAACATCGCGACCCGCGCGGTGGCGGACATCGAGCAGCACCCGGTCCGCGAGATGGTGGAGGCAGGTGTGCTGGTCACGATCAACAGCGACGACCCGCCCATGTTCGGCACCGACCTCAACAACGAGTACGGGGTGGCGGCCCGGCTCCTCGGCCTCGACGAGCGGGGGCTCGCCGCGCTCGCGAAGAACGCCGTCGAGGCGTCCTTCCTCGACCCGGCCGGCAAGCGCACGCTGTCCGACGAGATCGACACGTACACGACGAACTGGCTGGGGCGCACCGGCCGGTAAACACGGGTGGTGACAATGGCCCCATGGCCACCCCTGTCACCGCCGTCGCCCATCGCGGCGATCCGTACCGCGTCCGCGAGAACACCCTCCCCTCGATCCGCTCCGCCCTCGAACGGGGGGCGGACGCGGTCGAGATCGACGTCCGGGTCACCCGCGACGGCGTGCCGGTCCTGCTGCACGACGCCACTCTGGAGCGGCTGTGGGGCCATGACCTGCGGCTGGACCGGCTCACCCGGCAGGAGCTGACCGAGCTGACGGCGGGCGGCGTGCCGACGCTGCGCGAGGCGCTGCTCGCCCTCGGGGCGCACCGGGTCATGGTCGATCTGCCCGGCTCCACCGAGGCCTCGGTGCGGAACATCGTCGGAACGGTCCGGGAGTGCGGGGCCGGTGAGCGGGCCTACTACTGCGCGGGCCCGGAGGCCATGCTTCGGGTACGGGCCGCCGATCCGTCCGCCGAGATCGCGATGACCTGGACGACCCTCGTACCGCCGCGGGCGGCGCTGCTGGAGGCGGTGCGGCCGCGCTGGCTGAACTACCGGTTCGGGCTGGTGAGCCGGGAGCTGACGGACCGCAACCACCGGGACGGGCTGCTGGTCTCGGCCTGGACGGCGGACACCGGGCGCACCATGCGCCGGCTGCTCCGCCAGGGCGTGGACTCCATCACCACCAACCGGATCGATGTGCTGCACACCGTGATCGGCGACTCCGGGGGCGACGCCGCCCCTTGATCGGTCCGGCATCATGGACGCACCTCATCGTCCCGATGCCAGGCCCGGCGCCAGAGGAGCAGACGTGTCCGTCCCCCGAAGCAACTCCCGTCCTGCCCACGTCCGTTCCGACGTCGCCCACAACGCCCGGGTCTGGAACTACTGGCTCGGCGGCACGGACCACTTCCCGGTGGACCGGGCCGTCGGCGACCGGGTCACCGGCATGTATCCCAGCATCGGTGAAGTGGCGCGGGCCGACCGGGCGTTCCTGGGCCGGGCGGTGCGGTATCTGGCCGGTGACGCGGGCATCGGCCAGTTCCTGGACATCGGCACCGGTCTGCCGACCGCGGAGAACACCCATGAGGTCGCCCAGCACACCGCGCCCGACGCCCGGGTCGTGTACGTCGACAACGACCCGATCGTCCTGGCGCACGCCCGCTCGCTGCTCACCAGTTCGCCGGAGGGCGCGACCGAGTACATCGAGGCGGACGCCCGCCACCCCGGGCAGATCCTGCGGGCGGCCCGGCCGACGCTCGACCTGGAGCGGCCGGTCGCGGTCATGCTCCTCGGCATCCTCAGCTTCGTCCTCGACACGGACGAGGCGCTGCGCATCGTCCGGCAGCTGATGGACGCGGTGCCGTCCGGCAGCTATCTGGTCCTCACCCATCCCACGCTGGAGCTGGGCGGCGAGGGCAACGAGGCGGCGATGCGGTTCTGGAACGAGAACGCCACGCCCCCGATCACCGCCCGCACCCGCTTCGAGTTCGCCGCGTTCCTGAGCGGTATGGACCTCGTCGAGCCGGGCATCGTCTCGTGCGCGCGCTGGCGCCCCGCACCGGGCTCCGGCGGGCCCGAGGTCGCCCAGTTCGGCGCCGTGGCGCGGAAGCGGTAGTGGACGCGGGGCGGTGGTGGCGACGGGTGCTCGCGAGACCGGGTCCGTGAGCGACCGACATCGGAGTCGGTGAGCCTCATGATCGTGCGGGCGGAGGCCGGTCCGGTGGCCGTCCGCACGGCTCCGGACCGGGCGGAGGCGGCGTTCGACGAAGACGACCAACCACACGCGTACACGCCGCCGCAGGGCGCGTCGCCGCTCATGTCCGCGGCGTGCGCCCGTTTTCACCGGCCCGTTGCGTCACCCCTGGCAGGGCTCACAGGCCGACGATGGCGTTCCACTTCTTGGCGTACTCGGTGCGCTCCTCGGAGGTGATGTCGCGGGCGATGGCGAGCCGCTTGCGCATGGCGTCGTCGGGGAAGATCAGCGGGTCCTCGGCGAGCGCGGCGGTCTCCTCGTCCTTGGAGGAGGCCAGTACCTCGCGGGCGGCCGGGACCGGGCAGACGTAGTTGACCCAGGTCGCCAGTTCGGCGGCGACCTCCGGCTCGTAGTAGTAGTCGACGAGCTTCTCGGCGTTGCGCTTGTGGTGGGCGAGGTTGGGGATCATGAGTGATTCCGCCCAGAGCTCGGCCCCCTCCTCGGGCACCACGAACTCGATCTCGGGGTTGTCCGCCTGGAGCTGGATGACATCGCCGGAGTAGGCCTGGCAGGCGAGCACATCGCCGGTGGAGAGGTCCTTGATGTAGTCGTTGCCGGTGAAGCGGCGGATGTGCTTGGTCTTCACCAGCTTCTCCACCTGCTCGCAGATGTCGTAGAAGTCGTCGCGCTTCCAGCGGGTGATGTCGACGCCGTTGCCCTGCATCAGCAGGGCGAAGGACTCGTCGAGTCCGGAGAGCAGCGTCACCTTGCCGCGCAGGTCGTGCGCCCACAGGTCGCTCAGGTGCTGGATCTCGCGGCCGAGCTTCTTGCGGTTGTAGGCGATGCCGGTGATCCCGGACTGCCAGGGCACGCTGTGGGTGCGGCCCCTGTCGAAGGCGGGCGAGCGCAGCTGCGGATCGAGGTACTTCGCCACATTGGGCTGCTTGGCCCGGTCCATCTCCTGGACCCAGCCGAGCCGGACGAACCGGGCGGCCATCCAGTCGCTCATGACGATGAGGTCGCGCCCGGTCTGCTGGTGGTTCATCAGCGCGGGGCTGATCTTCCCGAAGAACTCGTCGTTGTCGTTGATCTCCTCGGTGTACGTGACGGAGATCCCGGTGCGCTTGCTGAAGGCGTCCAGGGTGGGCCGCTTCGACTGGTTCTCGTCGTCGGTGTCGATGTAGAGCGGCCAGTTGGCGAAGTGCAGGGTGTGGTCCCTGGCGGAGGAGTCGCGTCCGGCACGGTCACCGGGCTCCACATAGGCGGCGGGCACTCCGCAGCCGGCCAGCGTGGCACCGGCCGCCCCCGCCCCGAGGGCGCGGAGCAGGGACCGGCGGGACATGGGGTTCTTCGGGATTGCTCGCACCTGCGCAGGATGCCGGGCGGCGGGTGCCGCAGGCAATGGACCAACCGTCCAGCGGTGGCCGCCCACCGCGCACACCCTGTCGATGCCGGGCGGGGCCGGGAGCACGGATGCGGCCCCGGGCAGGAGCCCGGGGCCGCATCCGTAGGGTCGCCGCGGCGGTCAGCCGTCGAGCGAGGTCATGACGTGCTTGATCCGGGTGTAGTCCTCGAAGCCGTACGCGGAGAGGTCCTTGCCGTAGCCGGACTTCTTGAACCCGCCGTGCGGCATCTCGGCGACGAGCGGGATGTGGGTGTTGATCCACACACAGCCGAAGTCGAGGTTCTTGGACATCCGCATGGCGCGGGAGTGGTCCTTGGTCCACACCGAGGAGGCCAGGGCGTAGTCGACGCCGTTCGCCCACTCCAGCGCCTGCGCCTCGTCCCTGAAGGACTGGACGGTGATGACCGGGCCGAAGACCTCGTTCTGGATGATCTCGTCGTCCTGCTTGAGGCCGGAGACGACGGTCGGGGCGTAGAAGTAGCCCTTCTCGCCGACCCGGTGGCCGCCCGCCTCGACCTTGGCGTGGGCGGGAAGCCGCTCGATGAAGCCGCTGACCTGGGCGAGCTGGTTGGCGTTGTTGAGCGGGCCGTAGAGCACGTCCTCGTCGTCCGGCTGCCCGGTCTTCGTGTCGGCGGCGGCCTTGGCCAGCGCGGTGACGAACTCGTCGTGGATGGACTCGTGGACCAGGACGCGGGTCGCGGCGGTGCAGTCCTGCCCGGCGTTGAAGTAGCCGGCGACCGAGATGTCCTCGACGGCCTTGGCGATGTCGGTGTCCTCGAACACGACGACCGGCGCCTTGCCGCCGAGCTCCAGGTGGACGCGCTTGACGTCCTTCGCGGCGGACTCGGCGACCTGCATACCGGCCCGTACCGAACCGGTGATGGAGGCCATCGCCGGGGTCCGGTGCTCCACCATCGCGCGGCCGGTGTCGCGGTCGCCGCAGATGACGTTGAAGACGCCCTTGGGCAGGATCTGCCCGATGATCTCGGCGATCAGCACGGTGGACGCCGGGGTGGTGTCGGACGGCTTGATGACGACGGTGTTGCCCGCGGCGAGCGCCGGGGCGAACTTCCAGACGGCCATCATCATCGGGTAGTTCCACGGCGCGACCTGGGCGCAGACACCGACCGGCTCGCGGCGGACGATGGAGGTGAGCCCCTCCATGTACTCGCCGGCCGAGCGGCCCTCCAGCAGCCGGGCGGCACCCGCGAAGAAGCGGATCTGGTCGACCATCGGCGGCAGTTCCTCGGTGCGGGTGAGCCCGACCGGCTTGCCGGTGTTCTCGGACTCGGCCGCGATGAGGTCCTCGGCGCGCTCCTCGAAGGCGTCCGCGATCTTCAGCAGGGCGCGCTGGCGCTCGGCGGGGGTGGCGTCGCGCCAGGCCGGGAAGGCCGCGGCGGCGGCGTCCATGGCGGCATCGACATCGGCGCCGCCGGAGAGCGGTGAGGTCGCGTAGACCTCTTCCGTCACCGGGTTGACCACGTCGATGGTCCGCCCGTCGGCGGCGTCACGGAACTCTCCGTTGATGTAGTTGCGCAGACGGCGCACCTCGGTGGTCACAGCCGGCCCTCCTGCTCTGAAGTCCAATGGGTGAGACGCCCAGCGTAGTCGCTCGGGTAACGCTTTCGACATACCCAACCGCCGTGAACTTCGGATTCAGTGAGATTCAGAGCCCTCAACAACGAATTTCATCGAATGAGGGTTGCCAGACAGACGAGTCCCGGTGCACAGTGACTCCGTGGCCAGTCGCAGCGCAGACTCCAGGACCGGGAACGGATCGTCCTCAACGGTCGATGCCGTGTCCCTCGCAATCATCGAGCAGCTCCAGGAGGACGGGCGTCGTCCGTACGCCGCGATCGGCAAGGCCGTCGGCCTCTCCGAGGCGGCCGTGCGACAGCGCGTCCAGAAGCTGCTCGACCAGGGCGTGATGCAGATCGTCGCCGTCACCGACCCGCTCACCGTGGGGTTCAGACGGCAGGCGATGGTCGGGATCAATGTCGAGGGCGACCTCGATCCCGTCGCGGAGGCCCTGTCGGCCATGGCCGAGTGCGAGTACGTGGTGATGACCGCGGGCTCCTTCGACCTGATGGTGGAGATCGTCTGCGAGGACGACGACCACCTGCTGGAGACGATCAACAAACGCATCCGGGCCATTCCCGGAGTGCGCTCCACCGAGAGCTTCGTCTACCTCAAGCTCAAGAAGCAGACCTATATGTGGGGAACCCGATAGCCGTGAGCAAGGACCTCAGCCGGACCGCGTACGACCACCTGTGGATGCACTTCACCCGCATGTCGGACTACGAGAACGCGCCCGTTCCCACCATCGTGCGTGGCGAGGGCACCTACATTTTCGACGACCAGGGCAAGCGCTACCTCGACGGCCTGTCCGGCCTGTTCGTGGTCAACGCCGGCCACGGCCGTCACGAGCTCGCCGAGGCCGCGTACAAGCAGGCGCAGGAGCTGGCCTTCTTCCCGGTGTGGTCCTACGCCCACCCGAAGGCCGTCGAGCTGGCCGAGCGCCTCGCCGACTACGCCCCGGGCGACCTCAACAAGGTCTTCTTCACCACCGGTGGCGGCGAGGCCGTCGAGACCGCGTGGAAGCTGGCCAAGCAGTACTTCAAGCTCAAGGGCAAGCCGACCAAGTACAAGGTCATCTCGCGTGCGGTCGCTTACCACGGCACCCCGCAGGGCGCCCTGTCCATCACCGGTCTGCCGGCCCTCAAGGCCCCCTTCGAGCCGCTGGTCCCCGGCGCGCACAAGGTGCCGAACACCAACATCTACCGTGCCCCGCTCTTCGGTGACGACCCGGAGGCCTTCGGCCGCTGGGCCGCCGACCAGATCGAGCAGGAGATCCTCTTCGAGGGCGCGGACACCGTCGCGGCCGTCTTCCTGGAGCCCGTGCAGAACGCGGGCGGCTGTTTCCCGCCCCCGCCCGGCTACTTCCAGCGCGTCCGCGAGATCTGCGACAAGTACGACGTGCTGCTCGTCTCCGACGAGGTCATCTGCGCCTTCGGCCGGCTCGGCACGATGTTCGCCTGCGACAAGTTCGGCTACGTGCCGGACATGATCACCTGCGCCAAGGGCATGACCTCGGGCTACTCGCCGATCGGCGCCTGCATCATCTCGGACAAGCTCGCCGAGCCGTTCTACGAGGGTGACAACACCTTCCTGCACGGCTACACCTTCGGCGGCCACCCGGTCTCCGCCGCGGTCGGCCTCGCCAACCTCGACATCTTCGAGCGCGAGGGCCTCAACCAGCACGTCCTCGACAACGAGAACGCCTTCTTCACCACGCTGCAGAAGCTGCACGACCTGCCGATCGTCGGCGACGTCCGCGGCAACGGCTTCTTCTACGGCATAGAACTGGTGAAGGACAAGGTCACCAAGGAGACGTTCACCGACGAGGAGACCGAGCGCGTCCTGTACGGCTTCCTCTCCAAGGCGCTGTACGAGAACGGCCTGTACTGCCGGGCCGACGACCGCGGCGACCCGGTCGTCCAGCTCGCCCCGCCGCTGATCTCCGACCAGTCCACGTTCGACGAGATCGAGTCCATCCTGCGGTCCGTCCTGACGGAGGCCTGGACGAAGCTCTGACGAGGCTCTGGCCAAGGGCTCGACCGGCTGATCGACCGAGCTCTCGCTTGACCACCGCTTGACCGTCCCCCGACGGCCCCGAAGCGGTCATTTCATACGGTCCACGCGGCCCGGATGCGCCCAATCGAGTGGGAAGAGGCGCACCCGGGCCGCGTGCTGTGCGCACACCGCGGTCCGAATCCTTACGGTGCCGAGTGACCGATCGGCCCCCTCTTCGTTCCCCCGTACGGGGGAAC
>NZ_JAFMPZ010000273.1 GCF_017353455.1 Streptomyces laculatispora
GGCGCCATCGCACGACTTGGATCGCCTGGCGGGCGCCGGGGTAGTCGATGTGGCGGAACGCGGCGACCTTGAGTCGGCGGATCTCATCGCGGTGGTGAGCCCGCTCGCGGGTGTGGTGGTCCAGTGGGATCTCGGCCCAGGGCAGCTTCCTGACCTGCGCATACAGGCCGGGGTGGTTCTTCTTGACGATGGCCAGGTAGTGGGCTCCGCGCTCGATGAGGTAGGCGCCGTGGCCGTGCTGGGTGTGCAGGGCGTCACCGGTCAGCACGGTGCTCTCCAAATCAATCGTGTCCAACAGAGGCTGGAAGGCGGGTATTTCGTTGCTCTTGGAGGCGATCTGCCGCTGGGCCAGGACTACGCCGTGGTGGTCCATCGCGGCCAGCAGCTGGATCGCGGTCGTGGTCTGGGTGCGCGAGCCTCGCACGGTCTTGCCGTCGACGGCGATGGCCCGCAGGGCCGGCCGTTTCGGTGGTGGTTCGGGTGGCGCCGGTGGCGGGGTTCTGGCCCGCAGGTATGCGCCGATGGCCGTGTCCAGCGCGTCGCCGTCGACGTGCTGGAGCAGGCGGCGGACGGTGGCGGCGTGCGGCACCGTCCGGAGGCCGGTGAGCGGGTCGGCCGGAAAGCCGAGGAGCCCCAGGACGTGCTGCGGCGCATCTGTGATCCATTCACTGATCGCGATGAGCGAGCGGGCACCGGTCAGGACCGCCGCCGCGGCCGCACAGAGCAGCGCGTGCGCTGGATACCGTCGCCCCTTCCGTCCGCGAGGATCGGGCACCAGATCCAGGAAGCGACCCAGGTCAGCGGCGTCCCCCTCGGTGGTCCGGGCATTCGCAAGGGCCAGTTGTTCCAGCCCTGCGGGCATGGGCGATGATGTTCGGGCAGGCACGGTCTCGCTCGGTTCTCATGGGTCTCGACAACCACATGATCACCAGCGCCGTGCCTGCTCCGCGTTCTGGGCTCTTCTCGCCGCAAGCTGGGACATGACGTCACGTCACGCACGAGACCGGCGAACCGGACCGACCGCCTTCACGCAATGACCCTGCCATGCTAGCGGGGAGGACAGACAATGCCTCTGGTGATACCTCCTGCTTACTCCGGCTTGAGATGGCTTTGTCGCAGCCGGGCAAGCCTCCCTCGGCCACCTACAGCCCGGCTCCGGGATCGTCCATGGCCACGGTCCGCAGCGGCCGGTGTCCCTTCTCGTCGAGCTGGGCCAGTTCGTGCTCGTAGTCGACGGTGATGGAGCCGTAGTAGTTGACGACCGAGCTGCGGGCCGGGGAGATGTGCGCCAGGACCTCGGCGTCCACCTCGCGGCCGGCGCCGCGCAGTTCGCCGACGGCCAGT
Source organism: Streptomyces laculatispora (assembly GCF_017353455.1). GTDB lineage: Bacteria > Actinomycetota > Actinomycetes > Streptomycetales > Streptomycetaceae > Streptomyces > Streptomyces laculatispora. Next base: position 1,345 of record NZ_JAFMPZ010000273.1, read on the forward strand.
CCCATGTACTCCGTGTGCCAGCAGACCACTGCGTTCGTCACCACGGTCAGGCACCACGCCTGCTCGTTCTGCTGCTCAGGCTGACGGCGGGTGACCTTGCCCTCGCGGGCGTAGTGGAGCTGGCGGCGAAGGGCATGGAGGGACTCGCCCTTGTTCAGCTGCCGGGCGATCTTGCGCCGGTAGCTCTCGTCCGACAGGTACTTCGCCGCGTAGATCGTTCTGCGGATCGCCCCATACTCCTTCAGCGAGGCGGCCAGCGCGTTCTGCCGGGAGGATGCCGACAGCTTGCCGACGATCAGGGAAGCGGTGGCGTGCCCGTACTTCAGCGACCCGGCAAGACGAAGCAGGTCGTCCCAGCGGGCGGCCATCAGGTCGAGGTTGGCCTTCTTCGTCAGCAGCGGCCCCGCCTTCGGGAACCGCTCCTCGTAGTCGGCCTTGGCGCCCATCCGGTAAAGCGTGATCTTGCCCAGGTCGCGGATGCGCGGGGAGAGCTGCTTGCCGACCAGGTCGAAGAGGCCGAAGTTGACCAGGGTGACGCCGTGCGTGTCGGTGGCATGCTCGGTGATCGGCAGGTCGGTGGCGTTGCCCAGGATCTCGTCCAGCACGTAGTGGGCCTCGCGGTGCGTGGCCACGATGACCTTTGTGCCGAACGTGGAGTGCTGGTCGGAGACGTGGGTGTAGGTGGAGATGCCCTCGGACACAAAGTACTTGTTCAGATGCCGGGCGGTGATCGACTTGCCCCGGGTGGGGAACCGTTGCCCGTCCGAGGAGGACAGCGTGCCGGAGCCGAACATGCCCGTCACCGGCAGCTTGTGGTGGTAGTTGACCAGGCAGATGTTGGCCTCGCGCAGCGTCTCCTCGCGGACGTACCACTCCGCCGTCCACGCCAGCACGTCGTAGGGGATGCCGCAGGAGGCGGCCATCCCGTGCAGCCCGAGATTCGTGGAGAGCCCGATCAGGCAGGCGATCAGATTCCTTTTGAGCTGCGGGGAACGGGCCTGTTTGCCTCCGGCGTGGACGAAGCAGTCCAGGAAGCCGGTGTGCCGGTCCATCTCCACCAGCAGCGATGCGATCGGCACGTTCGGCAGCATCCGCTCCAGCTCGGCGTGCAGTTCCTCGGCTTCGGACGGGATGTCCTCCGCTGTCAGCGGTGAGATGACCAGTTCCCCGTCGTCGTTCAACCGGACCGGCCCGTCGCCGCGCTTGAGGACCTCCTCCAGGTCGCCCAGGGCCTCATCCAGTTCGTCCATCACCAGCGGCAGGGCCTCCGAGGCGTCAGGGCTCTTGGCGACCAGGCGGCAGAACTCGGTGCGGTGCGTCTCCCACTGGGCAGGCTTGAACAGGTAGGCGGCCGGGTTGTCGTAGCGGCGCGAGCCCGGCACGAACACGTCGCCCGAGCGCAGGCCGTCGCGTAGTGCGAGCAGGGTGCACAGCTCCCAGTAGTGCCTGTACGCGGTCGCGTCGCCGTTGGCCACTGCTTCGTCGAGGTAGCCCTGCCACCGGGTCGGTACGAACAGCGTCGGCGCATTGTTGGGGACGTTGCGGGCACCGGTGGCGTTCAGCTCGCGCAGGATCTTCAGGGCCTCGATCAGCGGCTTCGCCTCAGTGCCGCCGGCGAACCGCACCGCCTCCAGCACCTTCGGCGCGAACTGTCGGATGTAGGTGTAGGAGCCCTCCAGCAGCGCCAGGTGCCCGTGGTCCTTCGGCAGCCGCACGGTGGCCCCGGCGTGTGCGGCACGCAGCCGGGACATGCCGATCTTCTCTCGCAGCAGCGTCCCCACCGCCTCGTCCGGGATACCGGCATCGGCCAGCACGGGCAGGATCTCGTCCAGCAGGGCGAGCCGGTCCTCGGAGCGTTTGGCCCTCTCGGCAAGCACCTCGCGCAGCTTGATCCGGGCGCGGGACTCCGAACCCGACAGCGTCTGGTCGAAGAGCTGCACCACGGAGTCGAGGACGTCGACCGCGGACTGCGCGAGCAGTGTCAGCAGGATCGGATGGCGCCGGTTTGGCTCGCGCCGCACCAGGGCCTGCGCGGTCAGCCGGCGCCCGATCTGGGCAAGGTGACGGCGGCGTTCGGCGGGCAGCGCGGCCAGATCAAGCGTGTCGGCGTCCAGGCCGCGCAGGAACTTCAGCTTGTCGACCTCGCCGCCCACGCTGTTGGGAGACGCCTGCACCGGGCCGGTACTCAGCCAGTGCAGCCGCGAGGAACGCAACTTCGGATCGACTACCAGCAGCCCGTCCAGCCCCTGCGCACGCTCGGGGTTCAGCAGGTGGGCCACACGGGCGTGGGTCTCCTGCTCGGCCGCCTGGCGGGCGGTGGCGACCTTCTCCAGCAGCGAGACGACACCCGGTCGGATCACCTTCGCTGAACGCAGGTACTCGCAGCCCAGCCGGAACAGCAGGCTCGGGGCGTCGTGTTCCATCGCGCGGGCCAGCAGGAACTCGTCCAGCTCCTTGAGCTCGATGGCCTTCGCCGGCTTCCACCCCAGATACGGCGATCTCCCGCAGATGGTCGGTGCGGGTCTGCTCACGTTCGCCGTAGCCCGCCAGATCGGCGACGGCGAGCCCGAGATGACGGGCCAGGCGGCCGACCGCCGCGGGCGGAGCGGCGAGCACATCGTCGGGAACGAAGCCCAGCCACGGCAGGGTAGACAGCTGCACGGCGGCGCCGAGCACGTTCTGGGCCCGGCGGAACTTCCGCAGGAACGCCTCGTCGGCCGGGGTGAGGGTGAAGTAGCGGATCAGCTCGTCTTTGCCGATCGCCGGGAAGGACCGTAATCCCTCCAGTTCCTCGTCCGAGAACACCCACGTGGCCATTGGCCCCTCCCACCCCACTCGATCAACGCAGACGGGCACCACCGGTACCCGGCTGGGCGGTCCGTGCAGACGAAAAACCCCGAACTTGACCTCAGGAATACGCGGGTTGCACTACTCTGCGGCGACCGCTAAGCGGGCGGATCGCTAATCGCGCAGGTTCGCCATGGTCGGGGCGGCCTTGATCTGCTTCGAGCTCCGCACCGCGCCGAGCACCGTGGCCGGGAGCTCATCCGGCTCGACCATGGTCTGCCGCTCGACCTGGGCGATCTCGCCCAGGAGCTTCTGGATCTGTTCGTCGCTCAGGTCGTTCAGTAGCGGCTCATCGGCACTCAGCATGGCGGCGACGCTACCGAGCCGCCGATGGTCACCACGCCGTTTGACCGAGATCAGCCCAGATCAGAGGATGCCGCACGGCTTAGCGTTGGTTTTTCGGCGAGAGCTACTGGGACCCCGTACAGAACGGTGTGCGTGTTCGGTCTCATCAGCCCTCGCCCTGTGGTCCCACCAGTATCGCGTCGGTGGCCGGAAGCCACTCGACGATCATTCGCCACCACCATCCCCACCGGATGGGTCCCCACTCATTCGCAACCTTTATGCAACCCCCGAACACCACCACCCTGCCCGAACCGGCCGGACCCGGCAGACAGAACCCACCCCCAGGAATCTGCCCTGGTCAGACCCCGAACAGCCCTGGAGGAGAACGACCGTGTCATGGGCGGAAAGGGGCAGTGGCCTTCCAGGTGCCAGTAGTGGTCGGGGTAGTCGCCACAGGGGTACTGGTTGATTTCGGTCAGCGCGTCGGTGCTCGCCGCAGGTGCGGCCAGGCACTGTCCGCTGTTGACGTTGACGACCCAGGTCCCGTCGGGGTGTTCCTCCAGGTGCCAGTACTGCGCTTCGCTCTGTCGGCAAATGGCCTGGACGACGGGGGCGGCGGTCTGGGTGCTGAAGTCTGCGACGCTCAGGCACTGACGGCTGTTGTAGTTGACGAGCACTCGCAGCTCCCTTGAGCGACCGGCACTTCTCCATGATTGGCACTGAGCACCTGTCTCAGGGCGGATGCAGACTCACACGTATACTCCGGCCGAATGAGTGCCGCCTCTGCCGGTGGTCACCACCGCCCCAGGAGAATGGGCCACGGCAACCGCCTGCAACGCCGCGATGTCCGTGGGCTCTTCGGGGCTACGCGCTGGGGCGTACGCTCCTTTCGGCGATGCGGATGAGGGGGCGTTCCGGTGTCAGGCGGCTGATGACGCGGGATATCAGGGCGTTGCCGGTGCCGTCGACGACGGTCGCTTTGCGGCCGCCCAGCGCGGCGAGTGCTGTGTTGACGACCTGCTGCGGTGTGCGCCGGGAGCCGACCGACGCGTTGTCGCCGGCCACGTCGAAGAACGGGGTGTCGGTGGCGCCCGGGCAGATCCCGAGGACGGTCACACCGGTGCCGCGGGTCTCGCCCCAGAGGGAGCGTGTGAAGGACAGGACGAATGCCTTCGACGCGGAATACACCGCCATGTGCGGCACCGCCTGGAATCCGGCCGTGCTGGCGACGTTGATGACGGTGCCGCGCCCGCGCTCGACCATGCCGGGCAGGAGCCTGGTGGTGTTGCCGACGAGCGTGCCAATGTTGAGCTGTACCTGGGACGCCATGTGGCCGGGGTCGGCCTCGGCGAGGTCGCCGTGCGATGCGAAGCCGGCGTTGTTGATGAGGATGTCCACGACGGCGCCCTGCTCGTCGAGCGTGCGGGCGAGGGTCTCGGAGGAGTCGGGCAGGGAGAGGTCGAGGGCGAGGGATCTGACGGTCACACCGTGCCTGGTCCGCAGGGTCGAGGCGAGCTCCTCCAGCTTGTCTTTCGAACGGGCGACGAGGACCAGGTCCACACCGCGGGCGGCCAGCTGCCGGGCGAACTCGGCGCCGATCCCTGACGAAGCGCCGGTGACGACGGCCAGCTGGGAGGTGAGAGTGTCCGAATAGTTCATTTCTGTCTCCATACCGACTTGAAGGTTTTTTTCTTGGCGATGAAAAGGCCGCGGCCGGCCTGCGTGAGATCCGGCCTGCCCGGCGCTCAGTGCGCCCCGATGGCTGCCTCGACGACATCGGCGAGAACGCCCGCCGCGCGACGCAGCTCTTCCGGAGTGGTGCGCCCTGTGGCCTCGAGGGCGCCCTTAAGGCCGTCGAACGCGCCCACGAGCACGGTGGCCAGCGTGTGGGCGTCGGCCGAAAGATGCAGGTCGCCCCCGCGTGCGCCGTCGAGGAGGAGGTCTTCGACCAGGCCGACCCACTCCGCGAGAACGGACGCCTGGGCGGGGCCCTGCGGCGACTCCGTGGCGAGCTCACGGTCGAGCCGGACGACGGACCATCCCGCAGGTTCCGCGATGACGAGGTCCACGAGGACCGGGACAAGTCCGCGTATCTGTGCGGCCGGTCCCCCGAGTCCCTCGAGCTGCCTGCGCACATGCGCAAGCATCCCCTGCTTCTGATCGTCAACAACCGCACGGGCCAGGTCGGCCTTGCTCCTGAAGTGGAAGTACACGGCCCCCTTGGTGAGGCCGGTCTCCACCATCACATCGTCCATCCGGGCCAGCGAGTACCCCTTGGCATCGAAGACACGGGCGGCGGCGCGCAGAATGTCCCGGCGCGTCGCCGCGCCCTTCGGCGTCAGTTGATCCACTGGCCTTCCCATGCCTCCGATACTAAATACCTTCGAGTCGGTTTTTCAAGTTGATCAGGAACCGACCCGCCCGGAGGACCGCAGACCGCCGCAGGCAACGGCCCAATCGCGCGGCGATCGATGAGGACCGGAACTGTTCAGTGGTCAGGTGGTGACAGCGCCGTTTCGACCGACCACCAGTCGACCGACCGCCAGAACCTCGTCCTCGCCGAGGCCGGGATCGAAGACCCGGTCATCTTCGAGGAGGACCCCGGCACCTCCAGCCGCCTCCACCCGCTCCAGCGCCCGAACTTCGGCGAGCTGCTCACCTACGCGCGGCCGGGCGACACCGTGCACATCTCCGAGATGTTCCGCCTCGTACGCGGCACCGGACACATCCTCGACGTGCTCGACATCCTCCACCGCGGCCGGCTCGCCCTGCGCATCCACGACGGCGCCTTCTCCGCCATGGACCTCACCGCCCGCCACCCGCGCACCGGAGAGCTGCTGTCCACCGTGAAGTTCATGGTGCAGACTCTTGCCGCCGCCGACGAACTCCAGCGCGACCTCCAGCGCGAGCTGACGTACGACGGGCTGCGGGCCGCCGAGGCGAAGGGCAACAAGGGCGGGCGCCGCCCGGTCGTCACGGCAGCGAAGGCCGCCGCCGTACGCGCCGCGTACCTGGGCGGCCAGTCCATCCGCCCCGGAGCTGCCGGTCGTCCTCGATATGCCGGGCAAGGTCGCCGACTTCCTCCGCTCGGCCGACCTGGAGCCCGCCGAGCGCGCCGTGCTTGACCAGGGCGTCACCGTACGGCGCGGCCAGGGCTACACCCTGCGCGCCAGCGCCATCCCAGCGGTACACCGCCAACTCCTCGAACGATGCCAGCCGCTCGGCAGCACCGCAGCGATCCCGGCACAGCGCAAGGCCCGCCGCGAGTACGCGAACCGCGTCAGCGTCCTCTCAACGGCTACAGCCAGGCCGTGATCACTCTCAGCGCCAACCACGGTTCGATTGACCCCGGGGCCGTCTTTGAGGCGTGGCATGGGACCGTCGCAGCACGCACGGCGCGGGACGACCCCCGTCCTGTGCCGCGGCCTGGGACGAACCCCCGAGCCATCCCGCCTCAGCGCACGGTGATGACCAGCTTGCCCGTGGTACGGCCCGCCTCCGCCAGGACGTGGGCCCGGGCGCCTTCGGCGAGGGGGAAGGTGCTGGAGACGTGGGCGCGGAGCCTGCCCCGGTGGACAAGCTCGGCGACAGCGCGCATCCCGGCCTGGTCGTGCTCAACGAGCAGGGTGACGGCGCGGACCTGTGCCTTCTCCGCCGCGGCCAGAGTGTTCTCGGCACCCGGCAGCAGGGAGACGAGGACGCCGCCGGGGCGGAGCACGTCCACGGAACGGGTGGCGTTCTCCCCGCCGAGTGTGTCAAGGACGACGTCGTAGCGCTCCTCGGTGTCGGTAAAGTCCTCAGATCGGTAGTCGATGCAGGCATCCGCGCCGAGTTCGCGCAGGAAGTCGTGCTTGGGGGCGCTCGCCGTCCCGGTGACGTGTGCGCCGCGCTCCTTGGCGATCTGTACGGCGAGATGACCGACCCCGCCGGCTGCGGCGTGGATCAGCACCCGCTGCCCGGTCCGGAGGTCCGCAGTCTCGACGAGGGCCTGCCAGGCGGTGAGCGCGGCCAGAGGCAGAGCGGCTGCGTGGACGTGGTCGATTCCGGCGGGCTTGGCGGCGAAGGCGCGGGTGGGGCCGGTTACGTACTCGGCGTGGGAGCCGGCCCCGTACGGGTAGGGCAGCATGCCGAACACCTCGTCGCCGGGCTGGAAGAGGGTGACGCCGAAGCCGGTCTCCACCACGGTGCCGGAGATGTCCCAACCGAGGGTCAGCGGCGGGGGCGGCAGGAAAATACTCAGGGCGCGGTGCTTGAAGTCCGTGGGGTTGAGTCCGGCCGCGTGCACGGCGACGAGGATCTCCCCGGGGCCGGGCGCGGGCCGGGGAAGCTCGGTCAGATGCAGGACCTCGGGGCCGCCGAGGGCCGTCTGGTGCAGGGCGAGCATCACGGGGGCGCCGTCCAGGGCGGCGGGATGCGAGGAGTCCGTGGCGGCCGCAGGGTCTGGGGAGTTGAGGTTCTCAGGGGTGTCCGTCGAAGTCATGCCTCGATCCTGGCCATTCGGTCCGACCCGGGGCGATGGCAAGAAGGTCAGCCTCCGATACATTTTCGCCATGCCCGTCACCCCTGCCGCCCGCTGCGTTCCCGGCGCCTCCAGCACTCCCGCCGTCCGCCCCTTTGCCGCGCCCTCACGGGCCCGTGACCTTGCCGACCGCGCGGTCGAACTGGGTCGCCGGATGAGCCCGGACCCGCGGCCCGGCGCCCACAAGGTCGTCGTACTTGCCCTCGATGGCGTCTACCCCTTCGAACTCGGCATCCCGCACCGGGTCCTGGGTTCTGCCGATGGCCGCTACGAGGTGCTGTCCGCGAGCGTGGACGGGCAGCCCGTGCGTACCGACGCGGACCTGACCGTCATCCCCGGGCACGGTCCCGAGGTGCTGGCCGAGGCGGACACCGTGGTCATCCCTCCGTACGCGATCTCGCCGACCCCGGACCCGCAGGCTCTCACCGCCCTGTCCCGCGTTCGCCCCGGGACCCGTCTGGTGTCCATCTGCACCGGCGCCTTCCTGCTGGCCGTAGGCGGTCTCCTGGACGGGCGCCGGGCCACCACCCACTGGGCGCTCACCGACTACTTCCAGGAGCTATTTCCCCGGGTCGAGCTTGACGCTGGCGTGCTCTTCGTCGACCACGGTGACGTGCTGACCTCCGCGGGGGGCGGCGAGCGGTGTCGACGTCTGCCTGCACCTGGTGCGCCAGGACCACGGCATCGAGGTGGCCAACCAGGTCGCCCGTTGCTGCGTCGTGCCGCCGTATCGGGACGGCGGGCAGGCGCAGTACATCGAGCGGCCGCTGCCGCCGGCGAGCGGAACCGGCACCGGGCCGACCCGCGACTGGGCGCTGCAGCGGCTGGAACTGCCTCTGTCGCTAGATAATTGAGTCCAAGGGCTCGTAGCCGTAGGCCGCCAGCGAGCGGTGTCGCATGTCGCTGCCATCGCTCGCCCAGCACGTGCAAGGCGTGCCCGTTTCATCCTGGCGGTCAGCGGAGAGCACGCGACGCATGCTTCAGCAACTCGGAGGACGTCTCGTGGTCGGGGCCCTGCTTGGGAATGGCCTTGAGTCTCCAGTGACTGGAGACAGCAGAGTGGGGGACATGGACGTTACGACCCTCTACTCGATCGGGGAGCTTTCCCGGCGGACCGGCTTGTCTGTGAGGACCATCCGGTTCTACTCCGATTCGGGGGTGGTAGCGCCGACCACCCGTAGTCCCGCCGGCTATCGGCTCTACGACCTCGACGCACTGCTTCGTCTGGAACTCCTCCGTACACTGCGCGAGCTGGGCATGGACCTGGCCACGATTCAACGGGTACTGGACCGCGAGCTCTCGGTGGCGGAAGTCGCCGCGGCGCACGCCGACGCCATGGACGTCAAGATCCGGATGCTGCAACTGCGTCAGAGCGTTCTGCGAGTCGTGGCCAGACGCGGGTCCAGTCCCGAGGAGACCACACTCATGCACAGGCTCACACAGTTGTCCGGCGAGGAACGCCGACGTTTGATCGACGATTTCGTGGATGGCACTTTCGGCACAGTGGATGCCGACCCGACCGCGGTGGCCATGGTTCGCGCTGCCACTCCCGACCTCCCCGATGATCCGACCAGCGAGCAGGTCGCCGCGTGGGTGGAGCTCGCCGAGCTGGTCGGCGACGAGGATTTCCGTGCCCGGATGCGCCGGACGGCCGTACGTCAGGCCGCCGGGCGCCCGCTCGACATCGAATGCGATGCCGGCGAGGAACTGATGGAATTCACCCGTCAGAAGGTGGCCGAGGCCATGGAGTCGGGCATCGACCCGCTCAGCGACAGGGGCGCACCCGTCATCGACGACCTCGTGCACCGCTTCGCCGAGGTGCTCGCGCGCACCCCTGACACGGAATTCCGGGACTGGATGGCCCAGCAGTTCGACGAGGCGCACGATCCCCGGGTAGACCGATACTGGCGGCTGGTGTGGATCGTCAACGGCTGGCAGGTAGTACCGAACCTGACCCCGGTGTACCCCTGGCTCATCCAGGCCCTGCGAAATGACCGTGACGCATAGTCACCGCAGTGGGCACGCCCCCGGATCCCTGAATGAGTCCAGGGGATCGCCTGCGGACATGAGACAAGGGCGTCCAACGTCGATGTGTGACTAACGACCTGGACACCCTCGCAACGGCACTCTATGCCCGGATTGACGACGAGTTGAAGGCTTCGCCGTGGCTGGCGCCGTGGCGGCCTGCCGTCGGAATCACGCCCACGCTCAGTGACGCCGAGCTGATCACGCTCGCGGTCATGTCGGCGCTGCTCGGATACACCTCTGAGCGGCGCTGGCTTCGCCGCGTCGGGCGGGACTACGGCCACCTGTTTCCCTACGTGCCCCAGCAGTCCGGCTACAACAAGCGGCTGCGCGCCGCGTTCTCACTGCTCACCAGCATGATCCGGATCGTGGCCCGCGATACCTCACTGTGGAGCGACGATGTGTGGCTGGTCGACTCCACACCGGTCGGTTGCGGTTGCTCCCGTGAGACGGCCAAACGCTCGGACCTGGCAGGCTGGGCCCAGTACGGCTACTGCGCATCACACTCGCGATACTTCTGGGGGCTGCGTCTGCACCTGGTGTGCACACTCGGCGGACTGCCGGTCCTGTTCGCACTCACCGGGGCCAAGGCGGACGAGCGCGAAACGCTGCGCGACATGCTCGATACCGCGCCAGACGTCCTCGCCGTTCACCCCGGGCAGACGATCATCGGGGACAAGAACTACTTCGGCCGCGAGTTCGAGCACGGCCTTGCCGAGCGTCACCTGAAGTTGCTGCGGCCAGCCCGCAAGGGGGAAGCCGAGCGGGCCGGGGCGCACCTGTTCAAACCGCTGCGGCAGGTCATCGAGTCGATCAATCAGACCTTCAAGGGGCAGCTCGACCTGGAACGACACGGCGGCAAGAGCGCTGCAGGGGTGTCAGCCCGGGTCTTGTGCAGGATCCTCGCACTCACAGCGGTGATCTGGCACAACGATCAAACTGGACAGTCCATCAAGCGATCACTCACGGCCTACGATCACTGACCGCAACAACACCCCTTGGACTCATTCATCTAGGGATCCCCTAAGGGATGCCACCCGGGTCTGCGCCTGAGCAGGGGTGGAGCGTTGCTGGAGCGTCGCTTCACAAAACTCTCAGAGTCATCTGACGATTTCTTGGGCCGGGCGCATTTCCCACCTGCGAACAGGCCGAAAGTGGTCCCGATGTCTCTTTGAGCGACCGGCGTGCAAGTGCGGAATCCGCGATGTTGCACACCGTGATACCGGCAACTCTCGCGTCTATCATGCCGATTGCATTCACCCCTGACAGTGGGGTCGGAGCACATTTGAGGAGAGTTATGTCTGGTGCAAGAAGTTCTTGGTCGGGGGCCTTTTTGGCGATGGCGGTCGTGAGCACCGTCGTGGCGACCGCGATACCGGGCCAGGCCGCGGCCGCCCATGGGTGGTCCGTCAAGGCGCGTGCCGAGGTCGTGGCGAGCGGTCTGCACAACCCGCGTGACGTCCAGGTCCAGGCCGACGGATCGCTGCTGGTCTTGGAGTCGGGCAGCGGCCCGGCCACCCCGTGCCCGCCGCCTGCGGAACAGGGACGCAACCGGTGCCTCGGTTTCAGCGGGTCCCTCTACCGGGTCGCGGGCTCCCAAAAGGGACGGGTGGTCACCGGTCTCCCCTCCGAGCAGATCAACCAGAACTACGGCACCAGCGTGCTCACCCGCGTCGGTGGGGCGGTCCAGGCCGAGGCCGTGGGCAACGGCTCGTACCGCATCAGCTACGGCCTGAGCGGTCTGCCGTCGGACCGTGCGGGGCTCGGTGCGGGCAGCGGCCCGCTCGGCACGCTGAGCAGCACCAGCGGCGCGGTGCTGGGTGACCTGGCCGTGCACGAGCTGGAGCACAACCCTGACGCCGGGAACCCGGGTGTCACCGAGGTTTTCTCCAATCCGTGGGGCTTCGCCAAGGACGGCAAGGACTTCCTGGCCACCGACGCGGGTGCCAACGACCTGATCCGGATCCACCCCGACGGCAGCACCGAGACCGTCTTCGCCTTCCCCACCAACGCGCAGCCGACCGACAACACGCCGCTGCAGGCAGTGCCGACCGGCATCCTGCGCGGCCGGGACGGCGCGTTCTACATTGCCGACATGAGTGGCATGTACCAGGGCCTGAGCCGCATCTGGCGCTATGTCCCCGGTAGCACGCCGACCGTCTTCGCCACCGGCCTGACGGACGTCATCGACCTCGCGGTGGCCCCCAGCGGTGACCTGATCGCCCTGTCCTACGGCTCCGGCGAGGCGACCGACCCGGGCCCGGGGACGCTGACCCGGATCAACGCGCACACGGGTGCCACCACCCCGATCCCGACCACCACCCCGCTGACGGAGCCCACGGGCGTGGCCGTCACCGCGAAGGGGGACATCTACGTCACCAGCAACACGCAGAGCAACACGGATGGCGTGCTGCTGAAGTTCCCGGCTGCCTGACCGGGTTCGTCCGTCGGCGCACAAGTGGTTGTCACACTCGTGCGCCCGGCGGTGTCTTCATGTCAAACAGGCCGCAAGGCCGCTGAAACAAGGAGAACACCATGACACCGCGTATCCCCAAGGCCGAGCTTCCCGCCGAGATGAAGGAAGCTCTCATCCAGCAGCTCGGCTCCGTGCCCGAGCCCGTTGAGGTGGTCTTCAACAACCCCGCCGTCGCCACCTCCAACCTGGAGTTCTCGGCGAAGGCCGCCGCGTGGGACGCGGTGGACGAGGGCCTCAAGACGTTCGCGCACATGGCCGTGGCGGCCCAGGTCGGCTGCAGCTGGTGCCTGGACATCAACTACTTCGCCGCGCTGAACCAGAACCTGGACCTGACCAAGGCCAGCCAGGTGCCCAACTGGCGTGACTCCGACGCGTTCACCCCGCTGGAGCGCGAGGTGATGGAGTACTCGGAGGCCATGACGAACACCCCGCCGACCGTCTCGGACGAGCTGTCGGCGAGCCTGCTCAAGCAGCTCGGCCCGGCGGGCCTGGTCGAGCTCACCGTGTTCGTCGGCTTCGCCAACCTCTCCACCCGGGTCAACACCGCGCACGGGATCACCTCGCAGGGCTACTCCGAAGCCTGCCAGATCCCGCTGGCCGAGCGGCCCCGGACGGCCGGCGCAGTCTGACACCATGATCGGTGTGACTCATGACGCCATGACCGGCGACCCGTTCGTCGCCCACCGCAGCCTGCTGTTCACCGTCGCCTACGAGATGCTCGGCTCCGCGGCCGATGCGGAGGACGTGCTGCAGGAGACCTGGCTGCGGTGGGCCGACGTCGATCACTCCCAGGTGCGCGAGCCCCGGGCGTATCTGGTGCGGGCCGTCACCCGCCAGTCCCTCAACCGGCTGCGCTCGCTGTCGCGCAGCCGCGAGGACTACGTGGGGGAGTGGCTTCCGGAGCCGCTGCTGACCAGCCCCGATGTGGCCGAGGACGTCGAACTGGCGGAAAGTGTCTCGATCGCGATGCTGACCGTGCTCGAGACACTCGCGCCCACCGAACGCGCCGTCTTCGTGCTCCGCGAGGTCTTCGACATGCCGTACGGGGAGATCGCGGAAGCCGTCGGCAAGTCGGCGGCCGCCGTACGGCAGATCGCGCGGCGCGCACGCGAGCACGTGGCGGCCCGCCGGCCGCGGATGCAGGTGAGCCGCTCGGAACAGCAGGTCGTGGTGGAGCGGTTCCTGACCGCACTGCGTACCGGGAAGCTTCAGGACCTGCTGGAGGTCATGGCCCCTGACGTGGTCATGATCGCCGACGGGGGCGGGATCGTGTCGGCCGCTCTGGTGCCGATCTGCGGTGCCGCCCAGGTGGCGCCGGTGCTCGCCAGGGCGGAGCGGCTCGTCGAGGCGCTCGAGACGACGCCCGTGTGGCTCAACGGCGCCCCCGCGGGCCGTATCGAGTTCGACGGCGAGCCGGCCGCGGTGAGCATCGAGGTCGAGAACGGCCTCATTACACGGATCTATGTGGTGCGCAACCCTCACAAGCTGACACGCCTCGACGAGCCGGCCCGACTGGCCAGGTGACAGGCGTCATGACTGGTCCGGGCGGTGCCTACCGCCCGGACCGGTCCATATCCAGACAGGGAGTGTCATGGACACCACTGCCCGCCCCACCCCCGGCTGGGGCACCGCCGCCGGGATTCTCGCTCTCACTCCGCCGCGCCCCCCGAGTGGCGAGCACGGCGGTCCGACCCTGGACCGTCTGCTGATCACCGAGCGCATCGCCCGCTACGGCTGGGCCTACGACGAGCGCGACCAGGCCGCCCTCGCCGAGTGCTTCACCGCCGACGCCACCTGGCAGGCCACGGTCATGGGAGAGATCGAGACCCCGCTGCACCGGGGCGCCGAGACCATCGCGGCGGCCGAAGCGGCGCTCTGGCCCCAGCAGGGCGACCAGCGGCGCCACCTGTTCAGCAACCACGTGATCGACCTGTCCGGCGACGAGGCGACCGCGCATGCCTACATGATCCAGCTGCGCATCCAGGATGCCACCTCCTCACTGGCCGTCTCCGGGGCCTACCGCTTTCACCTGCGCCGCGAGGCGGACGGGGGCTGGCGCATCGACACGCTCCGTAGCGCTCTCGACAACCTCTGGTGAGCCCCGCGAGCCGCAGCAGCAGCGACTTGACCTCCGTGGCGGGGAGCGTTCCGCTCACCTCGCCGGGGCGCGAGCACAGGAGTACGGGACCGTCCTCGGGCCGCTCCGGCAGCCTGCCGTGGCTGCCGCGCACCGGAGCCGGGTCCAGCGGGACCACGGCCATCCGGTAGCGCATGCCCAGCTTCTTGCGGGCCACCGCACCCGCCGCCTTCACCTTCACGTACGGGTCGAGCGGGTCCAGGAACAGCTCTGCGGGGTCGTACCCGGGTTTGCGATGGATTTCGACGAGCTGTGCGAAGTCCGGGGCGCGTGCGTCGTCGAGCCAGTAGTAGTACGTGAACCAGGAATCGGGCTCGGCGAGGGCCACCAGCTCACCGGAGCGCGGGTGGTTCAGGCCGTGCTCCTTCTTCCCCGCCTCGTCCAGGAGCCGGTCCACCCCGGCGACCCCCTCCAGGGCCTCGCGCACCTCGGCGACATCCTCTGGCCGGCGTACGTACACGTGGGCGAGCTGATGGTCGGCGACCGCGAAGGCGCGGGAGGCCATGGGGTCCAGGTACTCCATGCCGTCCTGCGTATGCACCTCGAGGTAACCGGCGCGGCGCAGCACCCGGTTGAGGTCGACGGGCCTGCTGACGTCGGTGATGCCGTACTCGGACAGCACGACGACGGTGCGCCCCTCGGCCTCCGCGTCGTCGAGCAGCGGGGCGAGCGCCGCGTCCAGCTCGGCGGCGGCCCTGTGCGAGCGCGGATCCTTCGGGCCGAAGCGTTGCAGGTCGTAGTCGAGATGGGGCACATAGCACAGCGTCAGGTCGGGATGGCGGGTGCGGTTGAGATGCCGGGTCGCGTCGATGATCCACTGGCTGGAGACGAGGTCGGCGCCCGGCCCCCAGAAGTGGAACAGCGGGAAGGTGCCGAGGGCGGCGTGGAGCTCGTCGTGCAGCTCGGGCGGCCGCGTGTAGCAGTCGGGCTCCTTGCGGCCGTCGGCGTAGTAGACCGGGCGGGGCGTCACGGTGAAGTCGGTGTCCGCGCCCATCGCGTACCACCAGCAGACGTTGGCCACGGTGTAGCCGGGGTGGGCGCGGCGGGCCGCGTCCCAGAGCCGGTCACCCTCGACGAGCCCGTTGTGCTGGCGCCACAGCAGTACCTCTCCGAGTTCGCGGAAGTACCAGCCGTTACCGACGATGCCGTGCTCGGCGGGCAGGGTGCCGGTCAGGAACGTGGACTGGGCGGCGCAGGTGACCGCCGGCAGCACCGTGCCCAGACCGGCGCGCGAGCCGCCGCCGCCGAGCGACTTCAGTCGCGGCATGTGCTCCAGGAGCGCGGGGGTCAGACCCACCACGTCCAGGACGAGCAGGGGCGTGGGGGTCTTCGTCACTGCATCTCCTTGAGTCCTAGTCCGGTCAGCAGATCGCGGACGAGCGCGAGTTCGGCGGCGATACCGACTGCGAGCTGGGCGTCCGTGGCCGGGCGTACCCCGGCCGGCAGGGCCTGCCAGGTGTACGTCTCG
>NZ_JAFMPZ010000601.1 GCF_017353455.1 Streptomyces laculatispora
GCCTCGGCGGCCGCCGAGGCGGCGGTGCTCGGCACGCAGGGCGCACGGGGCGCAGCGGGGGCGCAGGGCACGCCGGGTGCACCCGGCGTCACGGCGCCGCCCGGCGCGCCGGGGAAGCAGATCCTGTCCGGAACCCCGTTCGTACCGGGTCAGGCGGGGGCGCCGCCGGTCCACGGGCACGGCGCGCCACCGACACCGGGGCACAGCGTCTCGATCCCGGCCCAGCCGGGTCCCGAGTCCGCGCACGGCGTCTCGCCGCTGCGGGTCGGCCACAGCGATGTGTCCAAACTGCGCGAGGCCGCCCAGGACGCGCGCCGCTGGGACTCCAAGTACGGCGGCGGGGACTGGCGTTCGTCCATGGTCCCGGAGTGCTTACGGGTCGACGCCGCACCGCTGCTGCTGGGTTCGTACAGCGACGAGGTGGGCCGGGCACTCTTCGGCGCCGCAGCCGAACTGACCAGGCTCGCCGGGTGGATGGCCTTCGACACCGGCCAGCAGGAGGCCGCACAGCGCTACTACATCCAGGCGCTGCGCCTGGCGCGCGCCGCGGCGGACGTACCGCTCGGCGGCTACGTCCTCGCCTCCATGTCGCTGCAGGCGACCTACCGCGGTTTCGCCGACGAGGGCGTCGACCTCGCGCAGGCGGCCGTGGAGCGCAACCGCGGGCTCGCGACGGCGCGCACGATGAGCTTCTTCCGCCTGGTGGAGGCACGGGCCCACGCCAAGGCGAGCGACGCACCGGCCGCGGGGGCCGCGCTGAAGGCCGCCGAGGGGTGGCTGGAGCGCTCCCGGGACGGCGACGCGGACCCGTCGTGGCTGGGCTTCTACTCGTACGACCGGTTCGCGGCCGACGCCGCGGAGTGCCACCTCGACCTCAAGGCGCCTCGGCAGGTGCGGCGCTTCACCGAGCAGGCGCTGTCCAGGCCGACCGAGGAGTTCGTGCGCTCGCACGGGCTGCGGCTCGTGGTGTCGGCCGTCGCCGAGCTGGAGTCGGGGAACCTGGACGCGGCCTGCGCGGCGGGGACCCGCGCGGTGGAGGTGGCGGGCCGCATCTCGTCGGCGCGGACCACCGAGTACGTGCGCGATCTGCTGCACCGGCTGGAGCCCTACGGGGACGAGCCGCGCGTCGTCGAGCTGCGGGAACGCGCCCGCCCGCTGCTGGTGGCCCCCGCGTAGCCGCTCCGTGAACGGGCCGGGCTCCGGCGGCCCGGTACCTCGCGCCGCCGAAATTTCGGGCGCCACGCTGGCCCTGGCGGGTTTGAGTGCGTTGTCAGTGGGTCAGTGCACTATCGGGGTGGGAGGTGGCGTGATGATGACGCACGCGGCGTACGACTGCGATGTGCTGGTGATCGGCGGCGGGATCGTCGGTCTGTCGACCGCGTATGCGATCACGCGGACCGCTCCGGGCACCAGGGTGACCGTGCTGGAGAAGGAGTGGGGCCCCGCGCGCCACCAGACGGGCCGCAACAGCGGGGTGATCCACAGCGGCATCTACTACCGCCCGGGTTCGCTCAAGGCGCGGTACGCGGTGCGCGGCGCCGCCGAGATGGTCGACTTCTGCCGGGAGCACGGCATCGCACACGCGGTGACCGGCAAGCTGATCGTCGCGACCGGGCGCGCCGAGCTGCCCCGGCTGCACGCGCTGGTGCAGCGCGGCCGCGAGCACGGGCTTCCGGTGCGCGAGCTGGGGCCGGCCCAGATCGCGGAGTACGAACCCCGGGTGCGCGGCCTCGCCGCGATCCGGGTGGGCACGACGGGGGTGTGCGACTTCGGCGCGGTCGCCGGGCGGTTCGCCGACGAGGTGCGGGCCGGCGGCGGCCTGATCCGGTTCGGCGCCGAGGTGACCGCGATCGACCGGCGGCCCTGGGGCGTCGCGGTGCGGACGGCGGACGGCCTGGTGGTGCGGGCCCGGGTGCTGGTCAACTGCGCGGGGCTGCAGTGCGACCGGGTGGCGCGGCTGGCGGGCGACGACCCGGGGATGCGGATCGTGCCCTTCCGGGGGGAGTACTACGAGCTGGCCCGGCCCGATCTGGTGCGCGGCCTGGTCTATCCGGTGCCGGATCCGGCGTTCCCGTTCCTCGGCGTGCATCTGACCCGCGGCCACGACGGCAGCGTCCACGTCGGACCGAACGCGGTGCCCGCGCTGGCCCGCGAGGGCTACGGCTGGCCGGTCGTGCGCCCCCGTGAGCTGATGGACACGCTGAGCTGGCCGGGCACCTGGCGGATCGCGCGCAGACACTGGCGGTACGGGGCGGGCGAGGTGCACCGCTCACTGTCGAAGCACGCCTTCACGGCGGCCGTGCGGCGGCTGCTGCCCGACGTCACCGAGGCCGACCTGCGGCCCGCCCCGGCCGGGGTCAGGGCCCAGGCGGTCCTCCGGGACGGCACCCTGGTGGACGATTTCCTGATCCGCGAGGCCCCGCACACGGTGCATGTGCTCAACGCTCCGTCGCCCGCCGCCACGGCCTCGCTGCCCATCGGGCGGGAGGTGGCGCGCAGGGCGCTCCTGCGGGCACAGGGGACGGGGTGGAAACCGCCCGCCGTAGAATCAGGGCATTGTGTCTGAGCCCATGAACCCCTCCCCCACGACGCCCGGCGACGTCGCGCCCGGAGCCGAACCGCCGGAGACCGTGCCCGGGGCCGACCCCGCGCCCGTCGCACCCGCCACCGCCGGAATCCCGGACGATCTGCGCGCCGCGGCACTGGACCGCCAGCGCCGGCTGCGTCAGGAGCCCCGCTTTCCCGGCGGCCCCGCGGCCGATCCCGCCGGTTCGCACCACGAGCGCCGGATCCGCAGCTTCCAGCCGCGCCGCAGCCGGGTCTCGCCCGGCCAGCAGGACGCCCTGGAGCGGCTCTGGCCGAAGTGGGGCCTGGACATCGACGGGCTGCGGGTCCTCGATCTGCCCGAGCTGTTCGACGGGCTGCCGGTGGTGCTGGAGATCGGCTTCGGAATGGGCGAGGCCACCGCGCAGATGGCCGCCGACGACCCGGGCACGGGCATCCTCGCCGTCGACGTGCACACCCCGGGCCAGGGCAATCTGCTCCGCCTCGCGGACCGGAACGGCATGTCCAACATCCGGGTCGCCAACGGCGACGCGATCATCCTGCTGCGGGAGATGCTGACACCGGACTCGCTGGACGGGCTCCGGGTGTACTTCCCCGACCCGTGGCCCAAGTCCCGCCACCACAAGCGCCGGCTGATCCAGCCGGATTTCCTCGACCTGGTGGCGCGGCGGCTGCGGCCGGGAGCGGTCCTGCACTGCGCGACCGACTGGGAGCCGTACGCCGAGCAGATGCTGGAGGTGCTGACCGCGCACCCCCGGTTCGAGAACACGGCGGCGGACGGCGGCTACGCGCCGCGGCCCGCGTTCCGGCCGCTGACCCGGTTCGAGGGGCAGGGCCTGGACAAGGGCCATGTCGTGCACGACCTGCTCTTCGCCCGCCACTGAGCCGCACCGGAACAGGGCCCCGTGGCCGGGCCCGGCGATACGCCATGGCCGTTGTCAGTCCTCCTCGTTAGGGTCGTGGGGTGTCCGACGGTTCTGTGCAGCAGCAGCGGCAGTCGCAGCCGGCCGTCCCGGTGCTCGAGGAGCAGCGGGTCGGCGAGATCCTGGCTGCCGTGCCGGAGCGGGGCCAGTGGCGTTACCGGCCGCGCCGCGTCGGGATGCTGTGGCGGAGCAGGACGCTCCGCGTCGTCGCCGTCTTCACCGTGCTGGCCCTGTGCGGCCTGGTGATCCTCGCTCTGGTCCGCGACCAGACGGGCACTCAGGGATTCCTCGTCGGTCTGGGGCTTGCGGTTCTGCCGGTCCCGCTGCTGATGACGGCGTTCCGCTGGCTGGACCGGGTCGAACCGGGCCCGTGGCGCAACATGCTGTTCGCCTTCGCCTGGGGTGCCTGCGCGGCCGCCCTCGTCGCGATCCTCGCGAATTCGTTCGCGACCCAGTGGATCGCCACGGCCACCGCCGACCCGGGCAGCGCGGACACGCTGGGCGCCACGGTGATAGCGCCCGTCGTCGAGGAGAGCGCCAAGGCCGCGGCCGTGCTGCTGCTCTTCCTGTTCCGAAGACGGGACTTCAACGGGATCGTCGACGGCGTGGCCGTCGCCGGCTTCGCCGCGACGGGCTTCGCCTTCACCGAGAACATCCTCTATCTGGGCAACGCCTTCGGCGAGGACCAGGAGATGGGCTCGGGTTTCGCCTCGGTGACCGTCGCGACGTTCTTCGTACGGGCGGTGATGTCACCGTTCGCGCATCCGCTCTTCACCGTCATGACGGGCATCGGCTTCGGGATCGCCGCGAGCAGCGCACGCCATCAGCGCTTCCGCCGCATCGCGCTGCCGCTGCTCGGCCTGGTCCTCGCGATGGGCATGCACGCCCTGTGGAACGGCTCGTCGACGTTCGGCCCGTACGGTTTCTACGCGGTGTACGGCGTGTTCATGGTGCCCGCCTTCGGCCTGGTGACCTGGCTGGCGATCTGGTCCCGCCAGCGCGAGCTGCGCACGCTGGCCGTCGAGCTGCCCGCCTACGCCGCGGCCGGCTGGCTGTCCCCCGCCGAGCCCCTCGCCCTGGCCTCGATGCGGGCCCGCGGCATGGCCAGGGACACGGCACGCCGGTGGCAGGCGGCGGCAGCGGGTGGCGGTCCGTACGGCCGCCAGGGCTACGTACCGGCCCCGATCGGCGCCCCGGCCAGGGCCCGGGCCAAAGCACAGGGCAAGGCGGCGGCCCGTGCGGTCGCCGAGTACGAGTCGTTTGCGACGTCACTGGCGTTTCTGCGCCGGCAGGCCCGCCGCGGCACGGCGGGCCATGACCTGGCCGAACGCGAGCTGGAGCTGCTGCACCATCTGTGGCAGCGCCGGGAGGTCGCCGGACCCGCACTGGCGTACGCGGCGCAGGCGACGGGCCGCCTGCGTCCCCGGTTCACGCCTCCGGCGCACCAGCCGTACCCGGGACCCGGCACGTACCAGCCCTACGGCAGCCACGCCCCGAGCCCGCACCCCACGTATCCGTACGGCCAGAACCCGTACGGCCAGAACCCGTACGCGGGTCAGCCGTACACGCAGCCCCCGGACAACGCACCGCTCCACAACCCGGCGCCCTGCAACCCGCCGCCGCCCGACGGCCAACCGCCTTACGACCAGTAGCCCTGCGACCGGCTGATCTGCGACCGGCAGTCCGGTACCGGCAGCCGGACTAGGCGGACGCCTCGGTGAGCTCGGTCAGCTCCTGGTCCGTGAGCCGCAGATCAGCGACGGCCACCAGCGCGGGCAGCTGCTCGACCGTACGGGCGGAGGCGATCGGGGCGGCGACGGTCGACCGGGACGCCAGCCAGGCCAGCGCCACGGTCGCGATCTCGGCGTTCCGCTCCTGCGCCACCTTGTCGAGCGCGGCGAGGACCTTCTGCCCGCGCTCCGACTCCAGGTGCAGGCCCGCCTTTCCGGCGCGCGCGCTGTCCACGGTCGTACCGGGGCGGTACTTGCCGGTGAGGAAGCCGGAGGCGAGGGCGAAGTACGGGACGGCGGCGAGCCCGGCGGCGGCAGCGGTGTCCTGGAGCTCGCCCTCGTAGGTGTCCCTGGAGACGAGGTTGTAGTGCGGCTGCAGGGCCACGTAACGGGCCAGTCCCTCGCGCTCGGAGAAGTCCAGCGAGGCGCGGAGCCGCTCCGGGGTGATGTTGGAGGCGGCGATCTCGCGGACCTTGCCTTCCTTCACCAGCTGGTCGAGGGCGGTGATGATCTCCTCGACCGGGACCGTCTCGTCGTCGAAGTGCGTGTAGTAGAGGTCGATGTGGTCGCTGCCGAGCCGGCGCAGCGATTCCTCGGCCGCGGCCTTGATGGTGGCGGGGGAGAGTCCCTTGTACGAGGGGTGGGCACCGACCTTGGTGGCCAGGACGATGTCGGAACGGTTGCCCCGCGCCGCGAACCACTTGCCGATCAGGGTCTCCGACTCGCCGCCCTCGTTGCCGGGGACCCAGGAGGAGTACGCGTCGGCGGTGTCGATGAAGTTGCCGCCTGCCGCCGCGTACGCGTCGAGGACGGCGAAGGACTGCGCCTCGTCGGCGGTCCAGCCGAAGACGTTGCCGCCGAGGGCGAGCGGGAAGACCTGGAGGCTGGATGAGCCGAGCTTGCGGAGAGTAGTCATGAATGGAACAACCCGTTCCGCCGCCCCCGCTATTCCATGCCCTGTACAGCTACAGCGCTCCGCGCGGCCACGTCCACCGGGGCGGGGCCGACGCAGCGGGAGGCGGGGAGGAGGAGAGGGCGGACGGACAGGCGTCCCGACAGACCGGCAGCCCTGACGTCGGGG
>NZ_JAFMPZ010000274.1 GCF_017353455.1 Streptomyces laculatispora
CGAGCCGACGAACCACATCGCCCTCGGCCTGGTGGAGGAACTGGAGGCGGCGCTGGCGGCATATGCGGGAGCCGTCGTGGTCGTCTCGCACGACCGCAGCTTCCGCGGCCGCTTCACCGGCGACCGGCTCGAACTCCACGAGGGCGCACCGGCCGACGGTTCCTGACCCGCCGGCCGTACGACAGCACAGCCCGCCCCAAGCCTCAGAGCCTCAGGGCCCGTCGTGCGCGGACGGCCCCCGCCCGTCCGCCACAAGGGCGCACAGCCGCTCCACGAAGACCCGCTGACCCTTGACGAGGCGTTCGACGGCAACCTCCGGCGTGCACCAGGCGAACCGGTCGATCTCCGGGAACTCCTGCTGCACGCCGGAACCTCGTGGCCACTCCATCGTGAACGTCCCCGGAACGGCCGCCGCCGGATCGAGGCCGGCCTCCATCGCCCACACCGTCACGATCTTGCCGCCGGACTGACGGGACTCGCCCAGCGCCACCCACGCACCGTCCGGGGCAGGGTGGCCGAACTCCTCCTCGAACTCCCGCCGTGCCGCGGCCGCCGCTTCCTCCTCGGGGCCGTACTCACCCTTCGGCACCGACCACGCCGCGTTCTCCCGGCCCGCCCAGAACGGGCCGCCCATATGCCCGATGAGGACTTCGAGCCCGGATTCCCCGGTCGTACGGAACAGGAGAAGCCCGGCGCTGCGCCGCTCGTTCGGTGACATGCCGTCAAGTGTGAGTGAACGGCACAGGAGCCGCGGCCGCCGACACGGCAGCCCGCCCTACACCTTGCGGTAGTCGTACGCCTCCGACGCGGCGGCCGCCACGGCCGCGAGGTCACCGCCCGCCGAAGCGGTGACCACCGCGGCCACCGCACCCTCCACGAAGGGGGCATCCACCAGCCGAGCCCCGGCCGGGAGTTCGTCGCCCTCGGCCAGCATCGCCTTGACCGTGAGCACCGCACTGCCCAGGTCGACCAGGACGGCGACACCCGCGCCGCCGTCCACCTGCCTGGCCGCCTCCGCGATCAGCTCCGCACTCGTCCCGAGGCCGCCCGCGGGCGTCCCGCCGGCGGCGGCCACCGGCGCTGTCGCGCCACCGGCAGCGAGCCCCCTGGCCAGCGCGGCAACCGCCTCGGCCACCGGCCCGCTGTGCGAGACCAGCACGATCCCGACCTGCTTGTCCGCGCTCACGCGACACCCCCGGCCGTACCGTCGGCCTCGGCGAGCGCGGTGATCAGCAAGGCTGAGGACGTGGCCCCCGGATCCTGATGCCCGATGCTCCGTTCACCCAGATAGCTGGCCCGTCCCTTGCGCGCCTGCAAGGGCACGGTCGCCAGCGCGCCCGCCTGCGCCGCGTCCCGCGCCGCCTCGAACGACGTCCCCAGCGCCTCGGCCGCCGGCAGCAGGGCATCGAGCATCGTCTTGTCCCCGGCCTGGGCCCCGCCCAGCTGGGCCACCGCCGTCACACCCGTCCCGAGCGCCTGCGCCAGATCCCCGACGGTCACGGTGGGCGCGTCACCCAACGCCTTGCCCGTACGCCGAAGCAGCGTCCCGTACAGCGGGCCGGACGCTCCGCCGACGGTCGAGATCAGCTGCCTCCCGGCCAGCATCAGTACGGCCCCCGGCGTCTGTGGCGGTTCCTTTTCCAGGGCAGCCACCACCGCGGTGAATCCGCGTTGCAGATTGCTGCCGTGATCGGCGTCCCCGATCGCCGAGTCGAGTTCGGTCAGGTGCGCCGCCTCGCGGTCCACGGCGGCGGCGGTCGTGGTCATCCAGCGGCGGAAGAAGTCGGCGTCGAGCACATGATCTCCTTGGGTCCATCGAGTGTGGCGGCGTGCACTGCAAGGGGGACACGGAGGGTCAACGGCCCCAGCGCAGTGCGGGCGTCTCCACCGGCGCGTCCCAGAGCCGTACCAGCTCCTCGTCCACCTGGCAGAGGGTCACCGAACAGCCCGCCATGTCGAGCGAGGTCACATAGTTCCCCACGAGCGTACGAGCGACGACCACGCCCCGCTCGGACAGCGCCCGCTGCACCTCGGCATTGAACCCGTACAGCTCCAGCAGCGGTGTCGCGCCCATTCCGTTGACCAGCGCGATCACGGGCCCGTGCGGACGCAGGTCCTCCAGTACCGCGTCGACCGTGAAGTCGGCGATCTCCCGCGACGTCATCATCGGACGCCGCTCACGGCCCGGCTCGCCGTGGATCCCCACCCCGAGTTCGAGTTCACCCGCGGGGAGGTCGAAGGTGGGTGAGCCCTTGGCGGGTGTGGTCACGGAGCTCAGAGCCACCCCGAAACTGCGCGACGACTCATTCACCTGCCGCGCGATCGCCGCCACCCGGTCCAGCGGAGCGCCCTCCTCGGCCGCCGCCCCGGCGATCTTCTCGACGAACAGCGTCGCCCCCGTGCCCCGTCGCCCCGCCGTGAACAGGCTGTCGGTGACCGCGACATCGTCGTTGACGAGTACCTGGGCGACCTGGACCCCTTCCTCGTCGGCGAGCTCGGCGGCCATCTCGAAGTTGAGCACGTCACCGGTGTAGTTCTTGACGACGAAGAGCACACCCGCACCGCTGTCGACGGCGACGGCGGCCCGCACCATCTGATCCGGCACCGGGGACGTGAACACCTCGCCGGCGCACGCGGCCGACAGCATCCCGGGCCCGACGAACCCGGCGTGCAGCGGCTCATGCCCGGACCCGCCGCCGGAGACCAGGGCGGCCTTTCCGGCCACGGGCGCGTCACGCCGTACGACGACACGGTTCTCGACGTCCACGGTCAGTTCCGGATGGGCGGCGGCCATCCCGCGCAGAGCATCCGCGACCACGGTTTCGGGGACGTTGATCAGCATTTTCAACGGTAACCTCCCAGTTGAGCCATCGGGTGGCGCCCTGATCAGGTTCTCGCAGCTCAGGGGCCGCTTCGTGAGTCGTTGGTCCCGGCGGTGGACGGCCTTCGGCAGTCGGGGCCGGTGGGACCGGGGGCGACTCGTCGCCGAGTCTACTGACGGCCTGTCATCGCTGGGGTGAGGTGCGTCCTGGCGGCTCGGCGCCCCGGCCGGGGCGCCA
>NZ_JAFMPZ010000275.1 GCF_017353455.1 Streptomyces laculatispora
GTCTTTCCTGTGGTGGTGTCCGGGGTCAGCGGATCGATCCGGTCGCGGTCCGTCGGTGCGGTGAGCGCTCCGCGGCTGCCATGGCATCGGCAAGGCGGTCGACGACCGCTGTTGCCTGTTCGTCGGTGAGCGTGAGGGGAGGGAGCAGGCGTACGACCGTGGAGTGACGGCCGCCGAGTTCGACGATGAGACCGCGGCGCAGGCACTCCTGCTGGACGGCGACGGCGAGCACCGGGTCGGGCGGTGCCTCGTTCCCTCCGTCCACCGGGGCCGCCTCGGGGTCGACGAGTTCCACGCCGATCATCAGGCCCCGGCCGCGGACGTCGCCGATGCACGGGTGGTCAGCGGCGAGTGCCCGCAGGTTCGCCAGCATCCGGGCGCCGAGGACTGCGGCCCGCTCGGCGAGGCGGTTCTCCCGGACGTGGGCGAGGGTGGCCGTGCCCGCCGCCATCGCGAGCTGGTTGCCGCGGAAGGTGCCCGCGTGGGCACCGGGCTGCCAGGTGTCGAGTTCGGAGCGGTAGACGATCACTGCGAGCGGGAGGGAGCCGCCGATGGCCTTGGACAGCACCATCACATCGGGAACGACCCCGCTGTGCTCGACGGCCCAGAAGGCACCGGTCCTGCCGACGCCGGTCTGGACCTCGTCCGCGATCAGGGGGATGGACCGGGACGCGGTGATGTCCCGCATCCGGCGCATCCAGCCGTCCGGGGCGGGGTTGACGCCGCCCTCCCCCTGTACCGGTTCGACGATCATTCCGGCCGGCGCGGGTGTTCCGCTCTTGGGGTCGTCCAGCACGCTCTCGGTCCACCGCGCGGCGATCTGCGCACCGCGCTCGCCGCCGATACCGAAGGGGCAGCGGTAGTCCTGCGGGTACGGGAGACGCGTGACCCGTACGTCCTCGGCGCCGCCGGATGCCGCGAGGGCGCCGGCCGTCATGCCGTGATAGGCGCCGGTGAAGGCGAGCAGACCGCTGCGTCCGGTGGCCGCGCGGACCAGTTTGAAGGCCGCCTCGACAGCGTCCGTACCGGCGGGTCCGCAGAACTGGATCCGCGCGTTGTCGGCGAACTCACGCGGCAGCGTGGCGAACAGCTCCGTGGTGAAGGCGTCCTTGACCGGAGTGGCCAGGTCGAGCACATGCAGGGGTGCGCCCGAATCGAGGACCTTCTTGATCGCTTCCAGGACGACCGGGTGGTTGTGGCCGAGGGCCAACGTCCCTGCTCCGGACAGGCAGTCGAGATAGCGCCGCCCGTCCGCACCCTCGATGGTCAGCCCCCTGGCCCGTACCGGGACGATCGGCAGCGACCGCGCGTAGGTGCGGGCGGCCGACTCGCGCATCGCCTGGCGGCGCAGGATTCCCTCGTACGCCGCCGGCGGTGCCGCCGGAGCTGGTTCGGTCACGGCCACGACTCTTGATCCTCCCGCTGTAACAGTTGCGTTGCACGTCAGCACGATTCCGCAGGGACGGACCGCGGGGGTGAACTCTGTCCCTGTGTCCCCCGTACGTACCAACGATCCAGGACGCAGCGGATCACGGGTAAATCTGAAGACCCTTGCGGAGCGGAACCATGCCCCTGCCGCGCACCGTCCGGACCGGCACCGGCATAGTGGGGGACCGCGCCGAGCCTCCGGGACAGCCTCCCGGCGGTCGCGGCACCTCCGGAGCAGTCTCGGATCGCCATCCGGGGAACTGCCGGCGTGCCGTACGCAAGTCCGGTGCGCCGTGCACAAGAGCAGTACAGAAGCGTTGAGTTACGAAGTCCCAGGGGGATCACCAGATGCGACTCATTCGACCAGCGGCCACCGCGCGCCGCGAAGGGAGCGCCCGTCGCTCCGCCTCTCCCGTACTCGCCACCGCGGCGGTCGCCGCCGTCCTCGCGCTCACCGCGACCGCCTGCGGGCCGAGCGACGACGGTGCGAGCGCCGAGCCGAACAGCAGCTCCGCGGGCCAGACGTCGGACAACAAGATCACCGTCCCGGACGATCTCAAGGACCGGCTCAAGGAGCACGGGATAGACCTCGGCCAGTGGAAGAACGGCGAGTGGAAGAACTGGGACAAGGACAAGTGGCTGCGTGAGGCCAAGGACTTCATCAATCCGATCATCGCGGGCCTCTGGGACCCGGACCGGATGCGGGACGCCGACAAGTCGCCCGAGAAGCCCGTCGACAACGACATCTCGGGTGACGAGGGCGTGACCGACCCGACCCCCGCGCCGGTCCGGGCCGTGGGCGTGAAGGCCCCGTTCCACGACAACGCCGCCGAGTCCGGGAAGCTGTTCTTCGACGGCCCCGAGGGATCGATGGTCTGCTCGGCGACCGTGGTGAAGGACCCGGCGCACCCCGGCAAGTCCAACATGGTGTGGACCGCCGGCCACTGTGTCCACGCGGGCAAGAAGGGCGGCTGGTACCGCAACATCGCCTTCGTGCCGTCGTACAACAACAGCGGTCTGTCGACCGATGAGCTCCAGAACAACCCGCCCAAGGAGAAGGTCGCCCCGTACGGCGTGTGGTGGGGCTCGTGGGCACAGACCTCCGAGCAGTGGATCGACCAGGGTTCCTCGGTCGGTGGTCTGGCCGCCCCGTACGACTTCGCGGTGCTGCACGTCACGCCGGAGAAGGGTTCGAACGGAAAGTCCCTCGAGGAGACGGTCGGTTCGGCCCTGCCGGTCGAGTTCAACGCCCCGGCCGTACCCAAGATCGCCGATATGACGGCTACCGGCTTCCCGGCCGCTCCGCCGTACGACGGCCAGAAGATGTTCCAGTGCGAGGACAGGCCGGGCCGGCTCTCGCTGACCAAGGACGACCCGACGATGTACCGCATCGGCTGCTCCATGACCGGCGGTTCCTCCGGTGGCGGCTGGGTCGCGGCGGGCCAGGACGGCAAGCCCGCACTGGTCTCGAACACCTCCATCGGCCCGGTGACGGCCGGCTGGCTGGCCGGACCGCGCCTCGGCAAGGAGGCCAAGGGGGTCTACGACTCGGTCAGCAAGAAGTACGCGGGACAGTGAGGACGGGCCGTCACCCATTTAGCCACGGGTGACGGCCGGTCAGGGGCCTTCGGCTCCGGCGGGAAGGCTGTCCGCCGGAGCCGAGGGCCCCTGGCCTGTCCGGACCTTGTTCCGGGCACCGCCGCGCCCGGCTCTCCGGCCCGTGGACCTCGCCCGCCACCGCGCACCGGCCGGTGGCAAGAACCCCGGTTCCGGCCGTCATAGGGTGGTCCCGCATCATCACCGACCGCCGGTCCGACCGGCGTTTCGCATGACACGCTCATGCCATTTTCAGATTTCAGGGGGAATCTTTTCCATGCGATCCATACGTCCGCTGCTCGCAGCCACCGGCCTCGTCGCGGCACTGGCGCTGACCGCGACGGCCTGTGGTCCGAGCGAGGACCAGGCGGCCGACAAGCCCGCCGCCACCGAGTCCGCCGGTGCCGGCGGCGCCGACGGCGGGCTGTCCGCCGGTCTGGCCGACACGCTGAAGAAGCACGGTGTCGACCCGGAGAAGTGGAAGAACGGCGAGTGGAAGAACTGGGACAAGGACAAGTGGCTGCGTGAGGCCAGGGACTTCGTGAACCCGGTCATCGACGGGCTGTGGAAGCCCGACCGGATGAAGTCCGCCAAGGACCCGGCCAAGACCATGTCCGCCGGTGACTTCTCCGGCGACCAGGGCGTCAGCGACCCCGAGCCGAAGCCGGTCAGGGCCGAGCGCGAGAAGACGCCGTACCACGACTACGCGGCCCCGGTCGGCAAGGTGTTCTTCGACTCCCCCGAGGGCCACATGGTCTGCTCGGGCACGGTCGTCAAGGACCCGAAGAACCCGGGCAGGTCCAACCTGGTGTGGACCGCGGGCCACTGTGTGCACGCCGGTTCCAAGGGCGGCTGGTACCGCAACATCGTCTTCGTCCCCGCGTACAACGACCAGGGCAAGGACGCCGCCGCGCTGCGGAACGCGCAGCCCCAGGAGATCGCCCCGTACGGCGCCTACTGGGCCGACTGGGCCACCACCTCCGGCGAGTGGCTGGCCGACGGCGGCCCCACCGGCGGCGAGGGCGCGCCGTACGACTACGCGGTCCTGCATGTGAAGCCGGAGAAGGGCGCGAAGTCCCTGGAGGAGACCGTGGGCAACGCCCTGGCGGTCGACTTCGACGCCCCCGGGGCCAAGCGGATCAGCGCGATGGGCGCCTGGGGCTACCCGGCCGCCCCGCCGTACGACGGCCTGATCATGCACAAGTGTGTCGACCGTCCCGGCCGGCTCTCCATCAGCCCCGGCACCCCCACGATGTACCGCATCGGCTGCACCATGACCGGCGGTTCCTCCGGCGGCGGCTGGTTCAGCAAGGGCGACGACGGCAAGCCCGCACTGGTCTCCAACACCTCCATCGGCCCGGTGACCTCGGGCTGGCTGGCCGGGCCCCACCTGGGCCGGGGCGCCGAGCAGATCTTCACGATGATGAGTGACAAGTTCGGCGGTCAGTGACGACACCGCACGACGAACGGCCGACGGCCCGCTCCCTGGATGGGGAGCGGGCCGTCGGTCCGTACGGTGCTGCGCCGCGGTCAGTGCACCGCGGGCACGAACGGGGCGAGGTCCGAAGCCAGTTCCTCGTGCACCCGGGCCTTGAGCAGGGTGCCCTCCGACGTGTGCTCCTCGGAGATCACCTCGCCCTCGGCGTGCACCCGGGAGACGAGTCCGCCCTGGGTGTACGGCACGAGCGCCTCGATCTGGACCGAGGGCCGCGGCAGTTCGCTGTCGATGAGCGCGAGCAGCTCATCGATTCCGGCGCCGGT
The DNA here is from genome assembly GCF_017353455.1 of Streptomyces laculatispora. GTDB lineage: Bacteria > Actinomycetota > Actinomycetes > Streptomycetales > Streptomycetaceae > Streptomyces > Streptomyces laculatispora. The sequence goes on from NZ_JAFMPZ010000275.1 coordinate 4,786, forward strand.
CCGGGCCGACACCGCGATCGCGTGCTTCTCGATGCGCAGCAGCCGCTGGAGCACCATCGGATCCGCGGCATCCGCCTTGTTGATCACCACGATCTCGGGCACGTCCACCGCGCCGACCTCGCGGATCACCTCGCGCACGGCGGCGAGCTGCTCCTCGGGCACCGGGTGCGAGCCGTCCACCACGTGCAGGATCAGGTCGGATTCGCCGACCTCCTCCATGGTGGAGCGGAACGCCTCGACGAGGTGGTGCGGCAGATGCCGTACGAATCCGACGGTGTCGGCCAGCGTGTAGATCCGGCCGCTCGGCGTCTCGGCCCGGCGCACGGTCGGGTCGAGGGTGGCGAACAGCGAGTTCTCCACCAGCACGCCCGCGCCGGTCAGCCGGTTGAGGAGTGAGGACTTACCGGCGTTGGTGTAGCCCGCGATCGCGACCGAAGGCACCTTGTTGCGCTTGCGCTCCTGGCGCTTGATCTCGCGGCCGGTCTTCATCTCCGCGATCTCCCGGCGCATCTTCGCCATCTTCTCGCGGATCCGGCGCCGGTCCGTCTCGATCTTGGTCTCACCGGGACCACGGGTCGCCATGCCGCCACCGCCGCTGGAACCGCCGCCGCCCATCTGACGGGACAGCGACTGACCCCAGCCGCGCAGCCGCGGCAGCATGTACTGCATCTGTGCCAGCGAGACCTGCGCCTTGCCCTCACGGGACTTGGCGTGCTGGGCGAAGATGTCGAGGATCAGGGCGGTCCTGTCGACCACCTTGACCTTGACGACATCCTCCAGGTGGATCAGCTGGCCGGGGCTGAGCTCACCGTCGCAGACGACGGTGTCGGCCCCGCTTTCTAGGACGATGTCGCGCAGCTCCAGGGCCTTGCCGGAACCGATGTAGGTGGCCGCGTCCGGCTTGTCGCGGCGCTGGAAGACGGCGTCGAGCACCTGGGCTCCGGCCGTCTCGGCGAGAGCCGCCAGCTCGGCGAGCGAAATCTCCGCGTCGTGCACGGTGCCCGAGGTCCACACACCCACCAGCACCACACGCTCCAGGCGCAGCTGCCGGTACTCGACCTCGGTGACGTCCTCGAGCTCGGTGGAGAGTCCCGCCACTCGCCGCAGTGCGGCGCGCTCGGAGCGGTCGAGCTGTTCGCCGTCCCGCTCTCCGTCGATCTCGTGGCTCCAGGCGACGTCCTCTTCCATCAGGGCGTCGGCCCGGAGGGGCTCGGTGAGGCTCTCGGTGACGTTCTCCGTGGCGCTCTGCGCGTCCTGCGCGTCCTGGGGAAGGGAAGAAGAGGAGGTCATTGGATCCTTACGTCGATAGAAGTGGTCTACAGCAGTCACAACGCGTGACCTCCCCGGATGATTCCCGCACGGGGAACGCTCCGGTCCGGCCGCCGTGGCGACCTGTCGATAGTGACATGGTGCGCCCGGCCCGTCACGCGGGTTTCCCCTCGCCCGACGGTGCGGTGCTGTGCCAGTCCGGGTGGCCCGGCATGGGCGGCGTACTCGTCCCGTACAGCCAGCCGTCGAAGAACGCGGTCAGGTCGCGTCCCGCCACCTGGGATGCCAGCCGGGTGAAGTCCGCCGTGGCGGCGTTGGAGTCGCGGTGCTTGCGCACCCAGAGCCTCTCCAGCCGGTCGAAGGCGCGGTGGCCGATCTCCTGGCGGAGCGCGTACAGGACCAGCGCGCTGCCGTCGTAGACCACCGGCCGGAACAGGCTGATCTTCTCGCCCGGGGCCGGCGCGTCGGGGCGCGCGGGCGGCCCGCCGTCGGCGCGCCAGCCGTCCGACCTGGTGTAGGCGTCACGCATCCGGCGTTCGAGCGACTTGTCGCCGTGCTCCTGCGCGTAGCGTGCCTCGTACCAGCTGGCGTGCCCCTCGCTCAGCCAGAGATCGGACCAGGTGCGCGGCGAGACGCTGTCGCCGAACCACTGGTGTGCCAGCTCATGGACCATGACCGAGTCGACGTACCACTCGGGGTAGCCGCCGTCGGTGAACAGGCGGTGCTCGAAGAGCGACAGGGTCTGGGTCTCCAGCTCGAAGCCGGTGTCGGTGTCGGCGATCAGCACGCCGTAGTTCTCGAAGGGGTAGCGGCCGACCTGCTTCTCCATCCATGCCAGCTGCCCGGGTGTCTTCTTCAGCCACGGTTCCAGCCGCTTCCGGTCGGCGGCCGGCACTACGTCGCGCACCGGCAGTCCGTGCGGCCCGGTCCGCCGCACGACGGCGGACTTGCCGATGCTGACCTGGGCCAGTTCGGTGGCCATCGGGTGGTCGGTGCGGTAGGTCCAGGTGGTGCGGTCGCCGTGCCGGGTACGCCCGGTGCGCAGCCCGTTGGCCACCACCGTCAACTCCTGGGGGGCGGTGATCCGGAAGGTGAAGTACGCCTTGTCGGCCGGGTGGTCGTTGCCGGGGAAGACCCGGTGCCCGGCGTCGGCCTGGTTGGCCATGGCGAGCCCGTCGGCGGTCTGCACCCAGCCGCCGCTGTTCTGCTCCCCGCGGGGATCGCTGGTGTGCCGGACCGTGATCCGCAGCGGCACGCCGGCCGGGAGCCGGCCGGGCGTCTCGACGATCAGGTCCTCGTCCTCGACCGCGAAGCCGGCGCGCAGGCCGTTGACTTCGACGGAGTGCACGGTGCCCCGGGTGAAGTCGAGGTTGATCCGGTCCAGCGGCTCCGTCGTCCGCGCGTCGATCGTGGTGACGGCTTCGAGCGGTTCGCTGTTGCTGCCCGGGTAGTCGAGTCCGATGTCGTAGGCGAGTACGTCGTATCCGGGGTTGCCGAGGTGGGGGAAGAGCGGGTCGCCGATACCGAGCGGCACCGGTGCGGGCAGGGTGGCGGCGACGAGAGTGGCCGATGCGGTGGCCAGCAGAGCGGCGCGCAGACGGCGGGAGAGGAACGGCATGGACTACGGCTACCAGCGCTGCCCCGCCCCTCGCGGGACGGCGCGCGCCGCGCCACTCGAACGAGATCCGCGGTGGCGGACGATGCCTGCCGGCCGGGGCCTGGAGTCCGCCGGGGTCAGAGAACGGCGGCCGGGTGCTGGGCGCGGCTCACGTCGTACACCCCCGGTACGTCACGCATCGCGCGCATCAGCGCGGGCAGTCCTGCGGCGTCGGGGAGTTGCAGGGTGTAGGTGTGCCGCACGCGCTGTTCACTGGGCGGTTCGACGGTGGCGGAGATGATCGCCGCGTCCGCGCCGGCGATCGCCTCGGTGAGGTCGGCCAGCAGCCGGGGCCGTCCGAAGGACTCCGCGACCAGCGTCACCCGGCATTCGGACGCATCGCCCCAGCTCACCGCGACCGGCACCCGGCCGACGGCCTCCATGCGGGCCACCGCGGGACAGGCCAGCCGGTGGACGGTGACCGCGCCGCCGCGCACCGTGAAGCCGGTGACGTCGTCGGGCGGTACGGGGGTGCAGCAGCCGGCGAGCCGCACGGTGGCGCCCGACCGTTCGACCAGGGCGCTCGCGCTACGGCCGGCCGGCCCCGCGGATCCGGGCGGCGCGGGCTGCGGTCCGGGCCTGGGGTCCGCGGGCCGGCTGCCGTGGACGGTCTCCGGATCCTGCGGGTGGGCGTCGAGCCAGCCGGCGATCGCGATGCGGGCGGTGGGGGTCCGGGCGTGGTCGAGCCAGCCGGGCGAGGGCCCCGACGCGGCGTCCTCGGTGAGGAGCAGCTGTACGGTGTCGCCGTCGCCGAGCGGGGTGCCGAGCGTGGCCAGCCTGCCGTTCACCCGTGCCCCGATACAGCTGTGCGCCGCGTCCCCGTACTGCGCGTAGGCGGCGTCGACGCAGCTGGCGCCCGCGGGCAGGCCGAGCGTGCCGCCGTCGGTGCGGAAGACCGTGATCTCGCGGTCCTGGGCGAGGTCGGCGCGCAGGGTGGTCCAGAAGGTGTCGGGGTCGGTCGCGGACTGCTGCCACTGGAGGAGCCGGGACAGCCAGCCGGGCCGGGTCGGGTCGGCGCGTTCGCCGTCGGCTGGCTCGACGGTCTGCGCACCGCTGTCCGCGGCGTACGGATTGCCGAGCGCGATGACCCCCGCCTCGGCGACCTTGTGCATCCGGTGCGTGCGGATGAGGACTTCGGCGACCTCGCCCTCGGGGCCCACCACCGCGGTGTGCAGCGACTGGTACAGGTTGAACTTCGGGGCCGCGATGAAGTCCTTGAACTCGGAGATCACCGGGGTGAAGCAGGTGTGGAGTTCACCGAGGACCGCATAGCAGTCGGCGTCCTCGCCGACGAGCACCAGCAGCCGCCCGAAGTCGGTGCCGCGCAGTTCGCCGCGTTTGATGCTGACCCGGTGGACGGAGACGAAGTGCCGTGGTCTGACGAGGACTTCGGCGGGGATACCGGCCTCCCGCAGCACCGAGGCGACGTTCCCGGCGATGGCGGTGAGCGGGTCCGCCGCGGCGGTGGCGGCGGAGATCACGGCTCGGGTGTGTTCGTACTCCTCGGGGTGGAGGATCGCGAAGACGAGATCCTCCAGCTCGGTCTTGAGCGCCTGCACGCCGAGCCGTTCCGCGAGCGGGATCAGTACATCGCGGGTGACCTTGGCGATCCGGGCCTGTTTCTCGGGGCGCATCACGCCGAGCGTGCGCATGTTGTGCAGCCGGTCGGCGAGCTTGATCGACATCACCCGGACGTCGTCCCCGGTGGCCACCAGCATCTTGCGGAAGGTCTCGGGCTCGGCCGCCGCGCCGTAGTCGACCTTCTCCAGTTTGGTGACGCCGTCGACCAGGTAGCGGACCTCGTCGCCGAACTGCTCCCCCACCTGGTCGAGGGTCACCTCGGTGTCCTCGACGGTGTCATGGAGCAGGGACGCGGTCAGCGTCGTGGTCTCGGCGCCGAGTTCGGCGAGGATCAGGGTGACCGCGAGCGGGTGTGTGATGTACGGCTCGCCGCTCTTGCGCATCTGCCCACGGTGCGAGGACTCCGCGAGGACGTAGGCCCGGCGCAGGACGGTGAGGTCGGCGTCCGGATGGTGGGCCCGGTGCGCCTCGGCGACATGGCCGATGGCGTCCGGCAGCCGGTCCCGGGAGACCGGGCCGAGCAGGGCGACCCGCCCCAGCCTGCGGAGGTCGATCCGGGGACGGCCCCGTCTGCGGATGGGAGCACCTGGGTTGGTGGCCTCTGCGCTCATGGGGCACCTCCGGCGGCGTCGACCGGCGGTGGGGAGGTGCGGTCGCGCCTCCGGGCCGGTGCTTGATGCTACCGACCCCACCACGTGGCGGAGTCCAGCTCTCGCCCAGCGTGAAACGGATCACCCATTCGAGCGAAGCCCCAGGGCCCCTCGTTTGGATCATGCCTGGCTCACGGGGTCCGGCACCGCACCCCGATCCACCCTGAACCCACCTGATCCAGGCGGAGGACCCTAGCCGTTCAGCGCGTGGAGCCAGGCCGGATCGATCTTGCCCTCGGCGACGATCACGGCCGGTCCGGTCATCTCGATCTCGCCGTGCGGGTGCTCGGTGATCAGCAGCGTGCCGCCGGGGAGGTCGACGGTGTACGTGACCGGGGTGCCGGTCAGTGCGGGATCGGCCGCGTCCCGCCGGGCCGCTGCGACGGCCACGGCGCAGGCGCCGGTGCCGCAGGACCGGGTCTCCCCCGAGCCGCGCTCATGAACGCGCATGGCGACATGGCGGGGGCCGCGGTCCACGACGAATTCGATGTTGACCCCGTCGGGGTAGACCGCGGCCGGGCCGAAGGCCGGCTCGGTGAGCAGATCGCCGGCGTGCGCCAGATCGTCGACGAAGGCGACCGCGTGCGGGTTGCCCATGTTCACGTTGCGGGCGCCCCAGCTGCGGTCCCCGACGGTGACCGTGACTCCGGCGGCCGGGAGCTGCGCGCGGCCCATGGAGACGGTGATGTCGCCGTCCTTGGCGAGGTGCACCTTCTTCACCCCGCCGCGGGTGGCGACCGCGAGATCGCCCTCCTCGACCGAGCCGGAGCGCTGGAGGTAGTGGGCGAAGACCCGTACGCCGTTGCCGCACATCTCGGCGATCGAGCCGTCCGCGTTGCGGTAGTCCATGAACCACTCGGCCTCGTCGGCCATGGCCCGCGCCTCGGGGTGGGCGGCGGACCGCACGACGTGCAGCAGTCCGTCCCCGCCGATACCGGCCCGGCGGTCGCAGAGCCTGGCGACGACGGAGGCGGGCAGGTCGACGGCGTTGTCCGGGTCCGGAACGATCACGAAGTCGTTCTCGGTGCCGTGGCCCTTGAGGAAGGCGATCTGCGAGGTGGTCACGGGACAACTGTACGAGGCGGCGCCGACAGCGCCGTGAACCGGCCGCCCGCGTGGAGGGGCTCCGGCACCTGCCGCCGGCAGGGCGGGGTCCGGCCCTGCCTCAGGAACGCAGTCGCGCCACGCGCCACACAGCCAGCGCGACCAGTGCCGCGCACACGGCGACGTAGAGCATGATCACGCGCCAGTCGGGGCGCTCCCCCGAGCCCTTGGACGGCAGTCCCGGCCAGTTGTGTCCGACGCGGCGGGCGGCCATCATGCCCCAGCCCGCGGCGCAGCAGCTGATCAGCAGTCCCAGCATGGCGACGACCGCGCCGCCGTCACCGAACTCGAAGGCGAGCGGGAAGGCGAACATCAGCGATCCCAGCGCGGCGAGGGTGACGATCGGCGCGAGCTGCCAGATACGCAGCCGGCGGGCGGGGCGCAGCTCTACCTCGACCTCGGGGGTCACATCGAGCTCATCGGGCCCGTCGGGGCTCAAGCGTCCTGCCTCGTGCTGCGTGTCCGGTGCGTCTTGTTCCGTGTCGCGAGGGCCGGCTTCCATCGCCACGCGCCCTCCCAACTCGGACTCCACTGGTCGATCGATGCTCGATGATGGCACGCCGCAGGTCGCCGAACTGACGGGCAGGGCTTCCCGATGCCATCACGTGATCAGGCTGTAACCGCTCGTTCGACCAACGCCATCGCCTGGCCCGGGAGTTCCCCGCGGTGCTCCGCGGCGCCGTTCAGCCAGTGGACGCGCGGGTCGCGGCGGAACCAGGAGTCCTGGCGGCGCGCGAACCGTTTGGTGGCGCGCACGGTCTCACCGCGCGCCTCGTCCTCGGTGCACTCCCCGGCCAGCGCGGCGAGCACCTGCTGATAGCCGAGCGCCCGGGAGGCGGTGCGTCCGTCCCGCAGCCCCCGCGCCTCCAGGGCGCGCACCTCGTCGACCAGTCCCGCGTCCCACATCCGGTCGACCCGCAGGGCGATGCGCTCGTCGAGTTCGGGGCGGGCCACGTCGACGCCGATCTGAACGGTGTCGTAGACCGCATCGTTACCGGGGAGGTTGGCGGTGAAGGGCTTGCCCGTGATCTCGATGACTTCGAGGGCCCGGACGATGCGCCGCCCGTTGCCCGGCAGGATGGCGCGGCCGGCTTCCGGGTCCGCCGCGGCGAGCCGGTCGTGCAGCGCGCCGGAGCCCCGTTCGGCCAGCTCCGCCTCCAGCGCGGCCCGGACGGCGGGATCCGTCCCCGGGAACTCCAGGGCGTCGATCGCGCCCTTCACGTAGAGGCCGGAGCCGCCCACCAGGACCGGGGTACGGCCCTCGGCGAGCAGCCGGTCGATCTCGGTGCGGGCCAGCCGCTGGTACTCCGCGACGCTGGCGGCCTCGGTCACGTCCCAGATGTCCAGCAGCAGGTGCGGGACGGACGCGCGCTCCGCGAGTGTCAGTTTCGCGGTGCCGATATCCATCCCCCGGTAGAGCTGCATGGAGTCGGCGTTGACCACTTCGCCCCCGAGCTGCTGGGCGAGGAACACCCCCAGGTCGGACTTTCCGGCTGCGGTGGGACCGACGACGGCGATGACCCGCGGTGCGGGAGCTGGACTTCTCACTCCGACAGTCTCGCAAACCCGGGGGCCCGTTCCCCAATGGACGGCGTGACAGCCGGGACCGTGGCGCGTCCGGATGCCCTGTCACGTAAAATGACGAGTACATATGGACGTTTTCTCACGGTTCCGCCGTTCGTCCTCCACGACCGCCGATGCCGCGGCCGGGAGAGTGCGCGACAGCACGGCGGGTATCCGGGCCGGAGAGAACTCCCGCAGGCAGTCCCCCAGCAGAGAAGGTGTCCGATGGGCTTCATGGACAATTTGAAGGCGAAGCTGAGCCCGGCGAAGGACAAGGTCAGCGACCTCGCGCAGCAGCACGGGGGCAAGATCGACGAGGGGCTCGAAAAGGCCGCGCGGACGGTGGACGAGAAGACCAAGGGGAAGTACAGCGACAAGATCGTGTCCGGCACCCAGAAGGCGAAGGACGCGGTGGAGCGGCTGTCCCACAAGGACGGGGGCACCACGCCGCCCGCTTCCTGACCTGGTCCGGCAGGACACCGTGACGGCCGTGGGGCGGCATCGCTCCGCGGCCCTCGTGCGTCCGCAGCGGACCCGGCGGGCCCGGCCGGGGCGCCTCGCGGTCAAGGCGCCGCAGGATCAGGACCAGGCGGCGACCAGGTAGCCCACACCGTACGGCGCGTCGTCGTACAGCAGCCGGCCGTCCAGACCGGCCCCCTGCGCGGCCCCCGCGAGCACCTGCCAGGGCGCGCGGCCCGCGGCCTTCAGTTCGTGCCCCAGCGCCTCGTCCAGCGCGATCAGCGCACCGGTGTCCGCCGCACCCAGCGCGCGCGAGGCAGCCGCGTCGAACTCCGTGGCGCGCTCGTCCAGGTAGCCCGGGGCCTTGACGGTGCGGCAGGCACTGCCGTCGCCCATCACCAGCAGCGCGACCCGGTCCGCCCGGGCGGCCAGAGCCCGCCCGGTGTCGGCGCAGCGGCCGGTCTCCAGGGTCTCGACCACGCCCAGCGCCTCGACCGGGGCATTCGCCCACCCGGTACGGGCCAGCAGCCAGGCGCCGACGGCGAGCGACGCCGGAAGGGGCCGGCCGGCGGCCGTGCCCAGGTCCCGCCCGAGCCGTACCGCGAGATCGACGCCGAACTCCTCGAAGGTGCCGGTGGCGCCCTCGGGGTGGGGCCCGCTGCCCGTGAGGTCCGCCGGGCCGATCGCGATCAGCAGATCGGGCCGGGAGGCGGCCAGCACGCCCAGTGCGTCACTGCACGCGGTCCTCGCGGCGTCGAGTTCTGGCGCGGCACCGGCGGCGACGTCGGGGACCAGCAGGGGCGGACAGGGGCAGACAGCGGCGGCGACAAGCATGGTGGGCAGCGTACTGGCTGGGCGTCGCGCTCCCCTCGGCGCGCTGCCGCCCCGGGAGCGGTACGCCCGCCCCGCTGACGCCCCGGGGCGGGCGTACGGCTCCCGGGGCCGGGCGGTGGCGTCCGTCAGTCGCAGCCGCAGCCCGGTGCCGAGGCGGCGGGCAGCGGTGCCGGGGCACCGATCCCGGGCAGGCCCAGCATCACGCCGGCGGGCTTGGCGGCCGCGGCGGCGTTGCGCTTCTCCCAGGCGTCCCCGGAGCGGGTCCGCCGCACCCCGACGGGTGCGCCCTCGGCGAGCAGGTGGTGCGGGGCGGCGTAGCTGATCTCGACGGTCACCACATCGCCGGGCCGTACGTCCTGGTCCGGCTTGGTGAAGTGGACCAGGCGGTTGTCGGGGGCGCGGCCGGACAGCCGGTGGGTCGCGCCGTCCTTGCGGCCCTCGCCCTCCGCGACCATGACGTCCAGGGTGCGGCCGACCTGCTTCTTGTTCTCCGACCAGGAGATCTCCTCCTGGAGAACGGACAGGCGCATGTACCGCTCCTGGACGACCTCCTTGGGGATCTGCCCCTCCATGTCGGCGGCCGGGGTGCCGGGGCGCTTGGAGTACTGGAACGTGAAGGCGTTGGCGAACCGCGCCTCCCGGACCGCGTGCATGGTCTGCTCGAAGTCCTCCTCGGTCTCACCGGGGAAGCCGACGATGATGTCGGTGGAGATCGCGGCGTCCGGCATCGCGGCGCGCACCTTCTCGATGATGCCGAGGAAGCGTTCCTGCCGGTACGAGCGCCGCATCGCCTTCAGGATCGTGTCCGAGCCGGACTGCATCGGCATGTGGAGCTGCGGCATCACGTTCGGGGTCTCGGCCATCGCGGCGATCACGTCGTCCGTGAAGTCACGCGGGTGGGGCGAGGTGAAGCGGACCCGTTCCAGGCCCTCGATCCGCCCGCAGGCCCGCAGCAGCTTGGAGAAGGCCTCGCGGTCGCCGATGTCGGAGCCGTACGCGTTCACGTTCTGGCCGAGCAGGGTGATCTCGGAGACGCCCTCGGCGACCAGGGCCTCGATCTCGGCCAGGATGTCGCCGGTCCGGCGGTCCTTCTCCTTGCCGCGCAGCGCCGGGACGATGCAGAAGGTGCAGGTGTTGTTGCAGCCGACGGAGATGGAGACCCAGGCGGCGTACGCGGACTCGCGGCGGGTGGGGAGCGTCGAGGGGAACGCCTCCAGGGATTCGGCGATCTCGATCTGCGCCTCCTCCTGGACACGGGCGCGCTCCAGCAGCACGGGCAGCTTGCCGATGTTGTGCGTACCGAAGACGACGTCGACCCAGGGAGCCCGCGCGACGATGGTGTCCCGGTCCTTCTGGGCGAGACAGCCGCCGACCGCGATCTGCATCCCGGGGCGCTTCGTCTTCATCGGGGCGAGCCGGCCGAGGTTGCCGTAGAGCTTGTTGTCGGCGTTCTCCCGCACCGCGCAGGTGTTGAAGACGACGACGTCGGCGTCTCCGTCGGAGCCCTCGGGCGCCCGTACGTAGCCGGCGTCCTCCAGCAGCCCCGACAGCCGCTCGGAGTCGTGGACGTTCATCTGGCACCCGTAGGTGCGCACCTCGTAGCTTTTTCTGACGTCCACTGCTTCGCTCCGGTTGCCGCTGCTCATGCGACAAGGGTAGGCGCTGCCCGGACCCCTCCCGCCGCGGGCGGCTCCCGGACGGTTCTCCCGGCCGTCGCGTCGGCCGGGGAGATCCGTCGGCACCCCTGGCCATGGCCGGGAACCACCTGGCAGGATCGCCGCCATGCTCCCGGCGGCACTGTCCCGAATCGGCCGGCGTCGCTCCCTGCGGGCCGGCGCCGCCCTCGTCGTCGTGCTCGGGCTGCTCCTGTGGTGGCTGCTTCCGCTCGGGGAGTCCACTCCGAGCGGAAGCCTGTCCTTCAGTACCGGGGTCCGCAGCGGCGTCTACCAGCGCTACGGCGCGCGGCTGAAGGGCGCACTCGCCAAGGACCTGCCCGATGTGTCGATACAGCTCCAGACCAGCGAGGGATCTCAGCAGAACATCGCCCGGGTGGCGACGGGCAAGGCCGACTTCACCATCGCGACCACCGACGCCGTAGCCACCTATCTGCGCGACGGGAAGCCGGGCGCCGAGCGGCTGCGTGGCTGTGTCCGGCTGTACGACGACTACATCCAGCTGGTCGTGGACCGGGGCTCGGAGATCCGCAAGGTCGCGGACCTGCGCGGCAAGAAGGTCGCGGTCGGGCAGCCGGGGTCGGGGGTGCGGCTGGTCGCCGACCGGCTGATGACGGCCGCCGGTCTGGACCCGGTCAACGACGTGACGGCGATACCGGCGGGCATCGACACCATGCCGAAGCTGCTGGAGGACGGCAGGCTCGACGCGTTCTTCTGGTCCGGCGGGCTGCCGACCACCGCGGTGGCGGATCTCTCGGACCGGTTCGCGATCCGGCTCGTCCCGCTGGAGGACCCGCTGATCAAGGAACTCCAGGCGGCGGGCGGCTCCACCCGCTACTACCGCTCGGCCGTGATGCCCGCCGACGCCTACCGCAACGCGCAGCAGGGCCAGGCGGTGCCCACCGTGGCCGTGGCCAATGTGCTGGTGACCACCGACCGTACGGACGCGACGATGACCGAGGCGTTCACCCGGACCGTGATCGACAGCCGGGACCGCATCGGGCGAGAGGTGCACGCCGCGCAGCTGGTGGATCTGCGGACCGCGATCTACACCGATCCGCTGCCGCTGCACGAAGGGGCCAAGCGCTACTACCGCTCGGTCAAACCCTGAGACCCTGCCCGGCCGCCGCACGGTCGGCTCAGCCGTCTCAGCCGTGCGGACCGTTGCGCGGCACCGACACCGTCACCCGCAGCCCGTGCGGTTCGTGCCGCTCGTAGGCGAGGGAGCCGCGGCTCGCGGCCAGGAGCGCCTGCGAGATGGAGAGGCCGAGGCCGGACCCCCGCACGTTCTGGTGCTGGGAGCTGCGCCAGAAGCGGTCTCCGACGCGCTCCAGCTCCTGCGCGGTGAGACCCGGTCCGCGGTCCGCGACGACGACCGTGACGCATTCGCTCCCCGAGGCGACCGTGACCCGGACCTCCTCGTCGGCGGGGGTGAACTTGAGCGCGTTGTCGATGATGGCGTCGAGTGCGCTGGACAGGGCTATGGGGTCCGTCCAGGCGGTGACGGCAGGGGCGCCGTCCGCCCTGAGCCGTACGCCCCTCTCCTCGGCCACCGGCCGCCAGGACGAGACACGTTCGGCGGTGAGGGCGCCGATGTCCGTGAGCTGGAGATCGGCTGCGGCGTGTTCGGCCAGCGCCAGGTCGAGCAGATCGTCGAGGACCTGGCCGAGGCGCTTTCCCTCCGTGCGCACGGAGGCGATCTCCTCGTTGCCCTCCGGGAGTTCGAGCGCGAGCAGCTCGATCCGCAGCAGCAGCGCGGCCAGCGGGTTGCGCAACTGGTGCGAGGCGTCCGCGACGAAGGCGCGCTGCTGTTCCAGCACGTCCTCGACGTTGTCGGCCATCTCGTTGAACGAACGGGCCAGCCGCCTGAGTTCCGGTGGTCCTCCCGACGCCGCCACCCGGGACCGCATCCGGCCGCTGGCGATGTCGTGGGCGGCCACGTCCAGGGTCCGCACCGGGAGCAGCACCCAGCCGGTGAGCCGGATCGCCGCGCCGACGGCCACCAGCATCGCGACCACCTCGCCCGCCGCGATCACCAGCCAGCCGCGGAGCGTGTCGGAACGCATCTGCGCGGTGGGCGAGTCGATGACGACGACGGCGATCACGTCGCCGTCGCGCACGACGGGCGAGGCGACGACCACCCGGCCGTCCTGCCAGGGCCAGACCTGCGGCGGATCGTGGCTTCGACGGCCGAGCAGCGCCTCGTTGAACGCCTCACGGCCCTCGCCCTCGACCGGCAGCCGCCAGGTCGCCGGGGCCTTCGCCATCGCGGAGTCGTCACGGTAGAAGACACCCGCCCGGATGCCGTAGACGGAGTCGTACGTCTCCAGTTCCGTCTGGAGCGTGCGCCGCCGTTCGTCGTAGCCGTGAGTGCGTTCGGTGATGAACTGGGCGAGTGCGGCGAAGCGTGCCGTGTCGTCGATCCGGTCGATCACGACGCCCTGCTGCTGAGCCGCGGCCACACTGACGGCCAGCGGGAAGCCGAGCGCGAGCAGAACACTCGCCATGAGAACGATGAGCAGCGGAAGCAGCCTGGTGCGCACCGGAGACGTACGCCTCTACGCGGACGGGGCGACGAGGCGGTAGCCGACCCCGCGCACGGTCTCGATCAGTGCGGGAAGCCGCAGCTTGGCGCGCAGGGAGGCGACGTGCACCTCAAGCGTGCGCCCCGTCCCCTCCCAGCTCGTGCGCCAGACCTCGCTGATGATCTGCTCCCGGCGGAACACCACACCGGGCCGCTGCGCGAGGAGTGCGAGGAGATCGAACTCCTTGCGGGTGAGCTGGACTTCGCTCCCGTCGACGCTGACCCGCCGGGTGGGCAGCTCGATGTGGACATGGCCCAGCCGCAGCGCGGCGACGGGCGTGGGCCCGGTCTCCTCAGCGGCCGGCTTGCGCCGGCTGACGGCGTGGATACGGGCGAGGAGCTCGCCGGTGTCGTACGGCTTGGTCACGTAGTCGTCCGCGCCGAGGTTCAGCCCGTGGATCCGCGAGCGGACGTCGGCCCGTGCGGTCACCATGATCACCGGCACGGAACTGCGCTTGCGGATCTTCCCGCACACCTCGTAGCCGTCCTGGTCGGGCAGTCCCAGATCGAGGAGTACGACGCCGAAGGGTTCCGTATCCGCGGGGAGGAGGGCCTGGAGGGCCTCCTCCCCGCTGCGGGCGTGCACCACCTTGAAGCCGTGCCGGCCGAGGATGGCGGACAGGGCGGCGGCGACGTGGTTGTCGTCCTCGACGAGCAGCAGTCTCATGGCCCCCCTCTCCGAAAGGTGCGGTGTCGGTGCGATCGCGTACGCCCCTGGTCACTTCCCCGTATCGAGGGGTTTCACGTCAGGGTGTACCAAGGCATCCACTCCGATGACCGGTGGGCCAGTCAAGTGCCCGCCCGTTGCATCCATGTTTCCGTTATGCACCCGGTACGCCCGGACGGCCCGCGTGACGTCCCGTTCACACGGAGTGTCCGGTTGCGGCCGGATCGTTATGCTCAATTTCCGCTCAGATGTAATGACGCTGGTCGCACTGCGTCACTAGGGTCCTTCCCAACCGAGGAGGACGGAGCAAGAAGCCGATGAGCGGAGTTTCAGTGACCAAGGGCGCCGAGGACGCTGCACCCGCGGCCGGCGACGACCTGGTCGTGCTGAGCAACGTCAACAAGCACTTCGGCGCGCTGCATGTGCTCCAGGACATCGACCTGACGATCGCCCGTGGCGAGGTCGTGGTCGTCATCGGGCCCTCGGGGTCCGGGAAGTCCACGCTGTGCCGCACGATCAACCGCTTGGAGACGATCGACTCGGGCGCGATCTCGATCGACGGGAAGCCGCTGCCCCAGGAGGGCAAGGAGCTGGCGCGGCTGCGTGCCGATGTCGGCATGGTCTTCCAGTCGTTCAATCTCTTCGCCCACAAGACGGTGCTGGAAAACGTGATGCTGGGCCAGCTCAAGGTCCGCAAGACGGAGAAGAAGACCGCCGAGGACAAGGCGCGTTCGCTGCTCGACCGGGTGGGCGTGGCGACCCAGGCCGACAAGTACCCGTCCCAGCTCTCCGGTGGCCAGCAGCAACGTGTGGCGATCGCGCGGGCGTTGGCGATGGACCCCAAGGTCATGCTGTTCGACGAGCCGACCTCCGCGCTCGACCCGGAGATGATCAACGAGGTGCTGGAGGTCATGCAGCAGCTCGCCCGCGACGGCATGACCATGGTCGTCGTCACCCATGAGATGGGTTTCGCCCGCTCAGCGGCGAACCGGGTCGTCTTCATGGCGGACGGGAAGATCGTCGAAGAGGCCGTGCCCGACCAGTTCTTCAGCAACCCGCGCAGTGACCGGGCCAAGGACTTCCTGTCGAAGATCCTTCACCACTGATGGAGCCTTCAGCGCCGGTTCCCGGACCGGCTGATCACTCACATCACGTCAACTCTAGGGAAATTCACCATGCAGCTTCGTAAGGTCACCGCCGCCTCGGCCGCCGTGCTCGCCCTCGCCCTGACCGCCACCGCCTGTGGCTCCGACGACAAGGACGACTCGTCCGGTTCGGGCGGCGGCAAGAAGATCTCGATCGGCATCAAGATCGACCAGCCGGGTATCGGCCTGAAGACTCCGGACGGCAAGTTCACCGGCTTCGACGTCGATGTCGCCACGTACGTCGCCAAGGAACTGGGCTACGACGCCAAGGACATCAACTTCAAGGAGACCAAGAGCGCCGACCGCGAGACGTCGATCGACCGCGGTGACGTCAAGTTCATCGCCGCCTCCTACTCGATCAACGACGAGCGGCTGAAGAAGGTCGACTTCGCGGGTCCGTACCTCCTCGCCCACCAGGACATCCTGGTCCGCGCGGACGACACCTCGATCAAGTCGCCGAAGGATCTGAACAACAAGAAGCTCTGCTCGGTCACCGGCTCGACCTCGGCACAGAACGTCCACGACACGCTGGCCCCGAAGGCACAGCTCCAGGAGTACGGCGGCTACTCGGAGTGCCTCACCGGCCTGGAGAACAACGCCGTTGACGCGCTGACCACGGATGACAGCATCCTGGCCGGCTACGCCTCGCAGGACGCCAACAAGGGCAAGTTCAAGCTGGCCGGTTTCAAGATGACCAACGAGAACTACGGCATCGGCCTGAAGAAGGGCGACGCCGACCTCAAGAAGAAGATCAACGACGCGCTGACCAAGATGGTCTCGGACGGTTCGTGGGAGAAGGCCGTGAAGGCCAACTTCGGTCCGGCGGGCTACAAGAACGAGCCCGCCCCCAAGATCGGCAACGTCGTCAAGTGAAGCAGGGCTGACCGGGCGCGCCGCCACTGACGGCGGCGCGCCGTGCCCTCCTACACGCGGAAGCGCGGGAGATCGTGTTCGACTTTCTTGATGGTTACGACCTGCTGGGGGCCTTCTGGGTGACGGTGCAACTCACCGTCTACTCCGCCCTCGGCTCCCTCATATGGGGAACGCTGCTGGCCGGCATGAAGGTCAGCCCGGTCCCCCTGATGCGCGGTTTCGCGACCGGCTATGTGAACGTGGTCCGGAACATTCCGCTGACCGTGATCATTGTGTTCTCCTCTCTGGGGCTGTTCTCGACGCTCAACATCAGCCTCGGCGCGTCCGACATCACGGACGTCAACTTCCGGCTCGCGGTTCTTGCGTTGATCGCCTACACCGCCGCCTTCGTGTGCGAAGCGCTGCGGTCCGGCATCAACACGGTGCCGGTCGGTCAGGCCGAAGCGGCACGCGCCCTCGGTCTGAGCTTCACCCAGGTACTGCGGCTGATCATCCTCCCGCAGGCGTTCCGGTCGGTGGTCAACCCGCTGTCCAACGTCCTCATCGCGCTGACGAAGAACACCACTGTCGCTGCCGCGATCGGTGTCGCGGAAGCCTCGCACCTGATGAAGGGCATGATCGAGAACGAGGCGCAGCTGATCCTGATCTCTGCCGTCTTCGCGTTCGGATTCATCGTTCTGACCCTCCCGACCGGCCTCATCCTCGGCTGGGTGAGCAAGAAGGTGGCGGTGAAGCGATGACCTCGGTCCTCTATGACGCCCAGGGGCCGCGCGCCAAGCAGCGGAACATCCTCTACACGGTCCTGTTCGTGATCGTCGCCGCGGCCGTGGTGTGGTGGGTGTACGACGGTCTCGCCTCGAAGCACCAGCTCGACTGGATCAAGTGGAAGCCCTTCTTCACCAGCCCTCAGCCATGGCAGACGTATATCTGGCCGGGTTTCCAGAACACGATCAAGGCGGCGTTCTTCGCCCTGATCATCGCTCTGCCGCTGGGCGCGCTGTTCGGGATCGGCCGGCTCTCGGAGCACCGGTGGATGCGGGCGCCTTCCGGCGTGGTCGTGGAATTCTTCCGGGCTATTCCGGTGCTGATCCTGATGATCATCGCGAACCAGGCGTACTCCGAGTACACCGACATGGACACGGATACACGCCTGCTGTACGCCGTGGTGACGGGCCTGGTGCTCTACAACGCCTCGGTGCTCGCCGAGATCGTCCGGGCCGGCATCCTGACGCTTCCCTCGGGGCAGACCGACGCGGCCAAGGCGATCGGCATGCGCAAGGGCCAGACCATGGTCTTCGTTCTCCTGCCGCAGGCGGTGACCGCCATGCTCCCGGCGATCGTCAGCCAGATCGTGGTGATCGTGAAGGACACCGCCCTCGGTGGCGCGGTGCTCACCTTCCCGGAGCTGCTGGCGTCGGTCCGGCCGATGGCCGCGAACTACGGCGCGAACACCATCGCGTGCTTCACGATCATCGCCGTGATCTACATGGCGCTGAACTTCGCCCTCACCTCGTTCGCGAGCTGGCTGGAGCGGCGGCTCCGGCGCGCGAAGAAGAGCACGGGCGCGGTCGTGGGCACCGGCCCCGGGGGCGCCCTGGAGACGATCGGTGCGCCGTCGCTCAACATTGATGACGGGCACGCCGCCTGACGGCTCGTCTACTGACGTCCGCGAGGGGCGGTGGCGCATTCGCCACCGCCCCTCGCCGCGTTCCGGTGTCACTTGACGCAAGCACCGGCAGTAGGTTGCATACGTTCTGTGATCGCGCATCGAGCCCCCTACGCCGCCGCATCCCCGTCGCCGCCGTCCCCGACCCCGTGGGCCGACGCGGCCCGTCCGCTCTCCACATGCGCCTCCACGCGTCCGACCGCACACGTTCCGGGGGCCGCGCCGTGGACCCGGTGATCATCGTCGGTGCCGGGCCGGTCGGCCTGGTGCTGTCGCTCGCCCTCGCGGCACAGGGAGTGCCTTCCGTGCTCCTCGACGAGGACCCCGGCAAGGACGAGACACGCCCGGCCCGCACGGTCGTGCTCCGGGAGGACACGGCCGACCTGGTGGAGCGGCTCGGCTGCAAGGCGCTCCAGGACGAGGGCCTTCGCTGGTCCGGCTGGCGGTCCCTGCGCCGCAAGCAGCTGGTACGCGAACTGCCGCTCGGCGAAGGCGCCCCGTCGGGGAACCCGCCGGCCGCCCCCGTCCATGTCCCGCAGCATGCGCTGGTGCGCGGACTGCGGGACGCGGTGGCCGCGCAGGACCTCGTCCGGACGACGGGGCCCAGCCGGATCGACACGCTGGAACAGGACCCGGCCGGGGTCACCGTGCACACCAGGGAGCCCGGTTCGACCTGGTGGCGGGGGAGTTACCTGGTCGGCTGCGACGGGGCGCGGTCCACCGTGCGCAAGCTCCTCGACATCCGGTTCCCCGGACGTACGGCGGTGGAGCGGCATGCCGTCGCCGCGCTGCGCACCGAACTGCCCTGGCCGGGCGAGGCCGTACTGCACCGGCTGCCGCCCTGGCGCACCGGTGGCGCCGAGGTGACCGCACGGCCGCTGCCGGACGATGTCTGGCGGCTGGACTGGCTGCTGCCGCCACGTGGCGAGCTCGTCACGCCCGATGTCCTGGTCGCCCGGGTCCGGGACACCCTGGCGGGCTGGTGCGGCGAGACGCCCCCGTACGAGCTGCTGGACACCGGCGTCTACACGCTGCACCACCGGCTCGCCCGGCGGTGGCGGGTGAAGCGGGCCTTCCTCGCCGGGGACGCCGCCCATCTGCTGGGCGCGCTCGGCACCCAGGGGCTGGACGAGGGGCTGCGGGACGCCGAGAACCTGGCCTGGAAACTGGCGCTGGCCTGGCATCACGGCGCGTCCGACGTGCTCCTGGACAGCTATCAGGCCGAGCGCCGGGCCGCGGTCGCCTCACGGCTGCGCGCCGCCGACCAGTCGCTGCCGATACTGCGGGGCGGCGGCGGACTGCGGACCCTGGTCCCGGGGAGCGCACGGGGGCACGATTCGCTGCTCACCGACGGACATCTGGGCTGCGGCCCCCTCGGTGCGCCCCCTTCATACTCCCTGTCCCCTCTTGCGCCCCCACGCGCCGAGGCGCACGTCTCCGTGGGTACGCCCCCCGGTGCGCCGGTCGCCGATGTGCGGGTGACTGCGCCGGACGGCACGCGCGTACGGCTCCGGGAGCGACTGGGACAGGGGCAGCTGCTGGTGGTCCTGGTAGCCCCGGGCACCGGTGTGTGGGACCGGCGGCACTGGATGCGGGCGGGGGTCATGCCCCGGCTCGTCGAGGCGGTGGACGCCCTGCCGGTGAAGGGTGAACTGCTGGTGGCGGAGAGCTATCCGGGGGCGCCCGCGCACACCGTTCTGCTGGTCAGGCCGGACGGTCACCTCGTGGATTCGTTCGGCGGGGTACGGCCCACGGACCTCCTCGCGGCGGCGGAAGCGGCGCGCGGCGGCGCGGCCCGCACCTCCGAACGCTCCGACCGCACCGCAGACATCAATTGACCCCCGCAGGCGCACATGGTCTACTCCGGAACATGACCGACACCGATGTGCGCCTGTGGCGGAGGGTCCATATGGACCTGCTCCGCTATGCGGGCTGCGTGTGTCGCCCGTCCTGCTGAATCGCCTTCTCCTGCTCCGCCGTGCGCCACGACGTAGGGCGTGAGCATCCGCGCGAACTCTCAGGACGGTCCCCTTGTCTGCCTCTCCCTCCCCTGTTCCCGTACGCACGTCCACTTCCGGTCCGACGGCCGCGGAACTGCTCGACTTCGTCCGCCGCACCGCCGCGGACGCCGCCCTCTTGGCCTCGCTCCCCCTCGATCCCGAGGGCCGAACCTGGACCCGGCTCGACGGGCCCGGCGGCAGTGAGGCCTGGCTGATCGGCTGGCCGCCCGGCACCGGCACCGGCTGGCACGACCACGCCGACTCGATCGGCGCCTTCCTGACCGCGAGCGGCACGCTCAAGGAGCACTCGCTCGCGGCGCGGCTGCCCACCGACGGGTGGAGGACCCTGGAACTGACCGAGGACATCGACCGCTCACGGGAGTTGACGCCAGGTCGGGGCAGGGCCTTCGGCAGGCACCATGTGCACGAGGTGCTGAACGAGTCCGCCGCGGAGCACGCCGTATCCGTCCACGCGTACTATCCGCCGCTGCCGCAGATCCGGCGCTACAGCCGCACCGGTGCGGTGCTCCGTCTCGAACAGACCGAACGCCCGGAGGACTGGCAGTGAGCGACGAACCGCACGACGGCACGATACGGGTCGGCGCCGAACCGACCGGTACGCGACGGGTTGGTACGGAGCCTGTTGGTACGAAGCCGATCGGGATCGATGAGCTCCTGGAGCGGGTCCGGTCCGGATACGAACGGCTCGGCCCCGATGAGGCCGGCGCGGCGGCCGCCGAGGGGGCCCTGCTCGTCGACATCCGCTATGCGGAGCTGCGTACCCGGGACGGGCTGATCCCGGGCGCGCTGGTCGTCGAGCGCAATGAGCTGGAGTGGCGGCTGGACCCGCAGGGGAGCCATCGCGCGGCGGAGGCGGTGAGCCACGGTCTCCGGATCGTGGTGATCTGCGACGAGGGCTATGCGTCGAGCCTCGCCGTCGAGTCCCTGCACCGGCTCGGGCTGCACCGGGCAACCGATCTCGTCGGCGGCTTCCAGGCCTGGCGCGCGGCGGGGCTCCCGGTCGACGCGTGACCGGGAGCCCCGGGCCTGGGCAGACGGGGCCGGCCCTCGCCCGGGGTCTGCCGGTCACTGACTCGATGTGACGGCCTCCACCGGGCGGGCCTTCAGCGCCACCCTGCCCGGCAGCGCCGTGGCGGTCAGGGCCAGCAGCGCCGCGGCGCCCACCACCGCCGCGTACACCAGCGGCAGAACGGCGGGCGCCGCGCTGCCCGTCATACCGATACTGAACGCGGTCAGCACGGCGAGCGCGATTCCGGTGCCGAGAACGGCGGCGACCAGCAGGACCGACACGGTCTCGATACGGAGCATCCGCAGCACCTGGCGTCGCGTCGCTCCGGCCAGCCGGAGCAACGCGAACTCCTTGAGCCGCTCCGACACCGACATGGCGAGCGTGTTGACGACCGCGATGGCGGTGAAGGCCAGGACGAGGCCCATGGCGAGATAGTTGACCTCGGCGTTCTCCTGCTGCCGGTCCGCCTGGAGCCGGTCGGCGGCCGTCGGGGCCAGCACGGCGATACCGGGGAACCTCCTTACGGAGGCGGCCAGTGCGCTGCGAGAAGCGTCTCCGGCCACCAGAACGGTCGCGGCCAGTGGGTTGTCCATGTGGCGGGCGACCAGCTCGTGCGGCAGCGTCAGATCACCGAAGCCCAGCCCGCGGTGGTAGACGGCGGCGACCGTGAGGGTGGCGGGTGTCCCGTCACCGAGGTGCAGCTCCAGCGTGCTGCCGGGGTGGAGACCGAGCCGGTCGGCGGCGAGTTCACTGATCGCGGCGGTGCGTGGGTCCGCGGTGAACGCGGCGATCGAACCGCTCGTCACCTCGGGGTCCCAGGTGCGGGCGAGGCCGGCCGCCGTGACCCCCTGGGCCGGGTACTTGTCGAGCCCGACCCGGACCGTGGTCCGGACGACCTCCGTCGCGGCGGTGACACCCGGCGTCGCGCGGACCGCGTCGACGGCGGCGGACGGGACGCCGGGGCCCTGTGCGCCCAGTACCCAGGTCGCACGGGTGCCCTCCCGGGCCTGGGCCAGGGCGGCGTTCCCGAGGGTCGGCTGGATGAAGATCACCGTGCAGGTCATGCCGATGAGCAGGGTGAGCGGGGTGACGACGGAGGCCATCCGGGTGGAGTTCCCGCGGATGTTGGCGTTGGCCAGCTTCCCCATGGGGCCGGCAGGCCGGAGCACCGACCTCAGCAGGACAGCGGCCGCCCGTACGAGGTACGGGCCCAGGAGCGACACCGCCGTGGCCAGCACCACCACGGCGAGGAAGGTGACGGGGGTCGAGGCGGCCTCGGTGCGCAGGATGCTCAGTACGGCGACCAGTACGCCGCCCCCGATGAGCAGGACCAGGCCGACGAGGGTCCGCGCACGGGCGGGGCGGGCCCGCTCGACCGCGGCTTCGGCCATGGCCTCGGCCGGGCGGAGTCCTGCGATGCGGCGGCCCGCGATCCGCGCGGCGGCCCAGGCGCCGATGAGCGTGACGGCCACGGCGACGCAGGCCGGGAAGATGCCTGCCGTCCGCTCCAGGGTCGCCGGGATCGCTCCTGTGTCGATGAATCGACTGTTCAGCCAGCCGGCGAGCGGCAGTCCCGCCAGCGCGCCCAGCACCCCGGCGACGGCACCGACCACCAGGGCCTCACGGCCGAGCAGCCGGCGGATCTGCCGTGAGGTGGCGGCGATGGTGCGGAGCAGGGCCAGTTCACGGTGGCGCTGCTGGATGGAGAGCGCGAACGTGCCGACGACGACGAGCACGGCGACCAGCAGGGAGGTACCGCCCATGGCCGCACCCATGGAGATGAGCTTGACGCGGGCGCCCGCCGCGTCCAGGAACTCGACCGGCCCGCGGTCGTCACCCGTGGCGACCTGGGCAGTCGTTCCCTCAAGGGCATGGGCGACCTGCTGCTTCAACCGGCCGAGGTCCGTCCCGGATGCGGGCAGCACGCCGAACGCGCTGACCCGGCCGGGGCGGGCGGCGAGACGCTCGGCCTCCGCCGTGGAGAAGAACAGCGAGGTCTGCTGCCGGAGTTGACCACGGCCGTCCGGGGCCGCGATGCCGCTGACACGGTACGTGCGAGGAGCCCGGGTGGACTGCACGGTGAGCCGGTCACCGGTCGTCAGGCCGGCCCGTTCGGCGAGGCCCCGGTCGATCACCACGTCGTCGCCGGTGGCCGGTGCGCGGCCTGCGGTGAGGGCGAACGGGGTGAGCGGGGCGGAGGCCCACGCGTGGCCGTAGGACGGTGGACCGGCAGCTCCCTCACCCGTGGGAAGACCGAGCGGCTGGGCGAGGAAGGTCAGTTCGGGGACGACCGCGCGGACGCCCTCCAGGTCACGGAGCCGGTCGGCGTCTCCCGCGGGGAGCCAGGCCCGTTCGGCGACCGGCTTCGCCTTGTGCTTGACCTTGGTCTTTCCGTTGCCCTTGTGCTTGACGGTGGTCCGGTGGACGTTCTGGTCGGCGGAGACGACGAGCGGCGTCGCGGCATAGCGTTCGGTGGCGATACGCCCGCGCAGGCCGGTCTCCAGCAGGGTGCCGCAGGCGGTGACGAGAGCTGCGGCGCACATGAGGGCCAGCAGCGCTCCGAGGAATCCGCCCTTGCGGTGTCTGATGGTCTGCAGGGCGTAGCGCAGCATCATAATGCGTCCGTCTCTTTTCCGTTGTCGTCTGCGGTGTTGTTGCCCGGACTGCTGCCGTCACCGGGCCTGCGTGCGCCGGGCTCCGGAGGCACGTCGTCGGCCACGCAGCCGTAGCGGGCCGGCTCGCGCAGGTGGTGGCCGGTGGCCGCGGTGTCCGGGCCCAGGGCGCGTGCGAGGGGCGCGGCCGTCGCGGGGCGGTGCTTGCCCAGGTGCTGACGGATCCGCCGGCGTCGCGGCTGGGCCAGGCCGTGTCCGTGGAGGCCCGCCGGCTCCGTGATCTCGGTACCACCGGGCTTCTCTGGCATGCGTCACAGACTGCTCTGTGCACAGGCGCCTGTGCACTGGAGCGTTCCGCCGTCTTGGTACGGGGGCTTTCCCCCGTACCAAGGGCACGTCCCGGCCGGCGCGCCCAGGAGCACTTCCCGGCCCGAATCCGTCGCGACACACCCGTATGGCCTCGCTCCGGTGGAGCGATCCCCGCGCGGGACAGACATTCGCCTCAACGACAAGGACCGCTACGACGGGGAGCCCGCACCGATGCCGACCACCGCCCTCACCCCTGACGAGTTCGACATCCGGGCCGCTCGTCTCCACGACACGGATGCGTGGCGGCAGATCGTCACGGGCTGGGACCTCACGGCCCCGGAACCCGTACCTCCCGCCCCGGCCGAGCCCGAGCCGGACGACCCGTCACGCTCGACGCACCCGCTGCGTCCGTCGCACCCGTCGCAGGGGGACCTCGCCGACTGGCGTGACCTGCTGTCCGTGCCGGTCGATCAGCTGATCGCGGATACGGTCCGCGCCCTGCCCGCCACCGCGCCGCGCGAGCGCCCGCTCCCCGGGCGCCTCGGTGCGGTACTGCCCGACCGGCTCCACTCCTGGCGGCGCATCGGACAGCCCGATGTGCGGCCCTCCACCCATCTCGCCCATGCGCGGCAGATCCTGACCGAGTGGGGCTGGCAGAACACCCCGTACCGGCTTCGCAACGCGAGGGGCGCCCGCTGTGTCTGCGGTGCCATGCTCACCGCGCACCGCCTCGGCTACGGCTCGCCGGCCACCGTCGACCGGGCCGGCGCCTGGCTGATCACCGAGCTCCGCTCGCAGGGCTGGACCGGGTTGATCGGGCCGTGGAACCGGTACCCCGGACGTACGGCCGCAGACGCCCTCGCCCTGATCGACGCCACCGTCAACCGCGCCGCCCGCGCCGGGCAGTGAGGGCGCAGAACCCCTGCCGTCCGCCGCGCCCCGGGGGCCTCGCCGCCCGCGACTCCCCCGAGGGGCGCAGGTGTCCGGAACCGCGGAAGGCCGAACGACCGACCGGCCCGTCCGGATGCCGACCGGCCCGTCGGGATCCTGTCCCGCCGGTCCGGATGCCACCGGTCAGAAGGGATGTCGGCCGGTCAGAAGGGATCGTCCAGCCCTTCGGTGTCCTCGCCCTCCTCCTCGAGTGCCCTGCGCACCACACGCAGGGCCATTCCCTCCCCGTACCCCTTGCGGGCGAGCATGCCGGCAAGCCGGCGCAGTCGCTTGTCGCGGTCCAGCCCCCGGGTGGAACGGAGTTTGCGCGCGACGAGTTCGCGCGCCGTCGCCTCCTCCTGATCCGGGTCGAGCTGGCCGACGGCTTCGTCGATCACTGCCGCGTCCACCCCCTTGGTCCGCAGCTCACGGACGAGTGCGCGGCGGGCGAGCCCTCGGCCGTGATGCCGGGATTCCACCCAGGCATCGGCGAACGCGGCATCGTCGATCAGTCCGACATCCTCGAAGCGCGAGAGCACTTCTTCGGCGGCCTCGTCGGGGATCTCCCGTTTGCGCAGGGCGTCCGCGAGCTGCTTGCGGGTGCGCGGCGTCCCGGTGAGCAGCCGCAGACAGATGTTGCGCGCCTGCTCGACAGGGTCTCGCGGCTCCCCCTTCTCGGCCCTCGACGAGGAGGGGGAGCCGCTGCTTCTGGAACGGGATCGGGAACGGCGCCCGCCCCCCTCACCG
>NZ_JAFMPZ010000276.1 GCF_017353455.1 Streptomyces laculatispora
CCGTCTCTCGTACCACCGGCGCGGGCTGCACCTGGCCGCCCCCGAACTGGCGGATCTCGCCGAGCGCACGGGCGCGACCGCCGACCTGGCGCTGCGCAGCGGGCCTCATGCGGTGATCGTCGCGGGCGGTTCGGTGACTCCCAAGGTGGGGCTGCGCAGGCCGCTGCACTCCACCGCGCTGGGCAAAGTGCTGCTGGCCTGGGCGAGGCCGGGCGAGGGCGGTCCCTCCTCGCTGCCTCCGCTGCCCGCGTTCACCGACCGCACGATCGTCGAACCGGCGGCCCTGGAGGCGGAACTGGCCCGGGTGCGCTCCGACACCTACGCCGTCAACGACGGGGAGTCGGCCCATGGGGTACGCACACTGGCGGTGCCGGTGCTGGACGGCGCCGGGCACGCCCGCTTCGCCCTGGCGGTGCGGGCCACCCCGTCGGTGATCACCGACGCACGCACCGACTGGTTCCTGACACAGGCACGCTCCTGCGCCCGCGCCCTGGAGGTCCTGCTGCTGTCACCGGTGGAACGGCGGTCGCCCGCGCGCTGAGCCGCCGCGTCCGTCCCGGTTGTCAGCAGCGCATGGGACGATACGAGTCGCTCCGGTCGGCTGCCGGACGGAGCGGTGGTGAGACCGCGGGGACAGAGGACGTACATGACTGAGGCCGGGTCCACGGAGGGCGGGGCGACGACCGGGCGGGCGGCCCGTGAGCTGCTCGCGCGGGCCGAGGGGCTGCTGGGCGCCGCACGCGGGGTGCTGGCCGATCACGGCCGCGCCGTCGATGCCGTGCGTGCCGCGCTGGACCCCCTGCTCGACGCGCTCGTCCGCGACGAGCTGTCGGCCATCCCGGCGTCCCGGCTCAAGGACGTCACCGAGGGCCGGCTGCGCATCGGCGCGGTCGAGCAGGCCGGTTTCACGACCGTCGGGCAGGTGCACGGGGCGAACCGCTACGAACTCCGCCAGATCCCCGGGGTCGGTGCGCAGACCGCCGACCAGGCGCTCGCCGCGGCAGGCCAGATCGCCCACGCCGTACGGGACACGGTCACGGTGCGGATAGCCGTGGAATCCCCGGACGACGCCACGACCGCCCTGGTCACCGCGTTGTACCGGCTGGTCGAGGCAGGGCCGGATGTGCGGCGGGCCGTGGACGGCGCGCGCAGTGTGACCGAGCGGCTGGATCCGCTGCTGGCCGCGGCGGCGCCCGCGAGGGGGCGGCTGCGGATGCTCTTCACCCGGCGGCCGGCCCGGGCGCAGGCCCTGGCGGCTGTCGCCGCCGCCCGGGCGGTGATGGCCGATGCGGCGGAGCGTGAACTCCCGCTGCTGTTCGGGCAGGTGTCGGTCGATCTGCTCCGCGATCCGGACTCCGCGGTCGCGGCCTGGGTCGACTTCGAGGTCCGCTCCGCCGAGTACTACAGCCTGCTCGCCGAGATGTCCGGCACCGGACCCGACCGGGACGCGGCCGAGGGGTTCCTGCCGTCCGGGATCGCGGACCGGGTGCGCGGGCTGCGGCTGGACGACGCCCGGCTGCGGGTGTCGTTGCGCGGCTACCAGTCGTTCGGGGCCCGCTTCGCGCTCGCGCAGAAGCGGGTGATCCTCGGCGACGAGATGGGGCTCGGCAAGACCGTCCAGGCCATCGCCGCGCTGGCACATCTCGCGGCCCGGGGCGAGACCCACTTCCTGGTGGTCTGTCCGGCGAGCGTGCTGATCAACTGGACGCGGGAGGTCCGGGCCCGCTCCACGCTGCGCGCACTGCCCGTGCACGGTCCGGAGCGGCAGGGCGCGTTCGCGGAGTGGCGCGAGGCCGGCGGGGTCGCCCTCACCACGTTCGACGCCCTGCACACGCTGCCCCTCGCGGACGACTGCGGCATACGGCCCGCAATGCTCGTGGTGGACGAGGCCCACTACGTCAAGAACCCCGCCACCCGCCGCTCCCGTGCGGTGTCCGGCTGGTCGCAGCGGACCGAGCGGGTGCTGTTCCTGACCGGTACGCCGATGGAGAACCGGGTGGAGGAGTTCCGCAGCCTCGTCCGCCAGCTCCAGCCCGAACTGGCCCCGTCGATCAGTACCGGTCACGGCGCCGCCGGATCGCAGGCATTCCGCCGGGCCGTCGCTCCCGCCTATCTGCGCCGCAACCAGCAGGACGTTCTCACCGAACTCCCGGCGCTGGTGCTGGTCGACGAGTGGGAGGAGTTCAGCGCGGCCGATCTGCTGGCCTACCGCGAGGCGGTGGGCACCGGGCAGTTCATGCGGATGCGCCGGGCCGCGTACGCCTGCCCGGCCACCTCCGCGAAGCTGAACCGGCTGCGCGAGCTGGTCGCGGAGGCCGCGGGCAACGGACTGAAGGTCGTGGTGTTCTCGTACTTCCGTGAGGTGCTGGAGACGGTCCGGCAGGCCCTGGGCGAGGGCGTGTTCGGCCCGCTGTCGGGGAGCCTGCCGGCCGCCCGGCGCCAGGAGCTGATCGACGGCTTCACCGCGGCGGACGGCCATGCGGTCCTGCTGAGCCAGATCCAGGCCGGCGGGATCGGGCTCAACATGCAGGCCGCCTCGGTCGTCATCCTCTGCGAACCGCAGATCAAGCCGACGATGGAGCACCAGGCGGTGGCCCGCGCCCATCGGATGGGCCAGATACGCACGGTCCAGGTGCACCGGCTGCTCGCCGCGGACAGCGTCGACCAGCGCATGCTGGACATCCTGGCCCGCAAGGAGCGGCTGTTCGACGCGTACGCACGGCGCAGCGATGTCGCCGAGACGACGCCGGACGCCGTGGACGTGTCGGACGGGTCGCTGGCCCGCCGGATCGTCGAGGAGGAACAGCAACGC
The DNA here is from genome assembly GCF_017353455.1 of Streptomyces laculatispora. Taxonomy (GTDB): domain Bacteria; phylum Actinomycetota; class Actinomycetes; order Streptomycetales; family Streptomycetaceae; genus Streptomyces; species Streptomyces laculatispora. The sequence continues at coordinate 2,813 of NZ_JAFMPZ010000276.1, forward strand.
CTCGCGGCGGGCGCGAAGGCGGAGGCTGAAACCGGGAGCCCGGCCCCGGGGGCCGGTGTCTGACGACCTCACGGGTCGTTCCCGAGCACCGGCGCATCCGGGGCCTTGTCACAGCGAGGTGGTATCCATGCCGGATGAACATTGATCAAGCTGTCCAAGCCGAGCTGGCGGTGCTTCGTGCGGCGTTCGACGTCGATGACGAGGGCCGGAGCAAGGGCGAGTCAGCCCTTGGCTGGGAGGCAGTCCACGCCTTCGAGTCCGCACACGAAATCGTGCTGCCCGAGCCGTACCGGAGCTTCGTTGCCGAGATAGCGGACGGTTCGTTTTCGGGCCCGCCCGAATACGGACTGCTACCGGTTGCGGAGCTGCCGGCCGACTGGGGCGACGACGGGCAGGACCGCGTCCTGAGCAAGCCGTTCCCGCTGACGGCGGCATGGATGTGGGAGGAAGACCCGGACCGGGCCGACGATGCCGACGAGATCCTTGAGCAGGTATACGGCCACGGCTCGATCGTGCTCGGCACGGACGGGTGCGCGATGAACTGGCATCTCGTCGTGGCCGGACCTCACAGAGGGCACGTCTGGCTGATCACTGACGTTGGCGCCGCCCCTTTCGGTGCGCAATTCGGTTTCACCACCGGTGAACCGGGCTTTGCCGGCTGGGTCAGGCACTGGGCGGCGAACAAGCCCTGGTACGACGCCGCGTGAGCATCAGGGCCGCGCGGCGGGAAGCGGTCCGCGCCCACGGCCTGCGGTACGAGCTGCCCCGGCCGGACACCCCGCACCTCGCGGCGTGGGCGTCCGGCTCCCGTCCCCTGGGGGCCGCTCCGGGCCGTCCCGCCGCCGCGCGGGCCGACCGCCTTGTCCTGAGCGGTCCCACGGCCGGGGCAGGGGCAGCGGACACGGCCCCGCCGCCCTTCAGTGGCTGTCGTGCGAGGCGGCCTCGTCCGATGTCTTGGCGTCCGGGGTCTTCGCGTCCGGGGACTTCATGCCGTGCGAGGACATGGAGTGCGCCTCGTGCCCCGGCACCGTCCCGTCGGCCTTGGCGACCAGCAGCATCCCGGCCATGCCCATGTCGGAATGGCTCTGCACATGGCAGTGGTACATCCACGCGCCCGCGCCCACGTGTTCGCCCGCGATGACCTGGAAGCCGAAGGAGTCCGCCGGTCCGACGATCTTCGTGTCGATGACCCGGGTCGGGTCGTCGGGTCCGGTGAGCAGGCCCGTACGGTTGTCCGCCCAGCGGTGACCGTGCACATGGAACGTGTGGTAGTACTCGCCGTGCGTGATCATGACGACTTCGAGCCGGTCCCCCACCGTGGCTTCGAAGTCAGGGCTCTTGTCGGCGGGCTTGTTGTTGATCAGCATGTTGTTGAAGACGATCGTGATCGTCTTGTCCGGCAGGATGTCGCCCTTGCGCCGGACGATGACCGGCCCGTACAGCCCCTTGCGAATGCCGCCCGTGCCGTGGTCGGTGCCGACGACGTGGTCGTGGTAGTGCCAGTAGCCCGCGCTGCCCGCCTGCCAGGTGCCGTCCTTCCTCCGGCCCGGGGCATGGGTGCGCCAGGTGTAGGTGCGCGTGTCGCCCGGTTCGACGATGCTCTTGTTCATCCGCGTGCCGTCGCTGGCGATGTCGTAGTCGACGCCGTGCGCGTGGAGACTGGCCGCCACGTCCATCGTGTTCTCGAACTCGATGTGCAGGGTGTCGCCCTCGTTGATCTCGATGAGGGGACCGGGGATCGACGCCTTGCCCTTCTCGAACCCGTACCCCATCGAGCCGTCCGGCAGCTTCTCCGCGTACATCTTGAGGTGGCGGACCACCCCGCCCGCCGGCGCCGTCCGGGGCGGGTTCTCGGCCGAGGTGGCCTCGATCGCACCAAGGGACAACGATGTCACGCCGGTTGCCGCCGCCACCCCGCCGCCCATCAGAATCCGCCGGTTGAAGCTGCGTCGATCCATGTCGAACTCCCCACTTTCGGACGGGTGTTGCGGAGACATCCAAGGCAACTACGGCACGCGGCGCGGAGGCACGCAGGTCATCGCGGTCGACGCCGTCGGGCACGGGTGACCTCGGGACGGGCCATACCGTAGCCCGGGGATCTTCGTTTATCCACACTAAGGACAAAGTTCGTGCGATTCCTGCCATAGCTATTGGCGAGTCGCGAAAAGAGGTCTAGCTTCATGCGCTGTTGCAGTGACCAAAGAGGGGTGGGTGACCACATGCAGCGCACACCACATCACAGGTCCAGATCGCGACGCGGACTTGCGGCGGCCGTAGCGGCCGGCGCACTGACCGCATCCCTGCTCGGCGGCAATGCCGCCAGTGCCAGGCCGTATCCCGGACCGCACGAGTCCATGGCGACAACGTTGTCCCTTCCGACGCCGCCCGGCGGCGCGAACGTGAAGGTGCTGGTGTTCCACGCCTCCGCGTCCGAGGAGTCCCCGACGGTCGACGCCGGAATAGCGGCGATCGAGAAGATCGGGCTCACCGGTCCGGAGGCGGGCCGCTTCAAGACCGTGGCCAGTGACGACCCGGCCGTCTTCACCAACGGCAAGCAGCTCGGCAAGTACAACGCCGTCGTCTTCCTGACCGGCGGCGGCGACGTCCTGGACCCGGAGCAGGAAGCCGGTCTGGAGGCGTACATGGAGGCCGGCGGCGGCTTCCTCGGCATCCATGACGCGGCGCGGACCGAGCCGTACTCGGACTGGTTCACCGGACTGGTCGGTGCCCGCCCGGCGGCCGGCAGCCCCACCTCCGTACAGCGCGCGACGGTGGAGATCGGCGACCGGCAGCACCCGGCCACCAAGAACCTCCCGCTGGAGTGGAAGCGTCCCGACAAGTGGCTGAACTGGAAGAAGAATCCGTCCGGCGACGTGCACACCGTGGCGCGCGTCCGGGAGATCACCTACAAGCCCGGAGCCGGCGCCAACGGCTGGGACCACCCGGTCTCCTGGTGCCGTGACTACGACGGCGGCCGGTCCTTCTACACCGCGATGGGCGGTACGGTCGACAGCTTCGCGGAGGCCGACTTCCGTGACCACCTGCGCGGCGCGCTCGACTGGACGACCCGGATCTCGCAGGCCGACTGCAAGGCGACGATCACCTCCAACTACACGGCGGAGCGGGTCACTCAGCCCAACAAGCCCGGTCAGAACGACCAGATCGGCGAACCGCACGGGATGGTGACCGCCCCCGACGGACGCGTGCTGTACATCGGCCGCGGCGGCGCCGACAGCAGCGTGCCGGTCGTCACCGACTGGGCCGACCCGAACGTCGGCAAGGGTCTGGGCCAGATCCACGTCTACGACCCGAAGACCAAGAAGGTCACCCTCGCCGGAGAGCTGACGATCTTCGGCAACAAGGGCGGCGGCGACGAACTGGTCAAGGTCGAGGAGGGTCTGCTCGGTATCGAACTCGACCCTGACTTCGAGAAGAACGGCTGGGTGTACCTGCACTACACACCCCACGACAAGATCGACCGCGACAAGCAGATGGCGGTCCGCCAGGTCTCCAGGTTCACCATGGACCTGGCCACCGACAAGCTGGACCTCTCCTCCGAGAAGGTGCTGCTGCACTGGCCGGTCCAGATCCACAGCTGCTGCCACGCGGGCGGCGGCATGGCCTGGGACTCCAAGGGCAACCTGTACATCGCGGCCGGTGACAACAACTCCTCCGGATTCAGCGACGGTTACTCGGGCAACAACCCCGAGCCCAACTACAAGGGCGTCTCGTTCGCCGATGCCCGGCGCACCGCGGGCAACACGAACAACCTCAACGGCAAGATCCTGCGGATCCACCCCGAGGACGACGGCACCTACACCCTGCCCGCGGGCAATCTCTTCACCGGCAAGGAGCCGGACGAGGGCGGGGGCAAGACCCGTGGCGAGATCTATGTGATGGGTGTGCGCAACCCGGCGAGGATCTCGATCGACAAGTCGACCGACACGCTGTACGCGGGCTGGGTCGGCCCCGACGCGGGCGCGCCGAGCACCACCTGGGGTCCGGCCAAGTACGACACGTTCGCCGCGATCACCAAGGCGGGCAACCACGGCTGGCCGTACTGCATGGGCAACAAGCAGCCCTACCGGGACCGCAATCTGCCCGATCCGAGCAAGCCGCTCGGCTGGTACGACTGCGACCACCCCAAGAACGAGTCGCCGAACAACGACGGTCTGGTGAACCTGCCGCCGATCACGTCCAACACCATCTGGTACTCGCCGCAGGGCGGCGGCGTGGACTACCCGCGCGACAAGAACGGCATCCCGAGCTACAAGGTGGCGGACCAGAAGGAACTCCTGCCCTGGCTCAAGGGCGGCGGCCAGGCCACGATGAACGGCCCGGTCTACCGGTACGACGCGGCGAGCACCAGCGCCGGCAAGTGGCCCTCCTACTGGGACGGCAAGTGGTTCGTCGGTGACTTCTACGACGACACCCAGCCGCGGCACGCCGTGCTCACCGACCCGAAGACGGTCGGCAAGGGCGGCCTGCCCACGCACGCCGAGTCGCTCAAGAAGATCATCCCGGTCGGCGCGGACGGCATCCGCAACCTGATGGACTGGAAGTTCGCCCCGGACGGTTCGCTGTACGTCCTGGACTACGGGCGCGGCTTCTTCACCTCCGACTCCAAGTCCGCGCTGTGGCGCGTGACGTACAAGGGCGGCGCACCGACCCCGGCCGTCAAGGATCTGGCCAGGAAGGCGGCAGTGCAGTGAGACACCGTTCGATCTTCTTCCGAAGGCGGTCGCGGCCGGCCCGGCTGTGGCTCGCCCTGCTGGGGTCGTTCCTGATGGTGCTGGGACTGACCTCGACGGCGGCCTACGGGCGTACCGCGGCCCCGGTGGGCGCGGCGGCCGACCAGGTGCTCACCTGGACGGCAGGCAACCCCATCGACCACTATCTGACCGCGCCGAAGACGGCGGTGGCCGGCAAGGCGACCATCGTCTTCGAGAACAGTGAGGGGACCGGGAACACCAGCGGGATGCCGCACACGCTGACCTTCAGCGTCTCGGACCCGGAGTTCAACAACGACGTGCCCCTGAACCTGCTGGCCAACCCGGGCGACGACCGGGGCGGCAAGCAGACCGCCGAGGTCACGCTCACCCCCGGCCGGTACTTCTACCACTGCACCATGCCGGGGCACGAGGCGATGCAGGGCATCCTGACCGTGACCGACGGGGGCGGCGGTGAGGACACCACCGCACCCGAGACCTCGGCGAAGGTCGACGGCGACAAGAACGCCGACGGCGCCTACATCGGCCAGGCGACGGTCACCGTCGCCGCCACCGACGAGGGATCGGGCGTCGACACCGTCGAGTACGCCGTCGGGGCCGACGGCGCCTGGCAGCCCTACACCGCGCCCGTCGTCGTGAACGAGGTCGGCGCGCACACCATCCGCTACCGCGCCACCGACAAGGCGGGCAACGCCGCTGCCGCGAAGACGGCGGAGTTCACCGTCGCGGCACCGCCGACGGACGACACGACGGCGCCGGAGACCTCGGCGACCGTCTCCGGCGAGAAGGACGGCCAGGGGCGGTACCTGGGCATGGCGACGGTCACCGTGACCGCCTCCGACACCGGGTCCGGCGTCAACACCATCGAGTACGCGGTCGGGGCCGACGGCGCCTGGCAGCCGTACACGGGTCCGGTGATGGTGCACGAGGTGGGGGCGCAGAAGGTCCGCTACCGCGCCACCGACAAGGCGGGCAACGCCGCTGCCGAGAAGGCGGTGGAGTTCACCGTCGTCGAGCCGCCGACCGAGGACACCACGCCGCCGGAGACCTCCGCGAAGGTCGAGGGCGACAAGAACTCGGACGGCGCCTACCTCACCAGCGCCAAGGTGACGGTCACCGCGACCGATGCCGGCACCGGGGTGGACAAGGTCGAGTACTCCCTCGACGGCGGCCCCTACCTCGCCTACACCGCCACGGTCATCGTCGACCGCGTCGGCTACCACACCGTCGCCCACCGGGCCACGGACAAGGCGGGCAACACGTCCGGGGCGAAGCAGACGTCGTTCACCGTCGCGAAGAGCGGCGGCGTACCGGCGCCGAACTGCCCGGAGTTCGACGAGCGGCTCACCGTCATCGTGGGCACCGTCGACACCGGGGTCCCCAACCGCATCACCGGCAACCGCTGCACGATCAATGAGCTGATCGAGGACGAGAAGGACTGGTCGTCGCAGGCGCTGTTCCTCAAGCACGTCGACAAGGTCCTCGACCAGCTGCTCACCGCCGGGGTGGTCGACGCCCGCGAGCACAAGAAGATCTACAAGGCGGCCAAGCAGTCCGGGATCGGCAAGCCGGGCCAGGACGAGGGCTATCACAAGCTCTTCGACGGCACGGCCGCCTCCTTCGCCAAGTGGCAGCAGGTCGGCGGCGGGCGGTTCTCGCTCAACGAGGCGGACGGCTCGCTCAACAGCTCCACCACGGTGGACGGCATGGGCATGCTGTGGTTCCCGGGCCGGCAGTACGGGGACTTCTCGCTGAAGCTCCAGTGGCGGGACGACGCCCCCGGCACGGGCAACGCCAACGGCGGTGTGTTCGTGCGGTTCCCGAACGTCCACGACAACCCGGAGGAGTCGAATCCGGAGTGGGTCGCCATCAAGTACGGCCATGAGATCCAGATCAACGACCGGCCGGACGGCGACATGTACAAGACCGGTTCCGTCTACGGGTTCGACCGGGTGGGTCTCGGTGGCGCCGGGGTCACTCCCAAGGGCACCTGGAACGACTACGAGATCCGGGTGGTGGACCAGCACTACTCGATCTACCGCAACGGTGTTCTGCTCAATGAGTTCGACAACAACGGCGGTCAGCTCTTCGAGCCGCCGCGGGCCGACGACCCGGGCACCGACGGCCGGCGGTACGCCTCCGGCTACATCGGGCTCCAGGTCCACAGCACCTCGGACGTGATCTCCTACCGGGACATCCGGATCCAGGAGCTGTAGTCACGACGTCCGGGAGTGGTTCAGGTGGCCGCGGCCGCATGCTGAGGCATGTGGTCGCGGCCTCCCGGGTGCCGGTGGCGCCATACCCAGAAGACGGTGCAGGAGACCAGCGACCACGCCGCGAGCACCAGGAACGGGAAGATCCGCTGATGCCCCTGGTAGTAGACGGCGGTGTGCTGGGCGTTGACGGAGGCACCCGGGGGCAGCCAGCGCCCGATGTGTCCCAGCAGCGAGGGCAGCAGCGGCCAGGACACGGCTCCGCCGGAGGACGGGTTCCCCAGGAGCACCATCACTCCCCAGGTCGGGAGCATGGCCCAGCGCCCCATCAGGGTGTTGAACATGGTGAAGACCATGCCCGAGGTGAACATCGTGAACGCCAGGATCAGCCAGGACTCGAAGAACGGCAGATCGACGGCGCCCAGCCACCAGTCCACCACCGCGGCGATGGAGAACGCGCCGAGCATCGAGTAGGCGATCGTGAACGCGATCCGTTCCAGGGGCAGCAGGGCGCTGGCGTGCACGCTCAGCTGGATGGAGCCGACGAAGCCGACGATGACGGCGGCGAGCGAGATGTAGAAGAGCGCGAGTCCGCGCGGGTCGCCCTTCTGGAGCGGTTTGACGTCCGTCACGGAGACGGGGACGCCGAGCCTGTCCCCCACCTTCACCGCGGACTCGGTGAGCAGCTGCGCGACGGCGGCTCCTGAGGCGCCGGCCACATCGAGTGACACCCCCGCCCTGTGGAGCCGCACGATCGCGAAGACCTCCTGTTCCTCCAGTGCCTCGCGCGCCTCGGCGCCGGTGTCGTACCGGTGGACGTGCAGAGAGGTGTCGAGCGCCTCGTCCATCGCGGTGACGAACGCCCTGCCGCGGGCCGTCTCCTGGAGGCTGACCACGGCGGTCGGGATCTGGTGCGGGGTCGGGTTGGCCATCGCGTACGTGTACGAGCCGGCGAAGAGCCCGGCGGCGGCCGCGAGGATGAGAAGCAGGACGGTCGCCGGGAAGTAGGGGGAAGCCTTGTACGACGCCCACTTCTGGCGTCGGCTCAGCGGCCGGCCGTGCGCTCCGTGCGGCGG
>NZ_JAFMPZ010000277.1 GCF_017353455.1 Streptomyces laculatispora
CCCCAACGGCGCCTCCCCGGACTCCAGTTCAGTTACCCCGCGCGAGACGTTGCCCTCACGCACCCCGGCCGCACGGGCGACAAGCCTGATCCCGCCGTGTCCCAGCGACCGCGCCTCCGCCCCTATGACCAGCCGACGCTGGCGCTCGTCCAAGTGCGGGAACAACGCCTGGAACTTCGCCGTCAGCATCGAATCGGCCCCCTCCGGAATCCCCAGACCACAACAACGAGGCACGATCCCGGAAGCGACGGCTTGTTTCCCGGCAAGCCCTTAACTACCCGGCTTTGGGTCAAGGCCCTACCTCCAGGGTGAGCGGCGTGCCGCCACCTCCAGCCACTCATGATCTATCTGTGACAGGCAACCGCAGGTTATGATCACGACCGACCCATGCGGACATCCGCCATGTAGTAGTGCAGAAGCAGAAGTTGAGGAATCCAGTGAAGTTCATTCAGAGGGCTACCACGCTGCTCGCCGCGACCACCCTGGCCGCCGGTGCGACGCTCGTGGCCGGCGCCAGCCCCGCGAGCGCCGCATCGATCACGTTCAGCACCTCGTCCGGGGACGGTTGGGGTCAGATCGTGGTTCTCAGAGACGGCAAGCATGCTGGCTATATGTACTGGAACGCCGACCCGATACCGGAGCTGGGCTGGCCCGGGGATGCGTTCAACGTGACTGACGGCCTGGACGATGGTTACGGTATCGAGGGGCATCTCGATAGCGGGACCGTCCACCGCATTGCCACCACGCGGGGCCATTCTTCCCCGTACGAGAGCCCGTGGACGACCGGCAATATTCCGGAGGGGGAGAGCGTCCTCCTTAGTGTCTGCTACGTGAAGGGCACCTCTTCCACCTGCTCTAAGACCCTGGTCGGGCATGCGTGAGATCACACGGTGACGTGGGTGCACGGCGTATAGCTGCATGAATCACTCGCAAGGTGCTCGAAGGCCCCGCCATCATCGGTTTCGGTGAGAGCGGGGCCTTTCCGTGTGCGCTGGCAGCTCAGGCATGATCGCCGTGACCCCGGTGGCATGGCCCTGCCTCATACCGAAGGACGGCGGCCCCGGTCGAACGGGCGAGCGGTACCAGGGCGATACGCGTCGGGTACCGCGGCGCCCCAGGTCGCTACCGACGTGGAGTAGGGAGCGCGTCCAATCGTGACTGTTTGCGGGATTCGCCCTCATGGCGGTCGCCGATCCGGTAGATCGACTTGTATGACGCGAGTGCAACTGTCGTACCAGGAGTGGGAGTTCATCGAGCCGTACCCCCCCGCGATGTGCCAGGGCTCCGGCGAGTGCCTTGGATGTCTGGTTGATCATGTGATGCCATAGAGCGCGAGGACGCGGTGGCGTTCCGTGTGGGCTCGGCGTCCGGCGGCGGTGTTGATGTACCCGGCGAGTTTGAGCGCGCCGCGGATCAGGTCGCGGATCGCGGCCAATACGGCGGGCGTGTTATGGGTCCTGACCTGGGATTTGCCTTCGCTGAAGACGACGTCGCGTACCCAGTGGGCGGTGTATGATGCCGGCGGCTATCACGCCCAGCACACGATGTTGCGTACGTCGTCAGTCATGGGCGGGCATGTTAGCGGGCATTCGGCCTCAAGTCCGAGGCGGACCTGACGGGGTGGCCCGGGCGGCGCTACCCTGCGCGGACGATCCTTCACTGGAGGTGCGCATGCGACGTTCTGTCGCGCGGAATGTGTCGTTCTTAGGTGTTCTCGCCGCAGTGGTGTCGGTCGGGGCGGCAGCCCCGTCCTCGTCCGCACCGGCGGCCAAGTCCCCTGTCGCGGTGGGATACGGGGGAGCGGTCTCCAGCGTCGACGCCGACGCGACCGCCGCCGGCATCGAGGTGCTCCGCAAGGGCGGCAACGCGGCGGACGCGGCGGTGGCGACCGCAGCGGCACTCGGGGTGACCGAGCCGTACTCGGCGGGGCTGGGCGGTGGTGGCTACTTCGTCCACTACGACGCCAGTACCCGTACCGTGCAGACCATCGACGGCCGTGAGACCGCACCGCGCAGCGCGGACTCCTCGCTCTTCATGGAGAACGGGAAGCCGCTCGCCTTCGAGGACGCCGTCACCAGCGGGCTCGGCGTCGGTACGCCCGGCACCCCCGCCACCTGGGAGACCGCACTCGACACCTGGGGGAGCAAATCGCTCCGGCAGGTACTGAATCCGGCCGAACGCCTGGCCCGGGACGGCTTCGTCGTCGACAGCACCTTCCGTTCCCAGACCGAGGGCAACCAGGCCAGGTTCGCCGACTTCCCGGCGACCAGGAAGCTCTTCCTGCCCGGCGGTCAACTGCCCGTTGTCGGATCGGTGTTCAAGAATCCTGATCTGGCGCGCACCTATGAGGAGGTCGCCCGCTCGGGCCTCGACGAGATCTACCGGGGCAAGCTGGCCGAGGACATCGTGCGGACGGTACGCAATCCGCCCGTCGACCCCAAGTCCTCCCGGGTGGTGCGGCCGGGCGACCTGACCACGAAGGACCTGCGCTCCTACCGGGCGTTGCGGCAGGCGCCGACGCAGACCGGATACCGCGGGCTCGACGTCTACGGCATGGCGCCGTCCTCCTCCGGTGGTACGACGGTGGGCGAGGCCCTCAACATCCTTGAGAACAAGGATCTTTCGAAGGCGAGCGAGGCGCAGTATCTGCATCGCTACATCGAGGCGAGCCGGATCGCGTTCGCCGACCGAGGGCGCTGGGTCGGCGACCCGAAGTTCGAGGACGTGCCGACGAGGGAGCTGCTCAGCCAGCGGTTCGCCGACTCGCGGGAGTGCCTGATCAAGGACGACGCGGTGCTGACCAGCCCGCTCGCGCCGGGCGACCCCCGTCATCCGGCCGACTGCGCCACCGGCGGGAAGGCCGCGCCGACGACGTACGAGGGGGAGAACACCACTCACCTGACGACCGCCGACAAGTGGGGCAACGTCGTCGCGTACACGCTGACGATCGAGCAGACCGGCGGCAGCGGCATCACGGTGCCGGGGCGCGGCTTCCTGCTCAACAACGAGCTGACGGACTTCTCGTTCGCGCCCGCCGACCCGGCCGTCCACGACCCGAACCTGCCGGGTCCGGCCAAGCGGCCGCGGTCGTCGATCTCGCCGACCATCGTGCTGAAGCACGGACAGCCCGTGCTGGCGCTGGGTTCGCCGGGCGGTGCCACGATCATCACGACCGTGCTGCAGTCGCTGATCGGCAGGGTCGACCGGGGGCTTTCGCTGGTGGACGCCATCGCGGCGCCCCGTGCCAGCCAGCGCAACGCCGCGATGACGGAGCTCGAACCGGGACTGTGGAACAGCCCGGTGCGGGCGCAGCTCGAAGCCCTGGGGCATGTCTTCAAGCCGAACCCGGAGATCGGGGCGGCGACCGGTGTGCAGCGGCTGCCGGACGGGCGATGGCTCGCGGCCGCCGAGACGGAGCGACGGGGCGGCGGTTCGGCGATGGTGGTGACGCCGAGCGGACGGTCCTGATCGGACGTCGACAGCCGTACGGGAGGGGCCGGCCCACCGCGGGGGAGTCGCGGTGGGCCGGCCCTGTGGCCTTGACGCGGACATGACGCGGGAGCATCTTGGCATCTCGGTAAGGAAACTTTCCTAATAGAAGGGCACCCCCACCATGCGTATGCGAACGCTTGCCCTCGCCGCAGCCTCCGGCGCCGCTCTGCTCGCGGCCGGATCGCTGACACAGGTCGCCCCGAGCGGCTCCCCCTCCACCTCCCCCTACGCGGCTCCCGCGGCAGCACGGAACGCGCACCCGGGCGTGGTGCGCCTCGCGCCCGTCGCCCACGCCGCCCGGCTGTCCGACGACGGCCCCTCCGACGGCGCCGATTCCACGGCGGACGGTATCAAGGAGGGCTCCGTCAGCGCGGCCGACCTGCTGGCCAAGGTCTCGTCCTGTTCGCAGATCTCGAACGGCAAATACCGTACGGACGAGGAGACGTCGGCCACGGTCCCGGTCTGCGGCAAGAACGGTGCCGTGTTCTGGAAGGCCGACATGGACATCGACTGCGACGGGCAGGTCACCACCGCCTGCAACGCGGACACCGACCCGTGGTTCCAGGACGACACGGCGTTCCACACCTCGGGGGACAAGCCGCTGAGCGCGGAGAAGCTGCCGTACGTCGTCGTGCCGAGCAGCAGCGGCATCTGGAACTACAGCAGCGCCGGGATCAAGGGCGGCGGTGTCGTCGCCGTCATCTACGGCGGCAAGGTGGAGTACGCCGTCGTCGGCGACACCGGCCCCGACAAGATAATCGGCGAGGCCTCGTACGCACGGCGAAGGCCCTCGGGATCGACCCCGATCCGGAGACCGGCGGCACCGAGTCCGGCGTCACGTACATCCTGTTCAAGAACTCCGAGGTGTCGCCGATCGAGAGCCACGACGCGGCCGTGACCGCCGGGGACGCCCTCGCCAGGAAGTTCCTGCAGAACAACTGAGGGCTGTCACAGAGCGGTCAGGATCCTGGGTCCGTCGTCCGTGATCGCCACCGTGTGCTCGGCGTGGGCGGCCCTGCTGCCGTCGGACGTGCGCAGCGTCCAGCCGTCCCGGTCGGTGTGGAACGCGTCCAGGCCGCCGCCGAGCAGCATCGGTTCGATGGCCAGCACCATGCCGTGCCGCAACGGCATCCCGCGGCCCGGGCGTCCCTCGTTGGGGACGCCCGGGTCCTCGTGCATGGACCGGCCCACGCCGTGGCCGCCGAACCCCTCCAGGATGCCGTAGCCGGCCGTGCGGCAGATCCGGCCGATCGCGTGCGCGATGTCACCGATCCGGTTGCCGACGACGGCCGCCGCGATGCCCGCTTCCAGCGCCGCGAACGCCGTCTCGATCAGCCGGGTGTCCGCGGGCCGGGCGCGGCCGACGGTGAAGCTGATCGCCGAGTCCCCGACCCAGCCGTCGAGCGTCGCGCCCGCGTCGATGCTTACCAGATCGCCGTCGCGCAGCCGCAGGTCGGTCGGGATTCCGTGCACGACCGCGTCGTTGACGGACGTGCAGATCACACCGGGGAACGGGACCGGGGCGAAGTCCGGCCGGTAGTTCAGGAACGGTGACCCGGCGCCCGCCTCGCGCAGGACGCCGCGGGCCACCTCGTCGAGTTCGCGCAGTGTGACGCCGACCGCCGCCGCGTCGCGGGTGGCCGCCAGTACCTGCGCCACGACCCGGCCGGCCTCGCGCATGGCTTCGATGGATGTGTCTGTCTTGAGTTGCACCATGCCAATTACTATACCGGTTCAAGCGGTATTAGAATGACGGCATGGTACGAACGCCCCTGACCCCCGAAGAGCACCTGCGCGGCGAGCGGCTCGGCCGCCTGCTCCGTGAGGCGCGCGGCCGCCGCAGCATGGTCGACATCGCCGGCAGTGCCGGAATCTCGGCCGAGACGTTGCGCAAGATCGAGACCGGACGCGCGCCCACCCCCGCCTTCTTCACCGTCGCGGCACTGGCCGGCGCGCTCGGCCTCTCGATGGACGAACTGCTCCTGCGGTGCGCCCCGGAGCCGGACGTCGTCCCACTGGCCGGGTAGCGGTCACGGCAGCGGCCGGGGGTGTGCCGGGAAAGCCCCGGTCGCGTCGTGAACCCCGCTCGCGCGGTGCGTAGGGTTGCGCCCATGAGCCTTCAGGAGTTCGCCCGGAGCGAGTACGTCAGCCTCACCACGTACCGGAAGAACGGCACGTCCGTCGCCACACCGGTCTGGGCGGCCGTCGACGGGGACGAGCTCCTCATCTGGACCAAGGCCGACTCGTGGAAGGTCAAGCGGCTGCGCAACGACAGCCGCGTCCTCGTCACCGTCTGCGACGCCCGCGGCCGGATCGCGCAGGGCGCCCCGAGCGCCGAGGGGACCGGCCGGCTGCTCGATGCCAAGGGTACGGACGCCGTGCGCCGGGCCATCGGCCGCAAGTACACCTGGAAGTACTGGCTGCTGGACTACCCGGCGATGATCTTCCGGCTCGGCAAGCGGCCGCACACCGGGATCGCCGTCACCTTCTGAGCCCCGGACGCCCGCCTTCGCGGGGGCGCTCGCGAAGGCGGGCGTGCGCGAAGGCGGGCGTGCGCCGCTCGCACCCGGGACGAAAAGAGTGCGTAGCCGTCCCGTAACACATCTGCGGTCGAATGCCTGCGGACTGGAAGGTTCCAGCCGACGGCGGCCGAGGGCGACGGTGACGGTGCATCAACATGCGGTGTCCACAAGTGAGTTCGCGCGGTATTTGCGCCATCTGACGCAGCTGCTCGATCCTGCGCGGGGCTGGTACGGCGTCTTCTGCGGACGTGATCCGGAAGGGATGCGGGCCTGTCTGGAGGGCGCCGAGATCCCGCCCTGGGATGTGATGGAGTCGCTCTTCTCGGATCTCGCGACGGTGCGTGGCGCCGTGTTCGCCGAGCTGGAGTCGGTGCGCGCGGCCGAGCTCTTCGCCGCCGCGGCCGCGGCCCACGACCGCCGTCCCGGCGGGCGGCGGCAGCTCGTGGAACGGCTGGAGCTGATGCTGCGGGAGCAGGCGCACGCCGCCCGGCGGCTGCGTACGGCCCACGCGGGCGGCGAGGCGGGCGCGGTGGACGCCGAGTCGGCCGCCTGGGCCCGCGACGACCACGAACGCGCCTCGGCCCGCTGCACGGAGCTGCGCCGACGGCTGTCGGCGGTGGCGGTGCCCGCGGGCTGGTTCCGCGAGGAGGCGGACTCCGTGGCCGGTGC
>NZ_JAFMPZ010000278.1 GCF_017353455.1 Streptomyces laculatispora
GCGGGCCGCGGTGGACGTCGCCTGGAACGCGCTGGCCGCCGAGGTCGCCGCGGCCGCCGCCCGGGCACCCGAGGTCGAGTCGGCGGTCCTGCCGCTGCGGGCCCGGATCTCGGTCCGGGCCGGGCTCGGCAATCTGGCCGCCGGGCTGCGCCCGCCCGCCACCGGCCACGACAACCCGCACTACTTCGACGACGCGGCGTGTGTGCGGGCCGCCGTACTGGCCGTCGTCCACCCCGGCGACCCCGCGGCGGCGGCCGACCTCGCCGAGTTCGACGCGCGCTACACCCAGGACGGCGACGGGGTGCACGGGGCGCGGGCGATGGCCGCCGCGATCGCCGAGGCGCTCGGCGGGGCGGACGTGGACACGGCGGTGAACGCCGCGCTGGCGCAGCTCCCCGAGGGCACCGAGATCGCCCGCAACGCCGCCCACGCGGTCCGGATCGCCCGCGACTTCGCCGGTGAGAAGGCCGGCGCCTTCGCCCTCGTACCGGTGCTGGAGCATCAGATCGTCGACCACGTCTACAGCTACGGGATCGCCGCGGCCGAGACCGTCCCGGTCGCCCTCGCCCTGGCCACCGCGGCCCGCGGCGAGATCGCTCAGGCCGTACCGTCCGCGGCCTGCCTGTCCCGGGTCGCCGATTCGGCGCCGGCCCTGGCCGGTGCGCTGACGGGTGCGCTCGGCTCCATCAGATCCGTGCCCGACGGCTGGCGTGAGGCCTGCCGCACTCTGGCGGGGTGCGCGCTGCCCCGTTTCGCGGGCACGGACCTGATGGAACTCGCCGGGCTGCTGGCAGACACGGAACCGGCACCTTGGGGTGGACAATTCGGACATGACATCCACAGCGCCCCCGGCGCCCACGAGGTCCGCACCGCCCACGACGCCCACGGCGCTCACACTCGATGAACGGATCGCGGGCGCGCTCGTCGGCGCCGCCGTCGGCGACGCGCTCGGCGGTCCGGTCGAGGGCCGGCCCCCCGAGCAGATCGTGGCCCGCCACGGCGGACGGATCACCGGCGTCGTCGGCCCCTGGGACGGCGACGACTGGCGCACCGCCCGCCCCATCGCCCCGTACCACAAGGGCGACGGGCACGTCACCGACGACACCTTGATGACCCATGCGCTGGTCCGGGTGTACGGGAAGGTGCGCGGCCATCTCGACGCGTACTCCGTCGCCGACCACCTCGTACCGGAGCTGATCTCCAGCCCCCGCTGGATTCCGGAACTGGAGGCCGAGGCGCTGCCGCTCCAGCGGATCTTCCTCGCGGAGAAATGGATCGTCGCCCGGCTGCACTACGGCCATGTGGACCCGCGCGAGGCGGGCTCGGGCAACATCGTCAACTGCGGGGCGGCGATGTACATGGCGCCGGTCGGCCTGGTGAACGCGGCCCATCCGCAGGCCGCCTACGCCGAGGCGCTGGACGTCGCGGGCGCCCACCAGTCGTCGTACGGGAGGGAGGCGGCCGGAGTCTTCGCGGCCGCCGTCGCCGCGGCCTGCGCGCCGGGGGCGACGCCCGCCTCGGTCGTCGCGGCCTGTCTGTCGCTCGCCAAGGACGGCACCCAGGCCGCCATCGAGGCGGTGTGCGAAACGGCAGCCGGTTACCGGGACTTCGAGTCCGCCCTGGCCCCGCTGCGCGAGGCCGTCGCCCCCTTCGACACCGTGGGCCCCGACTACCGCGCCCCCTCGCTCGGCGCCCGGCGCCCCTCCCGGCTGCATGCCGTCGAGGAACTCCCCGTCGCACTCGGCATGCTGCTCGTCGGGGACGGGGACTACCGGCGCACGGTCCTGGGCTCGGTCAACTACGGGCGGGACTGCGACTCGATCGCCACCATGAGCGGCGCCATCGCGGGCGCGCTGCACGGCGAAGGAGCGATCCCCGCCGACTGGGTGAGCACGGTCGCCGGGGCCAGCCGCCTCGACCTGCACGCCCCGGCCCGGACCCTGGCGGAGGTCGCCCGCGAGGTGTTCGCACACGACACGGCCCGCCGCCGCGCCCACGAGAGCGCCTTCGCCGCGCTGACGGACACGCCGTGAACACGAGGGTTCGGGCCACCTGGGTGCAGCCGGAGGACCTGGTCGGGCACGAGCTGCGGCAGGCCGCCGAGGACGGGCGCGACGCCCGGGACATCGAGCGCCGGTGGTACGAGGCCGGCGGGTCGCCCGCCCCGGACCGCGCGGGCGCCTCCGAGCCCCCCGCGCCGCCGGAACTGCGCGCGGTCGCCGAGCGCCTGCTGGACGAACTCGCCCTGCTGGAATCGCCGTTGGCCGACGACGAGCCGACCGGCCTGGACGCGATCCGGGCCGCCTGCCCGCACTGGCCGCGCCCCCGCACGGGCCCGGCCGCTGTGGGCCGCGACCGGCTGCACGCGGCCTGGCTGGGGCGCGCCGCCGGCTGTCTGCTGGGCAAGCCGGTGGAGAAGCTGCCGCTGGAGGGCATCCGCGCACTGGCCCGCGCCACCGGGAACTGGCCGCTCTCCACCTGGTTCACCGCCAAGGGGCTGCCCCCGGCCCTGTCGGCCACGTATCCCTGGAACCGGCGCTCCGCGACCACCTCGCTCGCCGAGAACATCGACGGGATGCCGGAGGACGACGATCTCAACTACCCGCTGCTGACCGTGGTGTTGCTCCAGCGTTACGGCCGGTCGTTCACCACCGCCGACCTCGCCCGCCTCTGGCTGGACGAGCTTCCGGCGGGCCGGACGTTCACCGCCGAGCGGGTCGCGTACCGCAATCTGCTCGACGGCGTCGAGCCGCCGGACACCGCTCTGCACCGCAATCCGTTCCGGGAGTGGATCGGGGCGCAGATCCGCGCCGATGTGCACGGCTGGACGCATCCCGGCGACCCGGGCGCGGCAGCGGAACAGGCCCACCGGGACGCGGTCCTCACGCACAGCGGGAACGGGGTGTACGGCGCGATGTTCACCGCGGCGGCGCTCGCCGAGGCGGCCGGCGGCGAGGCCGGTGTGCACGGCTGCCTGGCCGCCGGGCTCCGGGTCGTACCAGCGCGTTCGCGGTTCGCACAGGCGGTCCGGGACGGTGTCGCGGCGGCCCGCGGCGCGTCCGGCTTCGACAGCGTCGTGGACCGGCTCCACGACACGTACGGCCGGTACCACTGGGTGCATGTGCTGCCCAACGCGGCGCTGCTCGCCGCCGCGCTCACGCACGCCGACGGTGATTTCACCGGATCGATCTGCCGTGCGGTGTCCGGCGGCTGGGACACCGACTCCAACGGGGCGACCGCCGGTTCGCTCGCCGGGCTGCTGGCCGGGCGGCCCGAGGCGCTGCCCGACCGGTGGACCACCCCGCTGAAGAACCGTCTCGCCACGTCCGTCCCCGGTTTCGACTCGGTCGGCTTCGACACCCTCGCCGACCTGACCCACCGGCTCACCCATCAGGAGGCACTCCGCCCATGACCGGTATCGCGGTGCTCGGCAGCACCAATATGGATCTTGTGGCCTACGTCGACCGGGCTCCGGAGCGCGGACAGACCGTCACCGGACGCGAGTTCCGCACCGTGCCCGGCGGCAAGGGGGCCAACCAGGCCGTCGCCGCCGCCCGTGCGGGCGGTGACGTGATGATGATCGGTGCGGTCGGCAACGACGAGTACGGTGTCCGGCTGCGGGAGAACCTGGAGCACTCGGGCGTCGACACCGATCTGCTGCACACCGCCGAGGGGCCCAGCGGTACGGCGCACATCGTGGTGGACGCCAAGGGCTCCAACGCGATCGTGGTCATCCCCGGCGCGAACGGCGCCGTCACCGCGCTCGGTCCGGGCGAGATCGCCGCCATCGCCGGTGCCGATCTGCTGCTGCTCCAGCTGGAGCTGCCGCTGTCCGCCGTGATCGAGGGGGCGCGGGCCGGTCATGCCCAGGGGGTACGGATTCTCCTCACCCCGTCCCCCGTGCAGCAGCTGCCCGACGAACTCCTGGACTGCGTCGACCTGCTGATCCCCAATGAGCACGAGGCGGCCGAGCTGTCCGGGCACTTTGAACCGCACGCGGCGGCGGAGGTGCTGCTCGGCCAGGTGCCCGCGGTCGTCATCACGCTCGGCGCGAAGGGGTGCCTGTACGCGGCCCGGGGCAGCACGGCCGTCCACTTCCCCGCCCCCGACGTCACCGCCGTCGACACCACCGGCGCCGGGGACACCTTCGCCGGCGCGCTCGCGGTGGCGATCGGCGAGGGCCGGCCGGTGCCGCAGGCCATCGCCTGGGCCTCCTCGGCCGCCGCGCTCTGCGTACAGAAGCACGGCGCCTCCACCTCCATGCCGTACCGCAGCGAAATCGACGCCGCGTGACCGGGCCGGCGGCAGCGCCGCTGACCGGGCTCCGGGTCATCGATCTCGCCACGCTCTTCGCGGGCCCCCTGTGCGCCACCATGCTCGGCGACTACGGCGCCGAGGTGATCAAGGTCGAGCATCCCGGCCGGCCCGATCCGTCCCGGGGCCACGGCCCCACGAAGGACGGCATCGGGCTGTGGTGGAAACTGCTCGGCCGCAACAAGCGCACCATGACCCTCGATCTGTCCGGGCCCGGCGGCCGCGACATCCTGCTGCGGCTCGCCGCCGACACCGATGTGATCATCGAGAACTTCCGGCCGGGCACGCTGGAGCGGTGGGGGCTGGGCTGGGAGGAACTGCACGCCGTCAACCCCCGGCTGGTACTGGCCCGGGTCACCGGCTTCGGCCAGTTCGGCCCGTACGCCCACCGGCCCGGCTTCGGCACGCTCGCGGAGGCGATGAGCGGATTCGCGGCGATCACCGGGGAGCCGGACGGGCCGCCGACGCTGCCGCCGTTCGGTCTGGCCGACTCGATCGCGGCGATCGCCACGGCGTTCGCGGTGATGACCGCGCTCGCCGGGCGGGAACGCACCGGTGAGGGGCAGGTCGTCGACCTGGCGATCATCGAACCGATCCTGACCGTGCTCGGCCCGCAGCCGCTCTGGTACGACCAGCTCGGCTACGTCCAGCCGCGCACCGGCAACCGCTCGCGCAACAACGCCCCGCGCAACACCTACCGCACCTCGGACGGGCAGTGGGTGGCCGTCTCCACCTCCGCGCAGTCCATCGCCGAGCGGGTGATGCGCCTGGTGGGACGGGCGGAGCTGATCGACGAGCCGTGGTTCGGCTCCGGCACCACACGCGCCGACCACTGCGAGGAGCTCGACGAGGCGGTCGGCAACTGGATCGCCCGGCACACCCGGGACGACGCGATCTCCGCGTTCGAGAAGGCGGAGGCGGCCATCGCGCCCATCCATGACATCCGCGACGTGATGGAGGACCCGCAGTACCGGGCGCTGGACTCCATCACCGAGGTCGACGACCCCGAGCTGGGCCCGCTGCGGATGCAGAACGTCCTGTTCCGGCTCTCCGGCACCCCGGGGGCGATCCGCTGGGCGGGCCGGCCGCACGGGGCGGACACCGAGGAGATCCTCACCGGGCTGGGCCTGACCGGCCCGGAGATCTCGGCGCTGCGGGCGGAGCGGGTCCTGTGACCCCGGCGATCCCCCTCACCTGGCTGTACGTCCCCGGGGACCGGCCGGACGTGGTGCGCAAGGCGCGTGACTCGGGGGCGGACGTGGTGATCGTGGATCTGGAGGACGCGGTCGCCCCGGACCGCAAGGAGTACGCACGGGCGGCCGCCGTGGAGCTCCTCTCCGAACCCGCCGGCACGGTGCCGGTCCACGTCCGGGTCCACACCGAGGCCGATGTCCTGGCCCTGGCCGGGCTGCCGGGCCTCGGCGAACTGCGGCTGCCGAAGATCACGCACGCGGCCTCCGTCCATCACATCGCGGCCCTGGCCCCCGGGGTCGCGCTCTGTCCGCTGCTGGAGTCGGCGCTCGGCATCGAGCACGCGTACTCGGTGGCCGCCGCCCACCCCCAGGTGCGGTCCATCGCCCTGGGCGAGGCGGATCTCCGGGCCGATCTGGGGGTACGGGACGATACGGGGCTCGACTGGTCACGCAGCCGGGCGGTGGTCGCGGCGCGGGCGGCCGGGCTGGCCCCGCCCACCCAGTCGGTGTTCCCGGACGTCCGGGACCTGGACGGCCTGTGGGCGTCCTGCGCCCATGGGCGGGCGCTGGGGTTTCTCGGCCGTGCGGCGATCCACCCCCGGCAGCTGCCGGTGATCGAGCGGGCGTTCCGGCCGACGCCGCGGGAGATCGAGGCGGCTCAGGAGATCGTCGAGGCGGCCCGGACGGAGGCGGGTGCGCTGGCCCTGCCGGACGGCCGCTTCGTGGACGCGGCGGTGGTGGCCTCGGCCCACCGCACGCTTGCCCTGGCCGGGCGGACGGCGGTGCCCGGCCGGCGCTGACCGGACCGCGCCCCGGCGGGCGCGCGGATCAGGTGCGGCCGGCGGAGAATCCAGCCCGTCCGGCGATTGAGGACACCCCCGCGACGGTGGCCGTGGCGCACATGGACGAGCGAGGGGCCGCCGAATGGTCCGGCGGCCCCTCGCTCGTCGATGTGTGTGCCGGCGTCAGCCCTTGGCCGTCTCCGCCGCACCGCTCGTCTTCGACGCCGACGCATCGGCCTCAACGGCGGCGTCACCGGAATCGTCCCCGGGCTCCGCGTCACCGGCTTCCGCGTCCTCGGCCTTCCCGTCGCCGGACTTCGCGTCGCCGGACTTCGCGTCGCCGGACTTCGTGTCCTCGGACTTCGCGTCCTCGGACTTCGCGTCACCGGCCTCCGCGTCCTCGACGCCTCCGGCGTCCACCGCGTCCACCGCGTCCACCGCTTCCGGCTCGACGACCTCCTCGCGCCCCGGCCGCACCTTCGCCGAGATCACGATGTAGATCACCGCGAGCACGAACACGATCAGCGCGGTCCATACGTTCAGGCGCAGGCCCAGGATGTGGTGGGCCTCGTCGACGCGCATGTACTCGATCCACGCGCGGCCGGCGCAGTAGGACGCGACGTACAGCGCGAACGCCCGCCCGTGCCCGAGCTTGAACCGGCGGTCCGCCCAGATCACGAGGAGCGCCACACCGATGCACCACAGCGACTCGTACAGGAACGTCGGGTGGTACGTGCCCGCCACCCGGTTGGGGCCCTCGCTGATCTTCAGCGCCCAGGGGAGGTCGGTCGCCCGGCCGTACAGCTCCTGGTTGAACCAGTTGCCCCAGCGGCCGCAGGCCTGGGCCACGGCGATGCCGGGGGCGAGCGCGTCGGCCCAGGCGGGCAGCGGGATCCCGCGGCGGCGGCAGCCGATCCAGGCACCGACCGCGCCGAGCGCGATCGCACCCCAGATCCCGAGGCCGCCCTGCCAGATCTTGAAGGCGTCGACCCAGTCCTCACCGTCGCTGAAGTACAGCTGGTAGTCGGTGATGACGTGGTAGAGCCTCCCGCCGACAAGGCCGAAGGGCACGGCCCAGACGGCGATGTCGGCAACAGTGCCGGCTCTGCCCCCTCGGGCGACCCAGCGCTTGTTGCCGAGCCAGACGGCGACAAAGACACCGATGATGATGCAGAACGCGTAGCCGCGAAGCGGGATCGGGCCGAGATCGATCACGCCGGTCGACGGGCTGGGAATGTAGGCAAGGTCCATGGCAGGGTCGACGCTACCTTGTCGGGCGGGAGGTACGGCAACCCGCCCGACAACGTCTGGGTAACGAGCCGGTCATCGATTCCCCAGGTGTCCGCCCTTCAGGAGCCCGAAGGGGCGGGTGTGACCGTGCCCGTCCGCTTGCCCTTGTTGGCCTCGGCGACCCACTTCTTCAGGTTGGCCACGGTGATGGGTTCGTTCCCCTTCTTGGGGAAGATCGACTCACCGTTGAGCAGCGCCGTCGGCGTGCCCTGGAAGCCGCCGTTCTGGAAGGCGGTGTTGGATTTCTGGACCCAGCTGTCGTGCGTGCCGTCCTCGACACAGCTGCGGAAGGCGGGGGTGTCGAGCCCGTCGACCTTCTTGGACAGGTCGATCAGCTTGCTGTTGTCGCCGAAGGCGTCGTCGGCCTCCTGCGGCTGATTGCGGTACAGGACGTCGTGGTACGCGGAGAACTTGCCCGCGTCCTGGGCGCAGGCCGCCGCGTTGGCGGCCTTGAGGGAGCCGCTGCCGCCGAGATTGCCGTCGATCAGCGTGGCGAGGTGGTACTCGACCTTGAGCTGCCCGCTCTGCTCCAACTGGTGGATCGTGTCCCTGAACGCGTTCTCGAACTGGGCGCAGACCGGGCAGCGGAAGTCCTCCCAGATCGTGAGCGTGGACGGGGCGTCGTCCGCTCCCACCTGGATGGCCAGGCTGTCCTTGCCGGTCGCGCCCGACGGCGCGACGGCGGGACCCGATGCCTTGTTCTTGCTGCCCTTGCCGCCGCTGTTCGCGGCGATCACGCCGACGACGGCGGCCAGCGCAAGGACACCCACCACGGCGGTGGAGACGATCAGCGTGCGGCGGCGGCGCTCTCGCGCCTTCATCTGCTCACGCTGCTGGTTCAGCCGGTCTCGCGCGGCCCTTTTTCCCTCTTGGTTCTTCTCGCTCACACCGCAGCAACGAACCGGGGAGGCACTCTCGTGCCTCCCCGGTCCCAGGTCCACCCATTCGGGTTACGCCCGGTGTCAGCGCTTTCGAACACCTTCGGCCAGATCGGCCGCCAGTGAGCGGACGGCCGCCAGGCCGGCCTCCTCGTCGGGAGCGTCCAGCATCCGCTTGACGAAGGCGGAGCCGACGATGACGCCGTCGGCGAAGCCTGCGACCTCCGCGGCCTGGTCGGCGTTCGAGACGCCGAGGCCGACGCAGACCGGGATGTCGGTGGTGGCGCGGGTGCGCCTCACCAGCTCCTGGGCCTGTTCGCCGACCGAGACGCGGGTGCCGGTGACCCCCATCAGCGAAGCGGCGTAGACGAAGCCGGATCCGGCCGCCGTGATGGTGGCCAGGCGCTCGTCCTTGCTGCTGGGCGCGACGACGAAGACGGTCGCGAGACCGTGCTTGCCGGCGTGCTCGCGCCACAGGGCGGACTCCTGGACGGGCAGGTCGGGCAGGATGCACCCGGCGCCGCCCGCCTCGGCGAGTTCGGCGGTGAAGCGCTCGACGCCGTACCGGTCGATCGGGTTCCAGTACGTCATGACCAGGATCGGGATGCCGGTCGCCTCGTGCGCCTCGCGGACCGTGCGCATCACGTCGGCGATCTTCACGCCGCCCCGCAGCGCGATGTCGTCGGCGGTCTGGATGACCGGGCCGTCGAGCACCGGGTCGCTGTGCGGCAGGCCCACCTCGACGATGTCGGCGCCGCCGGCGGCCACCGCCTTGATGGCCGCGATACCGCCGTCGACGGTCGGGAAGCCGGCCGGCAGGTAGGCGATCAGCGCTGCCCGGTCCTCGGCCCGGGCGGCGGCGAGGGTGGTGTTCAACAGCTCGATGTTGCCGCTCACTTGACGTCCCCCTCGATCTCGGCGCTGCTGCCGGCCGCGTCCGCCTCGACGGTCGCGTCGGCGTCGTACAGCCCGAAGTACCGAGCCGCCGTGTCCATGTCCTTGTCGCCGCGGCCGGACAGGTTGACCAGGATCAGGCCGTCCTTGCCGAGCTCCTTGCCGACCTCCAGCGCGCCGGCCAGCGCGTGTGCGCTCTCGATGGCCGGGATGATCCCCTCGGTGCGCGAGAGCAGCCGCAGCGACTGCATGGCCGCGTCGTCGGTGACCGCGCGGTACTCGCCGCGGCCGATGTCCTTCAGGTACGCGTGCTCCGGGCCGATGCCCGGGTAGTCCAGACCGGCCGAGATGGAGTAGGGCTCGGTGATCTGGCCCTCCTCGTCCTGGAGGACGTAGCTGCGCGAGCCGTGCAGGATGCCGGGCTCGCCCGCGGTCAGGGTCGCCGCGTGCTCGCCGGTCTCCACCCCGTGTCCGGCGGGCTCGCAGCCGATGAGGCGGACGCCCGCGTCCGGGATGAAGGCGTGGAAGAGGCCGATGGCGTTGGAGCCGCCGCCGACGCAGGCGACCGCGGCGTCCGGCAGCCGGCCGGCCCGCTCCAGGATCTGCCGCCTGGCCTCCACGCCGATGACGCGGTGGAAGTCGCGGACCATGGCGGGGAAGGGGTGCGGGCCCGCGACCGTACCGAAGAGGTAGTGCGTGCGGTCCACGTTGGCGACCCAGTCGCGGAACGCCTCGTTGATGGCGTCCTTGAGGGTGCGGGAGCCGGACTTCACGGCGATGACCTCGGCGCCGAGCATCCGCATCCGCGCCACGTTCAGCGCCTGCCGCTGGGTGTCGATCTCGCCCATGTAGATGGTGCATTCGAGGCCGAAGAGGGCGCAGGCGGTCGCGGTGGCGACGCCGTGCTGGCCGGCCCCGGTCTCGGCGATGACCCGGGTCTTGCCCATCCGCCTGGTGAGCAGCGCCTGGCCCAGCACGTTGTTGATCTTGTGCGAACCGGTGTGGTTGAGGTCCTCGCGCTTGAGGAAGATCCGGGCGCCGCCGGCGTGCTCGGCGAAGCGCGGCACCTCGGTCAGGGCGCTGGGGCGGCCGGTGTAGTTGACCATGAGCTCGTTGAGCTCGGCGGCGAAGGCCGGGTCGGCCTTCGCCTTGTCGTACTCGACGGCGACCTCGTCCACGGCGGCGACGAGCGCCTCCGGGATGAACTTTCCGCCGTACGCACCGAAGTACCCCTCGGCGCTGGGGATCAGACCCTCCGGGTCCGGAATGAAGAAGTCGGACGACATCTCGACGTGCTCCTCGACATGGCAATGGGTGGGTTCACCGTATTGCGCCGTGAGCGGAGCGCCGCCGCGGCCTGGCCGGGCGGTGCGGTCGTGCGGTTCCGCCGGGTGCGGCGGTGGGTGCGACGGCCGGGGCTCGCTTACTGCGCGGACCCCGTGCGCCATCGCATGCCGTTGACCTGGCCGGGCTCGTCGCCGATCACGTACCGCACCCGCCGGCCGTGCACACGGCGCGCGGGGGCGCGGCAGCCGCGGGGGCGGCAGCCGCGCGCCAGCGGCGCGTGCGGGTCCCGGCCGGTGGCCCCGGCGGGGCGCAGGCCCGGCCGGACACGGGAGGCGGAACGGTCGGCGGACAAGGGTGCGGTCAGCCCCGTCCGTGCCGGAGCGCCGGGTGGGCGCCCGCGGCGACCAGGTCGGCGACGGCCCCCCGCGGGTCGCGGCCGGTGACCAGCGACTCGCCGACCAGCACGGCGTCCGCGCCGGCGTTGG
>NZ_JAFMPZ010000279.1 GCF_017353455.1 Streptomyces laculatispora
GGCGCGGACGGTGAAGGTGTAGACCGTGCCGGGCCGCAGCCCGGTCAGACGCGCCGTGGTCTGCGCGCCGGGCACGCTGTGGATGCGCGAGCCCTCCTGGTAGATGTCGTACGAGGTGACGCCGACGTCGTCCGTGGAGCCGCCCCAGGACAGCGTCGCCGCCCGGCTGCCGTCGGCCTTGCCGCGCAGCCTGACCGGCCGGGTCGGGGCCTCGTGGTCCGCCGGGGTCGGGGCGGGCGTGGTGACGGACGCGGCGGCGCTCGGCGCGGAGAGGTTCCCGGCGGCGTCGCGGGCGCGGACGGTGAAGGTGTACGCGGTCGAGGCGGTCAGCCCGTCGACGTCGATCATCACCCGGGGCGCCGGGACGGTCTTGACCCTCTGGCCCTTGCGGTAGATCTCGTACGCGGTGACGGCCTTGTCGTCGGTGGCCGGCTCCCACATCACGTGCGCGGAGGTGGCACTGCCGGCCTGCACCGTCACTCCGCGCGGCGTCGTGGGGCTGCGGGTGTCGGCCTCGGCCTCGGAGCCGCAGGCGGTGAGTGCGGCGAGGAGCAGGGCGGCGGAACAGGCCAACGCGGCGGGTGCGTGGGGGCGTTGCACGGTCTTGCCTTCCGTCCGGCAGCAATGGTCCAGACCTGTATCGCACGGCGTGGGGGTCGCCGACAAGAGGACGGAGCGGAACGTTCCGCAATGTGCCGGTGTGCACCGCACCCCGATCGGACTCCGGCCGGGGCGGGGCCGGCTGACGTACGGTCGGACGATGCTCTGCATACGAGGTGTGGTGCTCCCCGAACGCGAGGAGCGGGCGTTCTGGATCGACGGAGAGGTGCTGCGGGCGGGGATGCCGCCCGGCGGCTTCGCCGGGCGGCACGCCGAGACCGCCGTCGACGGCGGCTGGCTGCTTCCCGGTCTGGTCGACGTGCATACGCATCCGGGGGCCGAGGGGCTGGACATCCCGTTCGACGAGGAGTTGCTGCGCCGGCATCTGGAGCAGCACCGGGACGCCGGGGTGCTCGCGGTGCGCACTCCCGGGACGGCCGCCCGGATGCCCTCCTGGGTGCACAAGGACCCGGAGCTGCCCCGGGTGACGTCGGCGGGGCGGTGGCTCGCCACGCCCGGCCGGTTCTTTCCCGGCTTCGGCCGGGATGTCAGCGAGGAGGACCTCGTCCGGGCCGCGGTGGAGGAGGCGGCCGCGTCCTCCGGCTGGTGCAAGGTCATCGGCGACTGGCGCGCGGACGAGCCCGCTCTGCCGCTCGCGCTGCTGACTTGCGTGGTGAGCGCGGTGCACGCGGCCGGCGGCAAGGTGGCGGTGCACTGCCAGACCGCCGAGGGCAGCCGCAACGCCGTGCTGGCGGGCGCCGACAGCCTGGAGCACGGGATGCATCTGGACCCGGCGCTACTGGATCGGATGGCCGCGCAGGGCACCGCTTTCGTGCCGACGCTGAGTGCCTTCGGCCGGGGTGTGGACGCGATGCGGGCACGGGAGCCGAGCGTGCGGCGCGATCTGTGGCTGGCCGGCTGGGAGACCATGTTCGCCCATGTGCGCGCCGCCGCCGAGTCGGGCGTCACCGTGCTGGCCGGCACCGACTCCTTCCCCTGCGGAACGGTCGCGGGCGAGGCGTCCTGGCTGGCACGGGCCGGACTGTCCGCCGAGGCGGCGCTGGGTGCGGCGTCCTGGACGGCACGGGCCTGGCTGGGGCTGCCCGGACTCGTGGACGGGGCCCCGGCCGACCTCGTCGCGTACGCCACCGACCCGACCACCGATCCGGCGGTGCTGGATCACCCGAGCCGGATCGTCCTGCGCGGGCGCGTGGTGCGCTGAGCGAGGAGTCCGGGGCACCTGGCGTGTCGCCGGGCGATGAGTTCGGGGCACCGGGGGAGTCTGCACTGTATGGACAACGAGACGAAGACCGCTCCCCCGCAGGATCTGGGACCCGCGGCCCGGCAGATCACCGGGCTGCTCGACGCAGTCGATGGCACGCGGCTGTCCGCACCGACCCCCTGCTCCGGCGTGACGGTGAGCGCCCTGCTCGCCCACATCGGCGGGCTCGCCGTGGCCTTCCGCGACGCCGCGCACAAGGAGCTGGGACCGACGACCGACACGGCGCCCTCGGTGGCGGAGATGGTGCTCGATGACGACTGGCGCAGCACGCTGCCCGAGGCGCTCGACGAGATGGTCATCGCCTGGCGCTCCCCCGACGCCTGGCAGGGCATGAGCCGGGCGGGCAGCGTGGACCTGCCGGGTGAGGTGGCGGGCATGGTGGGGCTGAACGAGCTGGTGCTGCACGGCTGGGACCTGGCCAGGTCGACCGGGCAGCCGTTCGGGGCACAGGAGGCGCATCTGCACTCCACGCTGGCGCTGCTGGCCGCCCTGGGCGACAGCCCTCCGGCCGGCTCGCCGTTCGGCCCGCCGGTCCCGGTGCCGGACGACGCGCCGCTGCTGGACCGGGCGGTCGCCCGGAGCGGCCGGCGCCCCGACTGGCAGCCGGGCGGCTGACACCCGGCCCCGGGGGCAGGCGGTGAGCCGGTCAGCCGATGAAGCGCTCCGTGAATGGGTGAGGACCGCTCCCCCGGCCTGGCAGGCTGGAGCGGTGAAGCTCAGCACGCGTTCCCTGATCGCATCGGCCGCCGCCCTCGTCATGGCCGCGGCCGTGCTCTCCGGATGCTCGGGGGCCGGACCGGACACCGCGTACGGCAAGGGGGCCACCGCGACCGGGCTCGACGATCCGGCGAAGAAGGACATCGCCATGCAACTGGTCTCCAGCGCGGAGAACTCCTCGCTGGACTGGAAGTCCCAGTACAAGTACATCGAGGACATCGACGACGGCCGCGGCTACACCGCGGGCATCATCGGCTTCTGCTCCGGAACCGGCGACATGCGACGCGTCGTCGAGCGGTACGCGAAGGCCCGGCCCGGGAATCCGCTGGAGCGGTTCCGCCCCGCGCTGCGTGCGGTGGAGGGCACCGACGCGCACACCGGGCTCGGCCGCCCGTTCACCGACGCATGGGCGGATGCGGCCGGCGACGCGGCCTTCCGGTCGGCGCAGGACGCCGAGCGGGACGCGTCGTACTTCGGCCCCGCGGTCGCACAGGCCAAGGCGGACGGGCTCGGCGCGCTGGGCCAGTTCATCTACTACGACGCCTATGTGATGCACGGGTCCGGCGACGCGGACGGCACGGTCGGCTTCCGTACGATGCGTCGGCACGCGCTCGCGAAGGCCCGCGCCCCCTCGCGGGGCGGGGCCGAGGCGGCCTATCTCGACGCGTTCCTGGACGCCCGGGTCGCGGCGATGCGCGAGGGCAGACTCGGCCTGGAGACACCACTGAGGTGGAAGGTGTACGGCGACAGCTACCGGATCGAGAGTACGTAGCCGGCCGGCCGCTCCGTTCCCTGGTCGCGGACCAGGCGCCCGCGTGCCCGGTCCGGGGCGTGCGCGTTTCTCCCGGGCCATTCCCAACTCATATGCGTCGCAGGGGTGTACGACAGTCGTTCGACTCTGATAGGAAAGCTTCCTAACAGAAGGATCGGAACGACGAACTCCCTTGGAGGACTGGTGAACGCTCCCCACAAGCGCGCCGCACGTCGCAACACCCGTACCCTGCGCGTCGCGCTCGTCGCACTCGGGCTGACGCTCACGGCTGTTCCCGCCACCGCCTTCGCCGGCACCGCACCCGCGCCGCCGGCCGTCCACCACCAGGAGGCCGCCGCGACCGGGCTCGACGATCCGGCGAAGAAGGACATCGCCATGCAACTGGTCTCCAGCGCGGAGAACTCCTCGCTGGACTGGAAGTCCCAGTACCGGTACATCGAGGACATCGACGACGGCCGCGGCTACACCGCGGGCATCATCGGCTTCTGCTCCGGAACCGGCGACATGCTCGACCTCGTGGAGCTGTACACGAAGCGGGATCCTGGCAACCCGCTCGCGAAGTACCTGCCGGCCCTGCGCAAGGTGGACGGCACCGATTCGCACAAGGGACTCGACCCGGGCTTCACCAAGGCCTGGGAGACCGCGGCCGGCGATCCTGCGTTCCAGCAGGCGCAGAACGACGAGCGCGACCGGGTGTACTTCGACCCGGCGGTCAGCCGGGGCAAGAGCGACGGACTGGGCACGCTCGGCCAGTTCGCGTACTACGACGCCATCGTCATGCACGGCGACGGCGGCGACAGTACGAGCTTCAGCAGCATCCGCAAGCGGGCGCTGGCGAAGGCGAAGCCGCCGGCCCAGGGCGGCAACGAGGTCACCTACCTCAACGCCTTCCTGGACGCGCGGGTCTGGGCCATGCAGCAGGAGGAGGCCCACTCGGACACCAGCCGGGTGGACACCGCCCAGCGGGTCTTCCTGAAGAAGGGCAATCTGAACCTGAACCCGCCGCTCGACTGGAAGGTGTACGGCGACAGCTTCCACATCGGCTGACGATCCCGGGCACGGCTGTGGCGCGTACGGCTCCCCCTCGCGGGCGGGTCCGTACGCGCCACGGCGCTGTGACGTTACGTCAGCGCGCGCCCACCGAGGCCACGCCGACCGTCTCCTCGTTCACCGCCCCGGCATCCTCCTCGGCCTCCGCCTTGCGGCCCAGGTGGTTGAAGGCGAGGTTGAGGACGATCGCCACGACGCACCCGGTGGATATCCCGGAATCCAGCACGACGAGCAGGTCCTTCGGGAACGCGTGGTAGAAGTCCGGCGCGGCGATCGGTATCAGGCCCACGCCTACGGCGGCGGCCACGATCAGCGCGTTCTCGCCTTTCTCGAGGGCGGCGGTCGCCAGGGTCTGGATGCCGCTCGCGGCGACCGAGCCGAAGAGCACGATGCCGGCGCCGCCGAGCACCGGCAGCGGTACCAGCGCGATGACGGACGCGGCCACCGGGAACAGGCCGAGCAGGATGAGGATGCCCCCGCCCGTGGCGACGACGAAGCGGCTGCGGACCTTGGTCATCGCGACCAGCCCTATGTTCTGAGCGAAGGCGCTGCACATGAAGCCGTTGAACAGCGGGCTGATGGCGCTGCCCAGGGTGTCGGCGCGCAGACCTCCCTCGATGGTCCGCTCGTCGGCCGGACGGTCGACGATCTTGCCGAGTGCCAGCATGTCCGCGGTCGACTCGGTCATGCAGACCAGCATGACGATGCACATCGAGACGATCGCGGCGATCTCGAACTGCGGCGCCCCGAAGTGGAACGGGGTGGGGAAGCCGACCGCGTCGGCGTCCTTGATGGCGCCGAAGTCGGTGATGCCGACCGGGATCGCGATGAGGGTGCCGGCCACGAGTCCGAGCAGGATCGCGATCTGCTGGAGGAAGCCGCGGAGCAGTTTCCTCAGCGCGAGGACGATCACCAGGGTGACCGCCGCCATGATGATGTTGGTGGTGGAACCGTAGTCGTCGGCCATGGCGTTGCCGCCCTGGGACCAGTTGAAGGCGACCGGCAGCAGGGAGACACCGATCAGGGTGATGACGGTGCCGGTGACGACGGGCGGGAAGAATCGGACCAGTTTGCAGAAGTAGGGGGCGAGGACGAAGCCGAGGAGGCTCGCGACGATGATCGCGCCGAAGATGACGGCGATGCCGTCGTGTCCCCGGTCCTTGCCGATCGCCACCATGGGCGTCACCCCGGCGAACGAGACGCCGTTGACGAACGGCAGCCGGGCGCCGATGCGCCAGAAGCCGAGGGTCTGGAGCAGGGTGGCTATGCCCGCGGTGAACAGGCTCGCCCCCATCAGGAAGGCGGTCTCCTTCGGGCTGAGCCCCACGGCGGGACCCACGATCATGGGCGGGGCCACCACGCCCGCGTACATCGCGGCCACGTGCTGGAGGCCGCTGGTGAACATCTTCAGTGGGGGAAGTGTCTCGTCGACCGGATGGCTCCGGCCGGCCTGGACCGGCTCCGAAATGCCGTCGGGGCCGGGTGCTGCGTCTGCGTCATTGCGAAACCTGGGCGTAGCTGCCACGGGGGTTCCTCCGGTCGGGTACACGTCTGCGGCGACGTGGGTATCAGGGAGGTGGAGCGTTGGTGCAGGTCGTGCAGCTGGTGCGGGCAGCTTGGGTTCAGCGGTACGGGAGGCGCGTACGTATGGGTACGCGCCTCCCGTACCGGTTGCCGTGGGCCCCGCTCGGGTCCACGGCGGCCGGTCGAGGGCCGTCCCCCTCGGCCGGCCTGTCGGGGGGCGCCGGGCGTCAGGCTCCGGCGGCGATCTGCGCGAGGCGGCGGGCCTCGTCGCGGGTGGCGCGGGCGATGGTGTCCTCGTCCACGGTGATGAGGTGGTTGCCCTCGACGACGGGCTTGCCGTTGACGAGGGAGAGGGTGACGGGAGCCGCGGCGCCGAAGATCAGGGCGGTCACCGGGTCGGCGATGGAGGCGTGGGCGATGGTGTCCAGCTTCCAGAGCACCAGGTCGGCGAGCTTGCCGGGCTCCAGGGAACCGATCTGGTCGGCGCGGCCGAGGACCTGTGCGCCGCCGTACGTACCCAGGCGCAGGGCCTGACGGGCGTTCAGGGCCCGTTCACGGTGCGGGCCGAGGCGGTTGATGAGGAGGGCGTTGCGCAGTTCGGTGTGGAGCTCGCCGGACTCGTTGGACGCGGTGCCGTCGACGCCGAGGCCGACCGGGACGCCCGCGGCGAGCATGTCCGGGACCCGGGCGATGCCGGCGGCGAGCCGGGCGTTGGAGGACGGGCAGTGCGCGACGCCGGTGCCGGTGCGGGCGAAGGCGGCGATGTCGGAGTCGTTCATGTGGACGCAATGCGCCATCCACACGTCGTCGCCGAGCCAGCCGGTCGACTCGAAGTAGTCGGTCGGGCCCATGCCGAACAGCTCGTGGCAGAACTTCTCCTCCTCCACGGTCTCCGATCCGTGGGTGTGCAGCCGAACTCCGCGGCGGCGGGCCAACTCAGCCCCCTGCCACATGAGTTCGGTGGAGACGGAGAACGGCGAGCAGGGCGCGACGGCGATCTGGGTCATCGCGTCGAAGGAGGCGTCGTGGTGCGCGTCGATGGTCGCCTCGGTGCCGGTCAGGGCGCCTTCGAGGGTCTCCACGGCGAAGTCCGGCGGCAGTCCGCCGTCCTTCTCGCTGCGGTCCATGGAGCCGCGGGCGAGGGTGAACCGTACGCCCATCTCGCGGGCGGCGCCGATGATCGCGCCGGACAGGTCGCCGGAGCCCCGCGGGTACACGTAGTGGTGGTCCATCGCGGTGGTGACGCCGCCGCGGGCCAGCATGGCGAGCGATCCCTGCGCGGCGGCGCGGACCATCGGCTCGTCGATGCGCGCCCAGGTCGGGTACAGCGCGACCAGCCACTCGAAGAGGTTGTGGTCGGTGGCCAGGCCGCGGGTGATCCACTGGTAGAAGTGGTGGTGCGTGTTGATCAGCCCCGGCGTGACGAGATGGCCCGTGCCGTCGATCCGGCGTACGACGTTCTCCAAACCCTCCGGTGCCCGGCCGGCGCCGACGGACTCGATGCGGTTGCCCGCGACGACGACATGGCCCGAGGCGTACTCGGTGTCGTCGGCGTCGACAGTCGCGATCGAGCAGTTCTCGATGACGATGCGTTCCACGCGCTCGGGCGCTGCCTGTGCTGCCATGGTGCTTCCTTCTCTCATCAACGATGTGGGCACGGCAGGACCCTAGGAGGATTTGAGTGCCACGGCCGTGCGGCTGTGGGTGCCGAGATGGTGGAAGAAGAGATTGAGCAGGACCGCGACGAGCGCTCCGGCGCTGATGCCGGAACCCAGTACGGTCTGTGCCCAGGACGGGAACCCCGCGTAGAAGCCGGGCGCGGCGAGCGGGATGATGCCCGCGCCGAGCGCGACGGCGACCAGGATGATGTTGGAGCTGTCGTCGAGCCCGGCCTCGGAGAGCGTCCGGATGCCGCTCACCGCGATCGAGCCGAACAGGACGATGCCGGCGCCGCCGAGCACGGGCATCGGGACGAGCGAGACGACCGCGCCGAGCACCGGGAAGACGCCGAGGATCAGCAGGGCGCCGCCGGCTGCCGCGACGACGTAGCGGCTCCGTACCTTCGTGAGGGAGACCACGCCGACGTTCTGCGCGAAGGCGCTGGTCGGGAAGCCGCCGAAGACCGGTCCGATGAGGGTGGCGATGCCGTCGGTGCGCAGTCCGCGGGTGATGGTCCGGCCGTCGGTGCGCCGGTCGCAGATCTCGCCGAGCGCCAGCATTCCGGCGGACGACTCGGTCATCAGGACGAGCATCACGATGCAGAGGGAGAGGATCGCGGCAGGCTGGAACTCCGGTGCGCCGAAGGCGAAGGGGGTGGGCAGTGCGGCGAGCGGCGCGGAGCGCAGGGCGGTGAAGTCGGCGAGGCCGAAGGGGATGGCGGCCAGCGTACCGATCAACAGCCCCATCAACAGGGCGACTTGCTTGAGGAACCCGCGGCCGAACCGCTGGATGACCAGGATGACGGCCAGCGTGAAGGCGGCCAGCGCAAGGTACTTCGTCGAGCCGAAGCCGGCCGCGGTCTTGTCGCCGCCCTGCGCCCAGGAGACGGGGACCGGCATCAGGGTGACGCCGATGAGGGTAATGACGACCCCGGTGACGAGCGGCGGGAAGAACCGCAGCAGTCTGCCGAAGAACGGACCGATGAGCAGGCAGAACACGCCTGCGACGAGCACCGCCCCGTAGATCGCGGGGAGTTGGTGGCCCGGCGCGCTGGTCTCGGCGATGGCGAGCATCGGGGCGATCCCGGCGGACGAGGCGGCGTTGACGAACGGCAGCCGGTTGCCGGCGAAGCCCCCGATGCCGAGGGTCTGCAGGAGGGTGGCGCAGCCGGCGATGAGGAGGCTGGCGGCGATCAGCCGGGTCATGCCGGCCGGGTCGAGGCCGACGGCCTGCCCGATGATGAGCGGAGGAGTGACGACGCCCGCGTACATGGCGGCGATGTGCTGGAGCGCGGCGGGCAGGAGCCGCGACGGGGCAAGCTTTTCGTCCACCGGATGGATCGGACCGTCCGGCTGGGTGGGACATGGACCTTCTGCTGCCGCAGGCCCAAGTACAGGCTGTGCCATGGGA
The DNA here is from genome assembly GCF_017353455.1 of Streptomyces laculatispora. Lineage (GTDB taxonomy): Bacteria > Actinomycetota > Actinomycetes > Streptomycetales > Streptomycetaceae > Streptomyces > Streptomyces laculatispora. The sequence goes on from NZ_JAFMPZ010000279.1 coordinate 9,015, forward strand.
GTTCCCTCCGGGTCGGCCGGTCCCCGTCCGCTGTGGACGGACGGGGACCGGCGCGGCGCCGCGTCAGAGGTTGGTCAGATCGACCGGGATCTGCGGCTCGATGCCGTCACGCAGCACGGTGCCCTCGATGAGCCCGTAAGGACGGTCGGCGGCGAAGTAGACCTCGTTGTCGTTCTTGAGGCCGAACGGCTCAAGGTCCACAAGGAAGTTGTGGTTGTTCGGCAGCGAGAACCGGATCTCGTCGATCTCGCTGCGGCTGTTGATGATCCGCGAACCCATCTGGTACAGGGTCTGCTGGAGCGAGAGGGAGTACGTCTCGGCGAAGGCATGGAGCATGTGCTTGCGCGCCTGCTCGTAGGACTTCTCCCAGTTCGGCATCCGCTGCTCGTCGCTGGTCCAGTTGTAGCGCCAGCGGGCCGAGACGTCGGTGCACAGGATGCGGTCGTACGCCTCCTTGAGCGTCGTGTACTTGTCCTTGACGTAGCCCCAGAACTCGGAGTTGGTCGAGTTCATCACCGTGAGGTCCTTGAGACCCGAGATGACCTGCCACGACTCGCCGTCGTAGGTGATCTGAGCGGTGCGGATCTCCTGGTTCTTGCGGACGAAGGAGTGCTTGACCTCGTCGGCACCGATGAACTGGGAGTTGCCGCCGGAGGTCGCGATGCGGTCCCAGGCGTACTCCTCGATCCGGATCCGGGCGATCTTGATCGGCTCCTGGCTCGTCACGAAGTGACGAGCCAGGTGGATGCCGAACTGCTCGGCGGACTCGATGCCGTGCTCCTTGGCGAACGCGAACACCGTGTTCTTGGTGGTGTCCGTGGGAAGGACGTTCGCGTTCGAGCCGGAGTAGTGCACGTCCTCCATGTCACCCGACAGGGCGACCGAGACGTTCAGGTCCTTGATGTGGTGGGTGTCGCCGTCCCGCGTGATCTTGACGACGCGGTTCTCTGCTTTGCCGTACTGGTTCTGGCCGAGAATCGTGGGCATGTGTCTGCTAGCTCCCTCGGTATACGGAGTAGCCGAACGGGTTGAGCAGCAGCGGTACGTGATAGTGCTCGCCCGGGGTGACGGCGAAAGTGATCGCCACCTCCGGGAAGAACGCACCGCTGTCCCTTACGCGGGGGGCGTCCTGCTGCGCCTCGGCTTGCTTCTTGCTGGCGAAGTACGACTCTGTCTCGAAGTCGAGCCGTACGTGGGTGGTGCCCTCCGGCAGGGCCGGCAGGTCCTTGCAGCGCCCGTCCGCATCGGTCGCCGAGCCGCCGAGCGCCACCCACTGCGCGTCACTGCCCGTGCGGGCGGCGAGCGAGATGGCGACGTCCGCGGCGGGGCGGCCGATGCTGGTGTCCAGGATGTGGGTGGACACCGATGCGGCGGCGAAGGTGCTCAAGACCTTCACTCTCCTTCTGTGACGAGACGGGTCAGCCTGATGCGGTTGATCTTGCCCAGTTCGGTGCGCACATGTCCGCGCTCCTGCTCGGGCGAGTTCCCGGACCGGGCCTTCACCGCGTCGCGCATCTGCTCACCGGTGGCCCCGGTGGCGCAGATCAGGAAGACATGTCCGAACCGCTCCTGGTAGGCCAGGTTGAGTTCGAGCATCTCGGCCCTGAGTTCTTCGGTGGCGCCGGCCATCCCCCGCTGTTCGCGGGAGGAGGTCGGGTCCCCGGGCTTCGGGCGGCCGATCGGCGGGTGACCGGCCATGGCCTCGGCCAGGTCCTCCGCGTCGAGGGCCGCCGTGGCGGCGTCGCTCGCGGAGAACAGGGCTTCCGCCGTGGCGTAGGGGCGCCCGGAGAGGATCACTCTCCCCCAGGCCGCACTGGCACACACCTCGTGCAGTGCGGCGGCCGCTTCGTGGTCCGCCAGGGTGTTGAACCGGGCCAGGCCCGGTGTGGAGCTCGAAGTCACGGGAGCCTCCGTGGCTGTTTTTCGCTGTGCGTCGGTCGGGCTGCGGATAGCTAACGCCCTCCACAACACCACGTCAACACTTTGTTGAAACTACGTTCATGTAAAAGGCCGTCGCCGGATGATCCGGACGACGGCCTTCCGTCACGCTGCGCGGACCGCACCCGTCCGCGGGCCCAACTACTCGCTCTTCGGCCCGATATCCCTGTTCAGGTAGTTGTAGACGGTGAACCGGCTGACCCCCAGGGCCCCCGCCACCGTCTCCACGCCATGGCGAACGGAGAAGGCACCGCGTGCCTCCAGGGTCCGTACGACCTCCTGCTTGGTCCTGCGGTCCAGCTCGGCGAGCGGCATGCCATGCCGGCGCTCCATGGCGGCCAGGATGTGGTCCAGCGAGTCCGAGAGCTGCGGCAGCCGGACCGCTATGACGTCCAGGCCCTCCCAGGCCAGCACAACATCGTCGGGGAGCGCCTGCTCGGGGCCGAGCAACTCGGCGCCCATGGCGTCCACGAGCGGCTTGACCGCGGCGACGAGGGGGTGGTCCGCGGGCTCGGTCACTTGGAGTCCTCCGCGATCACATTGACCTGGAGGGAGACCCGAGTGGCACCCGATGCCAGGTCCTTGCGCAGGAGGGAGTCCACCGCGGTGAGCACCTCGTCGGCGCCGCCCTCGGCCGTGTTGCCGAAGGGGCCGACGTCCACGGCGTCCAGGTCGGCCGACTGGACGACCTCGCGGGCCACGACCGCGTGGGCCGGTGCCTCGTCGAGATCGAAGGGCTCGGTGGTGAACTCCACTCTCAAGCGCACGGTGCCTCCATGGTGCGTGTCACCGCGGCGGGGAACCCCGCGGCTCGGGGACGACCCTAACGGACGGGCGCCACCTCGCCGGGGCGACCGCTACCGCGGCAGCACGCAGACCGCCGCCGGGGCCGCGAACGGCGTTCCCACGGACTCCAGGGCGCCGTTCTCCCCGTCGACCCGGAACACCGTGACCGTGCCGGACTTCTGGTTGGCGGCCAGCAGCAGCGCCCCGTCCGGGGAGAAGGCGATGTGCCGCGGGAAGTCGCCGCCCACCGGGGCGGTGTCCAGCAGCCGCAGCGCGGCCCCGCCGTCCTCGACGGCGTACCTGGTGAGGCTGTTGTGGCCGCGGTTGGCCAGATAGGCGAAGCGGCCGTCCCCGGTGACCAGCAGCTGGGCGGGGTAGCTGGTGCCGCTGCCCGTTCCGGTGGACTGCGGGGTGCCCGGGGTCAGCACACCGGTGGCGGGGTCGTAGCCGCAGACCACGACCGTGTTGTCGACCTCGCAGGCCAGGTAGGCGTAGCGGCCGCCGGGGTGGAAGGTGAGGTGGCGCGGTCCGGCGCCGGGGCGCAGCGCGGCGTACGAGAGCTGCTCCAGGGTGCCGCGGTCCTCGTCGAGCCGGTAGGTGTACACGGTGTCGTTGCCCAGGTCGACGGCGAGGATGTGGCCCCCGTCCGGGGCGGTGACGATCTGGTGGGCGTGCGGGCCGCCCTGGCCCGGTCCGGGCGCGGGGGCGGTGTGGGCGGCCAGGTCGGTGCGCTCCCCCACCGATCCGTCGGCGGCGAGGGGGTGCACGGCGACGCTGCCGGAGGTGTAGTTGGCGCTGAACAGCCACTTCCCGCCGGGGTGGACGGAGAGATGGCAGGGGCCCGCACCCCCGGTGGCCCGCGTCCCCAGCACCCGGAAGGTCCCGTCGCCGGCGAGCGCCACCGCGGTGACGCCGCCCTGTTCCTGCTCGTCGACGGCGTAGAGCGTGCCGCCCGAGGGGTGCAGCGCGAGGTACGAGGGGTTCTCGACGCCGGTGACGACGGTGCGGTCGGTGACCGTCCCGGCCGCCGGGTCGTAGGAGGCGACGCCGATACCGGTGCCGCCCGGGGTGGTGGACGTATAGGTGCCGAGGAAGAGCGTCGCGGTCCTGCGCGCCCTCTCCTCGGCGGTGCGCGGCGTCCGCCCCGGATGTCCGGAGCGGGGAAGCGAGGGGGCTGCGGCGAGGGCGCCGCCCGCCAGGAGTGCTCCGAGGAGGGTGCGGCGGCTGGTGGGGGTGGTCATGCGAGGCACCTCGTGGGGTCGGCTGCGTCGGATGTGTCAGCCACAGTGGCCTTCCCCGACGGGCGGCGCAAGACTCGCATCGGTCATTGCGCAGGGCGCAACGCGCATGCGGGCCGCACGGCGGGCGGTACCGAGTCAGCCGCCGGACTGGATGTCGCCGCGGGTGGACGAGGTGATCGGGTCCCGGTGGGCGAAGTCGCCCGGCGGCATCCCCGGATGGTGTCCGCCCTCGACGGTCCGCACGGCAGCGG
>NZ_JAFMPZ010000280.1 GCF_017353455.1 Streptomyces laculatispora
CGGCTGCTGCTGGGCGCGGACGCGTTCACGGAGGCGACCGAGACGTCCGACCACGGATACCCGGTCTCCACCCATCTGGCCCGGCTGCTGGACGATCCGATCCTCTGGGCGCCCGCGGTGGCGGGCGGGGTGCTGCTGTCCACCCGCGGCGGCGACTTCGAACTGTGTCTCGGCGAGGATCTGTCGATCGGCTATCAGGAGCACGACGCGACGACCGTCACTCTGTACTTCCACCAGTCGTTCACGTTCCGGATGCTGACGCCGGAGGCCGTGGTCCCGATCATCGCCTGATCCCGACGTCTCCGTTCCGACGCGGCGTCCCGGCGCCTCGTTCCGGTGCCTCGTTCCGACGCGGCAGACCGTGCGGTCGCGTCGTCGCCCGATACGGGCGGCAGTTCCTCGGCCGGCCGGGAGACTGCCGCTCGTATGCTCGGCTCCCATGACGAGCCGTACGCCCATCCCACCGGAGCCTGCGGTCGCGCTGCGCGAGATCCTGGCCTTCGACGACAGCGGGACGCTGCGGCTGCTGCTGGCCCCGGGCGGCCAGGACGTCGGCGTGCGGGCCGTGGCGGTCGGGGACGAGGGGCCCGCGCAGCCGCTCGACGGGTGCCTGGTGCTGGTGGTGGGTGTGCCCGCCGCATCGGCCGGGGCGGCGGGGCCGGTGCGCGAGGCCGCCCGGCGCGGCGCTTGCGGCGTGGTGCTGCGCGACGCGGAGGGAACGGCCGCCGCACCGGAGGTACTGGCCGCCGCGGAGGAGTCGGGCATCGCCCTGCTCACCCGGGCGGAGTGGGCCGACTGGACGGACACCGCGGCTCTGCTGCGCTCCGCACTGGCCGGTGCGCGGGCGGGCCGAGGCGAGGAGGGAGCCGCGGTACCGGACGGCGGCGCGGAGAGTCTGGCCGCCCTCGCCGCGGCCATCGCCGAGTACACCGGGGGCTCGATCACCATCGAAGACACCCGGTTCCGGGTCCTGGCCCACTCCGCGACCGGGCCGGAGGCCGACGGGCTGCGCCGGTCCACCATCCTGGGCGGCCGGGTGCCCGACTGGCGGGTGGCGGAACTGCGCCGCAGCGGGATGCTGCGCGCCCTGTGGACGTCCCGGGACGTGATCCACCGAGCGGCGGACGCCGACGGTCCGGAGCGCCTGGTCGTCGCGGTCCGCAGCGGCCCCGAGGTCCTCGGCTCCATCTGGGCGGCGGCGGACGGGCGCGGTCTGTCCCCGCGGGCGGCGGACGCGCTGCGCCGGGGCGCCGAGGCCGCCGCACCCCATCTGGTGCGGCACCGGCTGCGCGAGAGCGGAGCCGCGCGCCGCAGTGAACTCGCGCTGAGGGGGCTGCTGTACGGGGAGGGGGACGCTCGTACGCATGCCTGGTCACTGGGTCTTTCGCCCGACGCTGCCTGTGCGGTCGTGGTGGCCGAACGCGACTTCGGGGCACCTGCGGGCGACCGCACGCTCGATGTCCTCGCGCTCCAGGCCGTGTCGTACCGCCCGTCGGTGCGGGTGCTGCGCGACGGCGACCGGCTGCTGGTGCTGCTGCCGGTGGACACCGGCCAGGAACGTGACGTGCTGGGGCTGGCCCGGGAGCTGGCCACTCTGGCCCTGTCCCTGCCGACCGGGGTTCCGGTCCGGGCAGGCGCGGGCCCGGTGGCAGCCACAGCGCTGCGGGCCCGGTCCTCCTGCGAGGAGGCCGCGCTGATCGTGCGGGTCCTGCGCGAACGTGCGGACCGGGGCGGCGAGACGGGCGGGGACGGCGAAGCGCGCCGGGGCGGCGAGACGGACCGGCACGGCCGGGCGGACCGGGCGCGGTACGCGGACGCCGCGGGCGTCGGTCCCTCGCTCGACGTCGTACGGGTCCTGGATGCCGTACGGCCGGTGTGGGAGTCGGGCAGCGGGCCGGTGCACGACCTCGTGCGGGCCGATCTCGCGGCCGGCGGCGAACTGGTCCGCTCGCTGGCCGCGTATCTGGAAGTGTCGGGCGACATCGCCCGCGCGGCGGCCCGGCTCGTGGTTCACCCGAACACGCTCCGGTACCGGCTGCGACGCGCCCGGGAGCGGTTCGGCGTGGACCTGGACGACCCCGACACCAGGCTGCTCATCACCCTCGCCGTCCGTCTCACCGGATAGGTTTGCCCCCTGTTCGTACGGTCGTTGGCCGCCCGGCCAACGACCTGTGCCGATGTTGTCCTGCTCGACAGAGATCTGCGGGGCCCCCATCACCGACTCTCGCTCCATGAGCCTTCCCTCCACGCCCGCCCCCTCCGCGCGTGTCGCGGCCGCGGTCCGGCACGCCGTAGCCACCGGTCTGCTCGGCGAGTCGTGCCCGGTCGCCGGCTTCGTCGACACGGACGGGGTACGCGATACGGTCGCCGCCCTCCACGACGCGTTCTCCGGCCTGGCCGGAGCCCCGGGAGAGCCCGGAGCGCCCCGGGTGCTGCACACCTTCGCCGCCAAGGCCGCGTCGCTCGTGCCCGTGCTGCGGCTGCTCGCCGAGTGCGGCATGGGCTGCGAGGTCGCGAGCCCCGGTGAGCTGCGGATCGCGCTCGACGCCGGCTTCGCGCCCTCGAAGATCGTCCTGGACTCCCCCGCCAAGACGCGGGAGGAGATCCGCCGGGCCCTCGGGCTCGGTGTGGCGCTCAACGCCGACAACCTCGACGAGGTGGACCGCATCGCCGCGCTGCGGCCCGCCAATTCGGTGTCCGCCATCGGGCTCCGGGTCAACCCCCAGGTCGGCGGCGGATCCATCGGGGCGATGAGCACGGCCACCGCGACCTCCAAATTCGGCGTGGCGCTGCGCGACCCCGGCGCGCGCGAGCGGATCGTGGAGGCCTTCGCCGCGCACCCCTGGCTGACCCGGCTGCACGCCCATGTCGGTTCGCAGGGCTGCCCGCTGGAGCTGATCGCGGACGGGATCGCGCAGACGTACCGGCTGGCCGAGGAGATCAACGACCGGCTCGGCACCCGGCAGATCACCGGTCTCGACATCGGCGGCGGCCTGCCGGTCAACTTCGCCGACGACTCGGTACGGCCCACCTTCGCCGCGTACGTGGCGGCGCTGCGCGAGGCGGTTCCCGGGCTCTTCGACGGCCGGTATGCGCTGATCACCGAGTTCGGCCGGTCCCTGATGGCCAAGAACGGCTTCATCGGCGCGCTGGTCGAGTACACGAAGGATGCCGGCGGCCGCCGTATCGCGCTCACCCACGCAGGCGCCCAGACCGCCACCCGGACCGTCTTCATGCCGGGCGCCTGGCCGCTGCGGGTCGGCGCGTTCGATGCCGAGGGCCGCCCGAAGGAGGGGCCGTCGCTCGTCCAGGACATCGCGGGACCGTGCTGCTTCGCCGGTGACGTCGTCGCCCATGCCCGGGAGCTGCCGGAGCTGCGGGCGGGCGACTACGTGGTGCTGTACGACACCGGTGCGTACTACTTCTCCACCCCGTGGTCCTACAACAGCCTGCCGCGGCCCGCGGTATACGGATTCGGGACGTCCGGGGAAACCGGGCAGGACGGCCGCGCGGTCCGCTTCGCAGCGGTGCGCGACGCCCAGTCACTGGAGTCGATCTCGGCGGAGAGCGGCCTGGCGCACGCCGACGCCCTGCTGGACCTGCGCCCATGAGCCCCTGAGCCCCTCGACACTGCTGGCATCCCTGCTGGATGTGGCAGTTGGGACTGCGGCCGAGCCGACGCGGGCTCGCGGACCACACCGGGCTCGTACCCCTCTGCATGTCGAAACCGGCACGCGGTCTGGAGGCCGCCGGGCTCGTCGGGCGCGCCGGCGACCCCTCGGACACCAGGGCGGTCCAGCTGTCGCTGACGGACGAGGGACACCCGGTGACGGGCCGGGCGGTCGAGGTGGTGCACCGGCTCGTCAACGGGACGCTCGCACCGCTGGGTGCCCTGGACGGCCCGGACGCGGAGGCGTTCACCCAGATGCTGACGGCGCTGCTCGACGTACCGGTCCCCGCGGTGACCGAACCTTCCATGAAGGAGTAGCCATGTCCGCCGGACCGACCGTCAACGGCCAGGTCATCGGCCAGGCCCACTACGCCACGCGCGCCGTCCTGGAACGGCTGCACCGCCCGGCCGCACGCGGACCTGCCGGCCGAGGACCTGGCCGCGGCGGGCCGGGTGCCGGCCGTGTCACCGCGCGGGCCGGCGCCGTACTGGCCGGGGCTGAGGCGGGAGCGGCGGCCGGTGCGCCGACCGGCGAGGGCTCCGGCTCCGGCGGCGGCACCGGCTCGGGATTCGGCGCGGGCGGCTGCGGGATCGGATCGGGCGAGGGGCCCGGCGGGGTGGGAACGGGCGGTGTCGGCCCCGGACCCGGCGGCACGGGCGTCGGCTCCGGCAGCGGCCGGGTCCGGGGCCGACACCGCCC
>NZ_JAFMPZ010000281.1 GCF_017353455.1 Streptomyces laculatispora
GGGCGGAGACGCTGACCGGCCGGCAGAGCAGCCCGCTGAGCGGTCCCGCCGAGCGGGACGCGGCGGTACGGCGGTCGCTGGAACGACTGGAGCGGGAGCCGGATCTCGTACCGCCGGACTGGACGCTGCACACCGTGCGGCCGCAGAGCGTGGAGTTCTGGCAGGGGGATCCGCATCGCAGGCACACCCGTCTCAACTACCGCTCCCAGCCTGGTGGTTGGGTGCGCGAGCTGCTGTGGCCGTGAGCGGTACCGGCCCCGGACGGGCCGCGGTGGTGCGGCCCGTCAGGGAGGGGTGCGGTCAGCGCGTGGGCGGTTCGGCCCCGACCAGCCACATCGAGAAGAACTGCGCCCCGCCGCCGTAGGCGTGGCCGAGCGCCCGGCGCGCGCCGTCCACCTGGTGCTCCCCCGCCCGTCCGCGCACCTGGAGGGCCGCCTCGGCGAAGCGGATCATTCCGGAGGCGCCGATGGGATTGGTGGAGAGCACCCCGCCCGAGGGGTTCACCGGCAGGTCGCCGTCGAGTTCGGTGACTCCGGCCTCGGTGAGCTTCCAGCCCTCGCCCTCGTCGGCGAAGCCGAGGTTCTCCAGCCACATCGGCTCATACCAGGAGAACGGGACGTACATCTCGACGGCGTCGATCTCCCGGCGCGGGTCGCTGATCCCGGCCTGCCGGTAGACATCGGCCGCGCAGTCCTTGCCGGCCTGCGGCGAGACGAAGTCCTTGCCCGCGAAGAGGGTCGGTTCGCTGCGCATCGCGCCCCCGTGCACCCAGGCGGGCGGATGCGGCGAACGGTCCGCGCCGGTGCGGTCGGTGAGGATCATCGCGCAGGCCCCGTCCGAGGACGGGCACGTCTCGGAGTAGCGGATGGGGTCCCAGAGCATCGGTGCGGACTGGACCTTCTCCAGGGTGATGTCCGGGTCATGGATGTGCGCGTACGGGTTCTTCAGCGCGTTGCGCCGGTCCTTGTAGGCGACGAGGGAGCCGACGGTGTCGGGCGCCCCGGTGCGCCGCATGTAGGCACGCACATGCGGGGCGAAGAATCCGCCCGCACCGGCCAGCAGCGGCTGCTGGAACGGGATGGGCAGCGAGAGGCCCCACATCGCGTTGGACTCCGACTGCTTCTCGAAGGCGAGGGTGAGGACGGTGCGGTGCACGCGTGCGGCGACGAGGTTGGCGGCGACGAGCGCCGTCGAGCCGCCGACGGATCCGGCGGTGTGGACCCGCAGCATCGGTTTGCCGACCGCGCCGAGGGCGTCGGCGAGGTAGAGCTCCGGCATCATCACGCCCTCGAAGAAGTCGGGGGCCTTTCCGATGACCACGGCGTCGATGTCCGCCCAGGTCAGCGCGGCGTCCTGGAGGGCGCGGACGGCGGCCTCGCGGACGAGCCCGGCGAGGGAGACGTCGCGGCGGGCGGCGACGTGCTTGGTCTGGCCGATGCCGACGACGGCCACGGGCTCCTTAGGCATGAGTGCTCTCCCCTTCGAGGACGGCGACCAGGTTCTGCTGGAGGCAGGGGCCGGACGTGGCGTGGGCGAGCGCCCGGTCGGACTCGCCGCGGTGGATGCGGGCGGCGGCCTCACCGAGCCGGATCAGCCCCGCGGCCATCAGCGGGTTGGCGGCGAGCGCGCCGCCCGACGGGTTCACCCGGACCCGGTCGTCGAGCCCGAGCGCCTTGCGCAGCACCACTTCCTGGGAGCTGAACGGGGCGTGCAGCTCGGCGGTGTCGACGGGCCGTTCGAAGACCCCGGCCCGTTCGGCGGCGAGCCGGGTCGACGGTGACTCGGTGAGCTCGCGCACCCCGAGGCCGTGGGCCTCGATGCGGTGGTCGATGCCGCGGATCCAGGCGGGCCGCTCGCACAGCGCCCGCGCGGTGTCCCCGGCGGCGAGGATCACGGCGGCGGCGCCGTCGCCGATGGGCGGGCAGTCGCCGGTACGCAGCGGCCGCACGAGGTAGTCGCCGGCCGGCACGGCGCCGCTGAGCTGGGCGTGCGGGTTGTCCGACGCGGCCTCGCGGCTGCGGGCGGCGAGGGCCGCGAGCGCGGCCTCGTCGGTGTCGCCCGCGTCGATGAGCGCCTGGGCCTGGAGGGCGGCGAGCGCGACGGAGTCGGGCCACAGCGGGGCGGTGTAGTACGGGTCGAGCTGCCGGGTGAGTACGTCGCGCACCTGGCCGGGTGAGGACTTCCCGTACGCGTAGACCAGTGCGGTGTCCGCCTCACCGGTCTGGATCTTCACCCAGGCCTCGTACAGGGCCCAGGCCCCGTCCATCTCCACATGGGACTCGGAGATCGGCGGGTGCGCGCCCACTCCGTCGAGCGCCATGGTGAAGGAGAAGGCGCGGCCAGCCAGGTAGTCGCTGGAGCCGGAGCAGGTGAAGCCGATGTCGCTGGTCCTGAGGCCGGTCGCGTCGAGGACCTGGTGCAGGACGGGCATCAGCATCTCGACTTCGGAGAGTTCGTCGGTGCGCCGCAGATGGTCGGTCTGCGCGAAGGCGACGATCGCTACGTCCCGCATCTAGACCAGCTCCTTGTACACGTCGTAGTCGGCGTCCGGTTCGCCGGTCGGCCGGTAGTGGTCGGGGTGGCGGCCGCCCTCGGTCCATACGGGCTCGACGCGCAGGCCCATCCGCACCTGGTCGTACGGGATGCCGCCGATCCGTGCGTGCAGGGCGAGGTCGGCGCCGTCCAGGGCGATGTGCGCGTAGACGTAGGGCACCTCGATGTCGAGGTTCTTCGCCTTGATGTTGACGACGCAGTAGGTGGTGACCGTGCCGCGCGGTCCGACCTCGACCCGTTCGTCGGTGGCGACGCCACAGGTGGGGCAGGCGCCGCGGGGCGGTACGTACACCTTGCGGCAGGACGGGCAGCGCTCGCCGACGACGCGCCGGTCCTCCAGCGCCTCGAGGTAGGCGCTCTGGGCGCGGCCCGGGGTGTAGGTGTAGTCGAGGCGGGCGGGGGTGACGATGCCGGTGACGGGGTCGGCGAACTCGCCGTCGTGCGGGGCGGGTTCGCCGGGCTCGCTCTCGTGCGGCTCGAAGCAGGCGATGTCCGTGATGGCGCCGGTGCGGGCCTCGGCCCAGCGGACGCGGACGCGCATGCCGGTGCGGACGGCTTCGGGTCCGGGTGCGTCCAGGACGTGGAGGAGTGCGGTGTCGGCCCCGTCCAGCCGTACGAGCACCCAGGCGAAGGGGGTGTCCAGGGGCTGGTCGCGGCGGGGCTGCGGGTTCCAGGCCCAGGTGGTGACCGTGCCGGTGGCGGCGACCTCCACCAGGTCGTGGATCTCCTCCGCGGTGACGGGGTCGTACTCGACGGGCGGGACCAGGACCTTGCCGTCACCGGTCCGTACGCCGAGCACGGTGCGTTCGCGCAGTCCGGTGAGGAAGGCGCTCTGGACCGGGCCGAGGGAGCGGGTGAAGGGGAATTCGACCACCAGCGGTGCGCTGAGGACGTCGGGCACGGTTGCCTCCTTGGTTCAGGCCCGCCGGTAGACGGGCGGGCGCTTCTCGGCGAAGGCGCGGGCGCCCTCCTTGGCGTCGGCGGTGGCGAAGACGGGCCAGCCGCGCTTCAGTTCGGCGGCGAGGCCGTCGGTCTCGGTCATCTCCGCTGTCTCGTACACCGATGCCTTGACCTCTTCGACGGCGAGCGGGCCGCAGGCGTTGATCTGTTCGGCGACGGCGAGGGCCGCCTCCAGTGCGGTGCCGTCGGGGACGACCCGGCCGATCAGTCCGATCCGGGCCGCTTCCCCGGCGTCGTACGGCCGGCCGGTGAGCAGCATTTCGAGTGCGTGGGTCCGCGCGATCTGGCGGGGCAGCCGTACGGTCGAGCCGCCGATGGGGAAGAGCCCGCGCCTGACCTCGAAGAGGCCGAAGGTGGCGCTCTCGCCAGCGATGCGGATGTCGGTGCCCTGCAGGATCTCGGTGCCGCCCGCCACGCAGTGCCCCTCGACGGCGGCGATGACCGGTTTGCGGGGGCGGTGGTGGCGCAGCATGGCCTTCCAGTGCAGGTCGGGGTCGGCCGTCATCCGGTCCCGGTACTGCTCGCCGTCCATGCCGTCCCCGGCGAGGGCCTTGAGGTCCATGCCGGCGCAGAAGCAGCCGCCGGCGCCGGTGAGGACGACGGAGCGGATCTCCTCGTCCGCGTCCGCGGCCAGCCAGCCGTCGTACAGGCCGACGAGCATCGGCAGCGAGAGCGCGTTCTTGCTCTGCGGCCTGTTCAAGGTGAGCACCAGTGTGGCGCCTTCGCGCTGCACGGTGAGGTGTTCCGTACCGCCCATGGTCTGTCTCCCGTCTCAAGGCTAGAACAGGTTGCAGTAGTTGGGGAGGCAGTTCAATAGTTTCCTGACAGGCAGTCAGATTTCTTCACGGGCCCCCTTCCCACTTGTGGCGGTCGGCGCTCTAATGACGCCGAGCCACTCACCAACCGGGGTCAGGAGGAACGGTGGAGTACAACCTTGCCGACCTGTTCGAATCGGTGGTCGACGCTGTCCCGGAACGCGAGGCGCTCGTCTACCTCGACCATCCCGGAACGGGCGCCGAGCGCAGGCTCACCTACGCGGGGCTCGACGCCGCCGCGAACCGCATCGCCCATCACCTGATCGAGGCCGGGATCGGCCCCGGCGAACATCTGGGCCTGCACCTGTACAACGGCATCGAGTACCTCCAGACGGTCCTGGCCTGCCTGAAGGCGCGCATCGTCCCGGTCAACGTCAACTACCGGTACGTGGAGGAAGAGCTGGTCTACCTCTACCAGGACGCGGACCTGGCGGCGCTCGTCTTCGACGCCGAGTTCGACGAGCGCGTCGCGGCCGCCGCGCCGCAGGCGCCGAAGCTCCGCCACCTCATCCGGGTGGGCGCGCCCGCGAAGGGTGCGCCGGGCCCGGATGCCGTCGCGTTCGCGGCGGCCGAGGCCGCCGGGGATCCGGGGCGCGGCTTCGCACCCCGGTCGCCCGACGACCAGTTCATCATCTACACGGGCGGCACCACGGGCATGCCCAAGGGGGTGATGTGGCGCCAGGAGGACCTCTTCTTCTCCGGCCTCGGCGGCGGCGCGCCGACCGGCGAGCCGGTGAAGACCCCGCAGGAGCTGGCCGAACGGGTGGCCGCGGGCGGCGAGGGCATCACCTTCTTTCCCACTCCCCCGCTGATGCACGGCACCTCGACGCTCACCGCGTTCATCGGTTTCAACTTCGGGCAGCGGATCGTGGTGCACCGCAAGTTCGTGCCGCACGAGGTGCTTCGCACGATCGAGAAGGAGAAGGTCACCAGCGTGTCGCTGGTCGGCGACGCGATGCTGCGCCCGCTGATCGACGCACTGAAGGGACCGCTGAAGGACACCGACTGCTCGTCGATGTTCTCCGTCTCCAGCTCGGGGGCGGTCATGTCCGACTCGGTGCGGGCGGAGTTCCAGGCGCTCGTGCCGAATGTGATGCTGCTGAACAACTTCGGCTCCTCCGAGTCCGGTTTCAACGGCACCGCGACGGCCGACTCCGGACCGAGGAACGGCTTCCGGCTGCGGATGAACTCCCGTACGGCGGTGGTCGATCCGGCGACCTACGAGCCGGTGGAACCGGGCGTGCCGGGGCGGATCGCGCAGCGCGGTCATGTGCCGCTCGGCTACTACAACGACCCGCGCAAGACCGCGGAGACGTTCTTCCACAAGGGCGAGGAGCGGTGGGTGCTGCTCGGCGACATGGCGACGGTCGACGCCGACGGCATCGTCACGGTGCTCGGCCGGGGGTCGCAGTGCATCAACACCGGGGGCGAGAAGGTGTATCCGGAGGAGGTCGAGCAGGCCCTCAAGGCCCATCCGGACGTGTACGACGCACTGGTCGCCGGCGCGCCCGACGAGCGCTGGGGCAGCCAGGTCGCCGCCGTGGTGCAGCTGCGCGAGGGCGCCGAGGCACCCTCGCTGGACGACGTCCAGGCGCACTGCCGGACACGGCTGGCCGGCTACAAGATCCCGCGGCACCTGGTGATCGCCCCGCAGATCCGGCGCTCCCCCAGCGGCAAGGCGGACTACCGGTGGGCCCGCTCGGTCGTCGCACCCGTCCGCCCGGCCGACGGCTGAGACGGGCGCGGCGCCCGTCGCCGGTATCACCCGAGTGCGCGGCCCCGCGTCCGCGGCAGACACGGGCCGCGGGGCATGACGTAAGCCATTCGGGCACGTCACGCGCTCAACCGGTCACCCTGCGTGGCATCGGGGGGTGATCGCCCATAGCTTCGGCTCATGAGGAAACGACACTTCGAATGCCTCGTGGGCATCGCAGCCGTCTCGGCCGCCGGACTGGGCACGGCCGTGCCGTCCGTCCCGGCCGCTGCCGCCGGCGGCCATGTGGTGTATCCGGGCCAGTCGATCCAGGCAGCGGTGGACTCCGCGAAGCCCGGTGACACCATCGTCGTCCGGCCCGGCACCTACCGCGAGAGCGTGCTGATCAGCACGCCGGGCCTGACCCTGCGCGGCTCCGGGGACCGTACGGTCATCGTGCCGGGCACGAGCCGCGCAGGGTCAGGCCC
>NZ_JAFMPZ010000282.1 GCF_017353455.1 Streptomyces laculatispora
CGGGCCGCGTCGAAGTAGCCGAGCGTCGCGAAGATGGCGAAGAAGGGGTTGCACCAGGTCAGCCCGAGGGCGAGGAGCGTGCGGACGACGAAGTAGAACTGCGGCGTCCGGCCGGACGCGGTCCGTACCCGTCCCCACCAGAGCTGGAGCACGAGCGCCGACGGCACGAGGACCGCGATGACGTACACGTCCTGGCGCGACATGATCAGGTCGCCGGTCACCGCCGAGACCGCGGTGGCCAGGGCCAGCAGCCCGTACGGTCCGTACCGGAAGAACCGCTCCCACCACTGCTCGGCCGTCGCCACCCGGATCACGGCTTCCCTCTCCCCCGCGCTCATGGCCGCAGTCTCCCCCGGATCGGCCGAGGTCGTCACTCCCACCGGAACCTGCGGACCGCGACCCCCGCCGCCAGTACGGTCCACAGCGCCACCACCCCGAGGTACGCCCAGCTCGGCCAGCCACCGGACGCGGCCCGGTCGAGCGCCTGGGAGGCGGCGCCGAACGGGGTGACCTGGACGATGCGGCGCAGGGTGTCGGGCATGGTCTGCACCGGCACCCAGACACCCGCGGTGAACATCGTCACGAAGAAGACGACCGAGCCGATGGCGGCCGAGATCTTGACGGTGCGGGAGATCGCGCAGACCAGCGCGCCCAGGGCCAGCACGCAGGCGACGGCGAGCAGCAACGCCAGCAGATAGCCGAGGGGCTGTCCGGGCGGCCGCACGTGGAAGGCGATCCGGCCGACCGCCATCACCAGCAGGGCGGAGCCGAGTGCCGCGGCGCCGTGCAGGACGATCTGCGCACCGAGCAGGGCGGCGGGCCGTACGGGGGTGGTGGACATGCGGCGCAGGATGCCGCGCTCGCGGTAGCCGGTCAGTACGGGCGGCATCGCCTGCAGACCGGCCATGATCATGGCGAGCAGCACGGCCACGGGGACGTACAGGTCGATGACGCGCCGGCCGCCGAGTGCGTCGTCGTGCTCCCGGAAGGACGGGATCAGTCCCAGGATCGTCATCAGTACGGTCGGGAAGACGAGGATCCAGAACAGGCTGCCGGGTTCGCGCAGGAAGAGCCTGGTCTCGGACCTGAGGACCGCGAGGGAGGCGCCCGCCGGGGCGGTGCGGGGCCCGTGGCCGGGGACGGTGTTCGCTGTGGCCATCTCAGACTGCCCGTTCTGTGAGTGCGTGCCGCTCGGCGGGGCCGGGGTGCTCGGTGAGGTCGAGGAAGGCGTCGTCCAGGCTGGCTTCGGCGACGCGCAGCTGGTGCGCGGTGATGCGGAGCCGGGCCAGCAGCGAGATCACGGCGTTGACGGTCTCGTCGTCGCCGTTGATGACGATGCGGCCGTTGCGGCTCTCGCACGAGGCCGCGCCGGGCAGCCGCGCCAGTTCGGCGTCGTCGAGCGGCTGCGCGGGCGTGAAGGAGATGACCGTGGAGCTGCCCGCCTTGGCGATCAGCCCGGACGGGGTGTCGAGGGCGACGACCCTGCCCTTGTCGATCACGGCGATCCGGTCGCAGAGCCGCTGGGCCTCCTCCATGAAGTGCGTGACGAGCAGGACCGTGACACCGCTCTCCCGTACCTCCTCGATCAGCTGCCAGGTGTCGCGCCGGGCGCGCGGATCGAGCCCGGTGGTCAGCTCGTCGAGGACCACGACCCGGGGGTTGCCGACGAGTGCGAGTGCGATGGACAGCCGCTGCTTCTGACCGCCGGAGAGTTGGCCGAACCGGGTGGTGAGCTTGGTGTGCAGGCCGAGCCGCTCGGCCTGCGACCGCCAGTCGGCGGGGTTCGGGTAGAACGCGCTGTACAGCTCAAGAGCCTCGCCCACCGTGATCTTGGGCTGGAGTTCGCTCTCCTGGAGCTGGGCGCCGAGCAGCAGCGTCACCCGGTCATGGTCGGCGACGGGGTCGAGCCCGGCGACCCGGACCGTACCGGAGTCGGGGACCCGCAGTCCCTCGACGCATTCGACGGTGGTGGTCTTGCCCGCACCGTTGGGGCCGAGGATCCCGAAGATCTCCCCCTCGTCGACGGCGAAGCTCACCCCGTCCACCGCGGGGCGTCCGGCGTAGGCCTTGTGCACCCCGTCCACTTCGATGATTGCCATGTCCACGAGCATCCCGGCGCCGGCCCGCGCGCGGCATCCGCCATCGCGCTCGAACCGGCATCAGCCGATCGGTTGATGCCGCGTTACGACGTCCAGCGGTCCGGCCCCGGCCGCACGAGAAAAGCAGATGAGCGATGTCAGTGGTGAACCGTAGGCTCGCCCCTGATGCCCGAAGAACATGCAGAGCCCAATGACCGGTCCGCCGCACGCTCCCTGATGCGGCTGTGGCCGTATGTGAAGCCGGTACGGGCCCGGCTGTCCGGCGCGATCCTGATAGCGGTCGTCGCCTCGTGCCTCGGCCTGGTGATCCCGCTCGTGCTGAAGTGGATGGTCGACGGCCCGGTCGCCGACGGGGACCCCGGCGGCGTCTGGCTGGGGGCGCTGTATCTGCTGCTGCTCGGGATCGCGGAGGCGTTCCTGTTCGGCCTCCGGCGCTGGGTGGTGGCGCGTCCGCTGGCCGGTGTCGAGGCGTCGATGCGGGCCGGCCTCTACCGCCATCTGCAACGCCTGCCGGTCGCCTTCCACGACCGCTGGCCGTCGGGCCAGCTGCTGTCGCGCGGGACCACCGACCTGATGCTGGTGCGGATGTTCCTGTCCTTCCCCCTGACCTACCTGGTGGTCAACTCCACCACGATCGTGGTCGGTTTCGTGATTCTGCTCGGCCAGGAGTGGACGCTCGGCCTGGTGCTGCTCGTCCCTGTCGTGCCGCTGATGATCGTCTGCTCGGTCTTCGAGGCGAAGTACTCGCTGGTGGCGCGCAGGGCCCAGGACCAGGTCGGCGATCTGACGACGGTGGTCGAGGAGAGCGTGCTCGGCATCCGTATCGTCAAGGGCTTCGGCCGGCACCGCAGCCAGGCCCTCGCGTTCCGCGCCCTCGCGCAGCGGCTGCGGGCCACGGAGCTGGACAAGGCGCGGCTGCTCGCCGGCATCTGGGCCCTCATCACCACGATCCCCGAACTCGCCATCGGGGCGGCGCTGGTGCTCGGCACGATCGAGGTCGCGGACGGCGGACTGTCGGCGGGCACGCTGGTCGCCTTCCTCTCCACGGCGCTGGCGCTGCGCTGGCCGGTCGAGTCGATCGGCTTCCTGCTGGCGATCAGCCAGGAGTCGGCGTCGGCGACCGAGCGGTTCTTCGAGGTGATGGACGTGGCCGAGGAGGAGGAGACCGCGACGCACCGCCCGGCGGCCGGGAGCCCGTCCGGTGGCCCGGCCGCGGATGCCTCGGGGGACGGCGGCATGGTCTTCGAGGGGGTCCGGTTCCGCTACCCGGACGCGGCGGAGGGTTCCGCTCCCGTGCTGGCCCGGATCGATCTGCGGATCCGTCCCGGCGAGACGATGGCCCTGGTCGGGGCCACGGGCTGCGGCAAGACCACGCTCACCGCGCTGGTGCCCCGGCTGCACGACGCCACTTCGGGGCGGATCACCCTGGACGGCGAGGACATCACCGCGATGCCGCGCGAGCGGCTGCGGGAGCTGGTGTCGGTGGCGTTCGAGGAGCCGACGCTCTTCTCGGCGAGTGTCGGCGAGAACGTCCTGATGGGCGCCGAGGGCGCCGGCGAGGACGAGCTGCGGCGGGCGCTCTCGGTCGCGCAGGCCGATTTCGTCCACGACCTGCCGCACGGGATCGACACCCAGGTCGGCGAGCAGGGGCTGAGCCTCTCCGGCGGTCAGCGTCAACGTCTCGCGCTGGCCCGTGCCGTCGTCGGCCGGCCGCGCTTCCTGGTGCTCGACGACCCGCTCTCCGCGCTGGACGTGCACACGGAGACGCTGGTCGAGGCCGCGCTGCGCAGCGTGCTGCGGGAGACCACGGCGGTGGTGGTGGCCCACCGGCCGTCCACCGTGATGCTCGCGGACCGGGTGGCGCTCCTGTCGGAGGGCCGGATCAGCGCGGTCGGCACCCACCAGGAACTGCTGCGCGGCAACGCCGAGTACGCCTGGCTGATGTCCGGCGCGGACCTCCCGGACGGCGAGGACGCGTACCCCGAGGGGCCAGGCCCGACCGACGACATCCTGGGCGCGAGCGCCCCTGCCGAGGAGGGCAGCAGCCGATGACCAGCACCACGACGGGACGGCCCACGGAACCCGGCGGCGACGGCGGGGACGAGGAGAAGTCCGCGCCGGGCACTGGGCCCCGTGGTCCCGCGCGCCCGCCGACGCCCAGGGACTCCTTCGACCGCGACGACCTGCCCACTCCCCGTGGCGCGACGCGCGAGCTGCTCCTGTCGCTGCTGCGTCCGCACCGCGGCCGGGTCGTGGTGGCCGCGCTGTTCCTGCTGGTCCAGCAGATCGCGGTGCAGGCCGGTCCGCTGCTCGTCGCGTACGCCATCGACAGCGGGGTGCCCGCGTTCCGGGACAAGGACTACGGGCCGCTGATCGTCGTGGGCATCGGCTACGCCCTCTGCTCCGTCGGCGCGGGAGCCATGCAGTACGCCTTCATCCAGGCCTCCGCGGGGGTCAACCAGGACGCCCTGCTCGATCTGCGCGGCCGGATCTTCCGTCATGCCCAGGCCCTGAGCGTGGACTTCCACGAGCGGTACACCTCGGGCCGGCTGATCTCCCGCTCCACCACCGATGTGGAGTCGCTGCGGGAGCTGCTCAGCGAGGGGCTGCAGGAACTGATCGGGGTCGTCCTCTCGTTCGTCTCCATCTCCCTGATGCTGCTCTGGCTGGACTTCGCGACGGGCGCCGTCGCCGTGCTCTCCTTCGCCCCGCTGTATCTGCTGGTACGGCTCTACCAGCGCCGGGCCGGAGTGATCTTCGCGGCCCGGTCGACGGCGATCGCCGCGGTCATCGTGAAGTTCGCGGAGACGATGAACGGCATCCGTCCCGTCCAGGCCTTCCGCCGGGAGCCGGTCAACGACGCGACCTTCCGGGAGCTGAACCACGAGCACCGGCGCACGAACGGCGACGCGATGATCGAGAACGCGCGTTACGTCGTCGGGTCCCGGCTGATCGCCAACACGGCGGTGGCCGGAATCGTGCTGTGGGGTGCCTACCGCGTCGCCTCCGGCACCCTCGCCCTCGGCGTGCTGGCCGCGGTGGTGCTGTATCTGCGGCGGCTCTACGACCCGATCGACCGGCTCAGCATGTTCCTCAACTCCTATCAGTCGGCGGCGGCCTCGCTGGAGAAGATCGCGGGCCTGCTGGCCCAGACCCCGACGGTTCCGGAGGCCCTGGAACCTCGGGAGCTGCCGCCGCTCACGGGCGAGCTCCCGGGCCGCGAGGTGGTCTTCGACTCGGTGAGCTTCGCCTACCGCACCGGTGGTGAGGTGCTGCCCCGTTTCGATCTGACCGTTCCCGCCGGGCAGACGGTGGCCGTGGTCGGGTCGACGGGCGCCGGCAAGTCGACGCTCGCCAAGCTGCTGGCCCGCTTCTACGACCCGACCGACGGCCGGGTGCTGCTGGACGGCACCGATCTGCGGGATCTCGCCGTCCCCGAACTGCGGCGCGGGGTGGTGATGGTGACCCAGGAGGCCTTCCTGTTCTCGGGGACCGTCGCCGAGAACATCGCGATCGGCAGCCCGGACGCGAGCCGCGAGGAGATCGAGCAGGCCGCGAAGGCGATCGGCGCCCACGATTTCATCAGCGGTCTGCCCGACGGCTACGACACCGACGTACGCAAGAGGGGCGGCCGGATCTCGGCCGGCCAGCGCCAACTGGTCGCCTTCGCCCGCGCCCTGCTGGCGAACCCGGCGGTGCTGATCCTTGACGAGGCGACCAGCTCCCTCGACATCCCGGGCGAGCGGGCGGTGCAGCGGGCGATGGACACCGTGCTGCACGGCCGCACCGCGGTGGTGATCGCCCACCGGCTGTCGACCGTGGAGATCGCGGACCGGGTCCTGGTGATGGAGCACGGCCGCATCGTGGAGGACGGCGCCCCGGCCGAACTCATCGGCGGCACGGGCCGGTTCGCGGGCCTGCACCGCGTCTGGCGGGAGAGCCTGGTCTGAGCGCGGCTGCGGTGCGGGTTCCGCTCCGCGGGAGTCGCCCGGAGCCGCCGGGGGCGCCGCCCGCACGGCTCACCGCCCATGCCGCCGGGCAACTCGTCGTTCTCGACCTGGCGGGCTTTGTGCACGAGCGCCTCCCTGGCCGACTGCCGCGTGTCATCGGCCTTCTGCGTCCGCGTGCCGAAGCGCTCCTCCCGCCGGCTCCGCGCTGAGCCGGTCCTCCGCATCGGCCGGCGTCGGTTCACCGGCACGCCGCAGCACCACGACAGAGATCAGCGCGGCCACCGCCATGGCTGCGGCCGCACCCGCCGCGGCCGTGTTCAGGCCGTGGGTGAAGGCCTTGGACGCGGCGGAGAGCAAGTCGTCCTGGCCGCGCGGCGGGAGCTGCCGGGCCACGGCCACCGCGCCGCCCAGGGTCTCCCGGGCCGCGTCGGGGGCGCCGGGTGCGGCGTCGGTCATGTCGCGCCCGTAGACGACCGCGCCGAGCGAGCCGAGCAGCGCCATGCCCAGCGCGCCGCCGAGTTCCTGGCCCGATTCCAGGACGGCCGCGGCGGAGCCGGCGCGCTCGGGCGGCGCGGCGCCCAGGGCGAGTTCGTTGGCCAGGGTCATCGCCGCGACCAGGCCGCCCGCGTAGACGGCGGAGCCTGCCAGCGTCACCCAGAACGGGGAGCCGGTCCGCGTCCCGGTGAGCCAGAGGAAGCCCGCCGCCGAGACGAGGAACCCGCCGCCCATGACGTATCCGCGGTCCAGGCGTTCGGCGAGCGCCCCGGCGGCCGGTGCGGCGACGACGACGCCGAGGGACGGCACCAGGCTCCACATCGCGGCCTCGAACGGGCTCTTGCCGAGGACGGACTGCACGTACTGCGAGAAGAAGGCGGCGAAGCCGATCGTCGCGGCCATCGCCAGGAGGTTGACGAGGACCGACCCCCCGTAGGCGCGGCGGCGCAGGAGGGCCAGGTCGACCATCGGGTGGGTGAGCCGGCTCTGCCGGTGGACGAAGACGAGTCCGAGGACGAGGCCGACGGCGATGCCGAGGGCGGGCAGCGGCCGGCAGCCGTGCTTGGCGATCTCCTTGATGCCCTGGATAAGCGGCAGCAGCGCGGCGAGCGAGAGCACGGCGCTCGGGACGTCGAACCGCGCCTTCACCGG
Organism: Streptomyces laculatispora; assembly: GCF_017353455.1. Lineage (GTDB taxonomy): Bacteria > Actinomycetota > Actinomycetes > Streptomycetales > Streptomycetaceae > Streptomyces > Streptomyces laculatispora. The sequence goes on from NZ_JAFMPZ010000282.1 coordinate 7,196, forward strand.
GCTCCGGGACTCCGGGAGCAGCGCCGGCGCGGCCACCAGCAGGAGCGCCATCGCGGGCAGGTTGATCAGGAAGACCGCTCCCCACCAGAAGTGTTCGAGGAGGATTCCGCTGACGACCGGGCCCAGCGAGATCCCGGTGGCCATCACCGTCGTCCACAGCGCGACGGCACGGGAGCGCTGTTCCCGGTCGTGGAACAGGTTGCGGACGAGCGCGAGCGTGGACGGCATCAGGCAGGCGCCACCCACCCCGAGCAGCGCTCGGGCCGCGATCAGGGCCTCCGGGGACTGCGCGAGGGCGGCGGCGAGTGATGCCGCGGCGAAGACGACCGTGCCGCCCATCAGCACCTTCCGGCGGCCGATCCGGTCACCGAGCGCCCCCATGGTGACGAGCAGCCCGGCCAGCACGAACCCGTACATGTCGAGGATCCACAGCTGCTGGGTGGAGCCCGGTTCCAGATCGGCGCCGATGGCGGGCAGTGCGTAGAACAGGATGGAGACGTCCATCGAGACGAAGAGCAACGGCAGCATCAGCACGCCGAGTGCGGTCCATTCACGGCGGCCCGCGAGGGCGGCCGGCGGTGAGGAAGTCATGCCGGGAGCACAGCAGTGAGCCCGCGTACACCACAAACAGTGCCGTAGTGCATGGCCCGGAATCGACCCGGTCCCCGGCCGGTAAGGGCAGTTCGGAGCGGTGTACGACGTCCTTGGTGCACTAGTACAGTCCGCTGGGTGCCGACCGAACCGCCCTACCTCAGGATCGCCGCCGAGCTGCGCCGGCGGATCGCCTCCAGCGAACTCGCCCCGGGCGCGCGGGTGCCGTCCACCCGCGCGGTCGTCAGGGAGTGGGGCGTCGCCATGGCGACGGCCACGAAGGCGCTGGCCGTGCTGCGCGCGGAGGGGCTGGTGCGGGCCGTGCCGGGGGTCGGCACCGTGGTCGCGGATCGCGCTTCGCCCCTCGCCGCCGCCGGGGACGGGCCGGCGCTGAACCGCGCCCGGATCGTCCGCACCGCCGTCGAACTGGCCGACGCCGAGGGCCTGCCGTCCGTGTCGATGCGCCGGGTCGCGACGATCCTGGCCACGTCCACCATGGCGCTGTACCGCCATGTCCCGGGCAAGGCCGAACTGGTGCGGCTGATGTCGGAGGAGGCGCTCGGAGAGCGCCCGCTGGGGCCCGTGCCGCAGCACTGGCGGACCGGGCTGGAGCTCGCCGCCCGCTGGCTGCGCGCGGTGTACGGGCGTCATCCGTGGATGGCCCGGGCGATGGCCTCCTTCACCCGGCCCACGGCGTCCCCGCACGCGATGCGGTACACGGAGTGGGTGCTGCGCGCGCTGAAGGGCACCGGGCTGCCCCCGCACGCCATGCTCCACACCCACCTCACCCTCTTCGCGTATGTGCAGGGACTGGCCCAGGCCGCCGACCTGGAGGCGCAGGCGCGCCAGGACACCGGGCTGTCCGACGAGGAGTGGATGGCGCGGAACGAGCCACAGTTCGAAGCAGTCTCGGCAGGTGGGCACTTCCAGGTTCTCCACACTCTTTTCGAACACGACGCCTTCGAGCTCGACCTCGACGTCCTCTTCGAATTCGGGCTCGGGAGGACGCTGGACGGCATCGCGGTGATGATCGGCGAAACGTCCGCTTAACGAACATGACCATTACGGCAACGGACGAATTCCGGCCATCTTGTTGACGCGGTCCTGACAGAACCACCCTTCTGCTGACACTGTTCACCCCGTTCTGCGCACTGCCTGCTCTGCCCGGACGGCTCACCCTGCCGCCGGTACCCCCCTTGCAGAAGGAGTCCGCGTGAGATCCACGCCCAGCCGTCGTGCCACCGCGACCGGCGCTCTGATAGCCGCAGCAGCCCTTCTGGCCGCCGGAGTCCAGACCGGCACAGCCACAGCAACACCGGCCGGCGCGACCAGCGCCGCCGCCATCACCGCCGCGGCATCCGCAGGCGCCGATCACGGTGCGCTGCCCAGGCAGCTCTCCCCCTCCCAGCGTGCGGAGCTGATCCGCGACGCGAACGCGAGCAAGGCGGCCACCGCCAAGGACCTCGGTCTCGGCTCGCAGGAGAAGCTCGTCGTCCGGGACGTCATCCAGGACAACGACGGCACCACGCACACCCGTTACGAGCGCACCTTCAGCGGGCTCCCGGTCCTCGGCGGCGACCTGATCGTCCAGGAGTCGAAGTCGGGTACGACCCAGAGCGTCACCAAGGCCTCCAAGGCCACCACCGCCCAGCTGAAGGCCGTGTCCACGGCCGCGGACGTCGCTCCGGCGGCGGCCGAGAAGCAGGCGCTCGGTGCGGCCAAGGCCGACGGCTCGGACAAGACGGTGGCCGAAAAGGCGCCGCGCAAGGTCGTCTGGATGGCGAGCGGCAAGCCGCAGCTCGCCTACGAGACCGTGGTCGGCGGTCTGCAGGACGACGGCACCCCGAACGCGCTGCACGTCGTCACGGACGCGACCACGGGCGCGAAGCTCTACGAGTGGCAGGCCATCGAGAAGGGCACCGGCAACACCGAGTACAGCGGGCAGGTCACCCTCGGTACCGCCCCCTCGTACACGCTGACCGACACCGGTCGCGGCAACCACAAGACGTACAACCTGAACCACGGTTCGTCCGGCACGGGCACCCTCTTCTCCGGCTCGGACGACGTCTGGGGGGACGGAACCCCCCAGAACGCCGAGACCGCCGCGGCCGACGCGCACTACGGTGCGGCCGAGACCTGGGACTACTACAAGAACGTCCAGGGCCGGACGGGCATCCGGGGTGACGGCGTCGGTGCGTACTCCCGCGTCCACTACGGCAACAACTACGTCAACGCCTTCTGGGACGACAGCTGCTTCTGCATGACGTACGGCGACGGCAGCGGCAACGCCTCCCCGCTGACCGCGCTGGACGTCGCGGCGCACGAGATGACGCACGGCGTCACCTCCAACACCGCCGGCCTGGTCTACAGCGGTGAGTCCGGTGGCCTCAACGAGGCGACCAGCGACATCTTCGCCACCGCCGTGGAGTTCTACTCCAACAACGCCACCGACGTCGGCGACTACCTCATCGGCGAGAAGATCAACATCAACGGCGACGGCACGCCGCTGCGCTACCAGGACAAGCCGAGCAGGGACGGCGCGTCCAAGGACGCCTGGTACTCGGGCATCGGAAACGTCGACGTCCACTACTCGTCGGGCCCGGCCAACCACTTCTTCTACCTTCTCTCGGAAGGCAGCGGCGCCAAGACCATCAACGGCGTCTCGTACAACTCCCCGACCTCCGACGGCCTGCCGGTGACCGGCATCGGCCGCGACAAGGCCGCGCTGATCTGGTTCAAGGCGCTCACCACCAAGTTCAGCTCCACCACGAACTACGCGGCCGCCCGCACGGGCACGCTCGCCGCGGCCGGTGAGCTGTACGGCACGACCAGCGCCGAGTACAAGTCCGTGGCCGACGCCTGGGCCGGCATCAACGTCGGCGCGCGTCCCGGCGGCGGCACCGACCCCGGCGGCACGGTCTTCGAGAACACCACCGTCACGGCCATCCCGGACCACGGCGCGGCCGTCACCAGCTCGGTCAACGTCACCGGCCGTACCGGCAACGCCCCCAGCGCCCTCAAGGTCGGCGTGGACATCACCCACACCTACCGCGGTGACCTGGTCATCGACCTCGTCGCCCCGGACGGCACGGCCTACCGCCTGAAGAACTCGTCCTCCAGCGACTCGGCGGACAACGTCCAGACCACGTACACGGTCAACGCCTCCTCGGAGGTGGCGAACGGGACCTGGAAGCTGAAGGTCCAGGACGTCTACTCGGGCGACACCGGAAAGATCAACAGCTTCAAGCTGACCTTCTGAACCCAGCCGCACCGCATGTCCCGCGGCTGACGCGGCATCCCGCCCGGGAGGAGTACCCACTCCTCCCGGGCGGTCGTGTGCTCAGCCGGGGTTGTCCGCGTGGGTCAGCGTCTCCCAGGCGACGAACAGGTTGTCGGTCCCGGCGGGCCTGCGCTGCTGGGTGAGGGTCTGGGTGTTGGTCATCGCGATGCCCATCCGGTTGTGCAGCGCGTTGAACCCGACCTCGGTGACCGGGCCGAGGTCGTCCTTGAGCGATCCGCCGCACAGCGACGACGGAACGGCCTCCCCCAGCTGGTACCTGGCATGCAGGCCCAGCGCGTGGCGCAGCCGGTCGGCGATCTCCGGGTAGAGGTCCTGCCCCTGGATGCGACCGGTCTCGGCGATGTGCGAGATGGCCGAGAGACCGTAGCCGGTGTGGGTGAGGTCGCGGCAGGTCTCCTGCGTGAGCCCGTCCACGAAGGTCGACTGGCCCTGCCAGTACTTGACGATCTTGTCGCGGGTGTCCAGTCCGCTGCCGGGCGCCGCCTTCGGCAGCGCACCGTCCGAGGTCAGGTAGATGTACGCGGGAACACGTCCGCGGAACTTGGTGACCGCCTTGTCGTACGAGGTGCGGTCCTCCAGGAAGACCGAGATGCCGATGGCGGCCTCGGTCATGCTCAGTTCCCAGTTCCCGTTGCTGTTCGAACCGTTGATGACCTTGGGCAGGTAGACGTCGCGCAGCATGGTGGAGAACCGGCCCGCGTTCGGCCAGCTGCTGTACGTGTACTTGATGATCTCGGCGGCGCGCGGCCAGGAGGAGCCGGCCCAGCCGGTCTGGAGCGGGGCGTTGCTGTTGGTGTGGTCCTTGATCACGGCCGACCAGGCGTCCATGATCTCGACGGCCTTGGCGGCGTAGCGGCTGTCCTGGGTGAGGTACCAGGCCAGCGAGAGCGTGTAGGCGGCTATCGCGTCCTCGCGCTCGTCGGTGCAGCCGTAGTTGGGGTTGGAGTACGAGCCGCACTCCACGACGGCCCGGGGTCTGGCCGTCCGGCTGAGCGAGGCGTACTTGCCCGCCATCATCTGGTCGTACGCGCTCTTCCAGGGCTGCGCGCCGGCCCGCACCTTGGCGCGCACGAAGTCCAGCTGGGGGCGGCTGACGAGAACGCCGGGGTGGGTGAAGGCGGCGGGGGCCGCGGCCACCGCCGGGACCGGGGCCGGCGCGGCCCGGCCGACCGGGGCCGGCGCCGGGGCCATGGAGAAGCCGGTGAGCAGTGCCGCGAGGGAGGTGGCGAGGCCGAGGCCGCGCCCGATGGTTCCGGTGCGCATGTGGGGGTGCCTTCCGGTACGGAGGAGGTCCGGCAACTCGGCCCGAGACCAAGAGAGTTCACAGACATGAACCCTGAGTCGAGTGATGAACCCTGCGATGAGTGAGGAACTTAAATGCATCGCATGGACACGTCAAGCACATGCGTTCAGGAGACGAAGGGCCCGGCACCGGTGCAACGGTGCCGGGCCCACGGGGGAGCGGGAGAACGGGACGTCAGCGCATCAGCAGGCCCGCACCCTCGCCCGCTCCCCCCGCCGGCTGCGCCACCAGGCCGAGTTCGGCTCCGCCGGCCAGCAGCGGATGGGCGGGCAGCACCCGCACGGTGTACCCGTAGGGGCCCGTGCGGTCGAGGGCGAGCGGCCCCTCGTACAGCCAGCGGCCCTCCAGGTCCTGGCCCCCGGCCGGCTTCAGCGGGAACACCTGGGCGTCCGTGATGGCGTCGGCCGCGTCCACCCGGCCGGCCACCGCCTGCACCTCCACATCGTCCGGCTCCAGTGCCCCGAGGGTGATCCGGACCCGCAGCGCCAGCGTCGAGCCCAGCTCCGCCGAGCCGCCCGCCTCGGTGGGCGTCACCGCCTCGACATGGTCGACCGCCACCCGCGGCCAGGCCGCCCGGACCCTGGCCTTCCAGTCGGCCAGCTCCCTCGCGGTGGTGGCGTCCAGGGAGCGCTGGGCGAGGGCCGCGGGGGCGTACAGCCGCTCCACGTACTCACGGACCATGCGCCCCGCGAGGACCTTGGGGCCGAGGGTGCCCAGGGTGCGGCGGACCATCTCGATCCAGCGCTCCGGGAGCCCCTCACCCCCGTGGTCGTAGAAGCGGGGCGCGACCCGGTCCTCGATCAGCTCGTAGAGCGCGTTGGCCTCCAGGTCGTCACGCCGGTCCTCGTCCATCGCGGAGCCGTCGGCCGTCGGGATCGCCCAGCCGAAGTCCGGCTCGAACCACTCGTCCCACCACCCGTCGAGAACCGACAGGTTGAGGCAGCCGTTGAGGGCGGCCTTCATCCCGCTCGTACCGCACGCCTCCAGCGGGCGCAGCGGGTTGTTCAGCCAGACATCGCAGCCCGGGTAGAGCTTCTGGGCCATCGCCATCCCGTAGTCGGGCAGGAAGACGATGCGATGGCGCACCCGGGGGTCGTCGGCGAACCGGACCAGCTCCTGGACCAGCCGTTTCCCGCTGTCGTCGGCCGGATGCGCCTTGCCCGCCACGACGATCTGGATCGGGCGCTCCGGGTGGAGGAGCAGCCCCCGCAGCCGGTCGCGGTCGCGCAGCATCAGCGTCAGCCGCTTGTACGAGGGCACGCGGCGGGCGAAGCCGATCGTCAGCACGTCGGGGTCCAGGACGCCGTCGATCCAGCCGAGTTCGGCGGCCTCCGCGCCGCGGGTGCGCCAGGAGGCGTACAGCCGCTGCCGCACCTCGGTCACCAGCTGCTCGCGCAGCGTCCGCCGCAGGTCCCAGAGCTGCCGGTCGGGGATGGCGGCCGCGGAGTCCCACCGCCCCGGGGTGCCCCCGGACTCGGTGCGCAGCCGGTAGATCTCGGGTGCGACCCAGGTGGGTGCGTGGACCCCGTTGGTCACGGAGGTGATCGGCACCTCCGGGGCGTCGAAGCCCGGCCAGAGCCCGGCGAACATCCCGCGGCTGACCGCCCCGTGCAGGGTGGAGACCCCGTTGGCCCGCTGGGCGAGCCGCAGGCCCATCACGGCCATGTTGAAGACGCCGGGATCGCCGCCGTCGTACGTCTCCGTGCCCAGGTGCAGGATGCGTTCGGCGGAGACACCCGGCAGCTCGCCGTCGTCCCCGAAGTGACGGGCGACGAGTTCGCGGTCGAAGCGGTCGATCCCGGCCGGCACCGGAGTGTGGGTGGTGAAGACGGTGCCCGCCCGTACGGACTCCACCGCGGAGCCGAAGTCCAGGCCGTTGCCGGAGAGCTCCCGGATGCGTTCCAGGCCCAGGAATCCGGCATGGCCCTCGTTGGTGTGGAACACCTCGGGTGCCGGGTGGCCGGTGAGCCGGCAGTAGGCCCGCACGGCGCGCACGCCGCCGATGCCCAGCAGCATCTCCTGGAGCAGCCGGTGCTCGCTGCCGCCGCCGTACAGCCGGTCGGTGACCTCGCGTTCACCCGGGGCGTTGCCCTCCACGTCGGAGTCGAGCATGAGGAGCGGCACCCGGCCCACCCGGGCCTGCCAGATGTGGGCGTGCAGCGAGCGGCCGCCGGGGAGCGCCAGGACCACCTCGCTCGGCGTCCCGTCGGCTTCACGCAGCAGGGTGAGCGGCAGTTCGTTGGGGTCGAGGACGGGATAGTGCTCCTGCTGCCAGCCGTCCCGGGACAGGCTCTGGCGGAAGTAGCCGTGGCGGTAGAGCAGGCCGACACCGACCAGGGGAACGCCCAGGTCGCTGGCGGCCTTGAGATGGTCCCCGGCGAGGATGCCCAGCCCGCCGGAGTACTGGGGCAGCGCCGCGGTCACCCCGAACTCGGGCGAGAAGTAGGCGATGGCGGCGGGCAGCTCGACGCCCTGCACCAGTTGTTCCTGGTACCACCTGGGGCCCTGAAGGTAGTCCTGGAGACCGGCGGACGCCTCGGTCAGCCGGTGCAGGAACGCTTCGTCCCGGGCCAGCTCGGCGAGCCGCCCGGCGGACACGGCACCGAGCAGGCGCACGGGGTCGCCGTCCGCCGCCCGGCCGGCCACCGGGTCGACGGCCTGGAAGAGCTCACGGGTCTCGGTGTGCCAGGACCAGCGCAGGTTGCGGGCGAGGTCGCTGAGCGGTTGAAGGGGATCGGGGAGGACGGGACGCACGGTGAATCGACGAATGGCCTTCACGTATTCCACCTTTACAGGGGACGTCCTGATCCGAGGGGACGCACCACGGTGTGCGCCGCTCCGTCACCCTCGACGTTAGCTGCGCACGGCACTCGGCAACCACGGCGCACGGCCGTCCGGCGGCGTGCGACCCCGGGCGGGCCGACCGCCCCTTCCGCTCCGCACACCCGAGCACCGCCAGGCACTGGACGCAGATCCAGGCACATCCGTCACAGGCGTTATGGCCGATTCCCTCACCTCGTACGGCCTTGTGGGCCTTCGCCCCACGGGGAAGGCTTCCCAGTGGCGCCCGCCGTCCCCGCGTGCACCGGCTTTCCGCAACCCCGCGCATGCGCGGCGGAGCC
>NZ_JAFMPZ010000283.1 GCF_017353455.1 Streptomyces laculatispora
CACCGAGAAGCAGAGCGGGAGCATCTCCCGCTCTGCTTCTCGGTGGATGAGGTTGTAGTGGTCCTGCATCGACACGAACCGGGTCCAGCCGTTCAGGTCGGCAAGGTACAGGGCCTTGGCGAACTGCCAGGCGTGCATGGAAGAGGCTCCGATGTAGCGGACCTTCCCGGACTTGACCGCGTCGTGCAGCGCCTCGAGGGTTTCCTCGATCGGGGTGTCGTAGTCCCAGCGGTGGATCTGGTACAGGTCGATGTAGTCGGTCCCCAGTCGCTTCAGGGAGGCGTCGAGCTCGGCGAAGATCGCCTTGCGGGACAGCCCGGCGCCGTTCGGGCCGGGGCGCATCCGCATCCAGACCTTGGTGGAGAGAACGACCTCCTCGCGCCGGGTGAAGTCCTTGACCGCCTGGCCGACGATCTCCTCGCTGCTTCCGGCGCTGTACCCATTGGCCGTGTCGAGGAAGTTGACGCCGCCCTCGATGGCCTGCTTGATGATGTCCCGGCTGGCGTCCGCGCCCAGCGACCAGGGCTCGCCGCCCCGGTCCGGCTCGCCGAAGCTCATGCAGCCGAGGGTGATGGCGGAGACTTCCAGTCCGGTCGTTCCGAGTTTGATGTATCGCATGCTTCCGAACCTAGGAGTTGTAGTGCGCTCTAACGCAATACGTCTCGGTCCGGAGTTCGGAGGCGTGGGGCATGCGTGCCCTGTCAGGTTTCGACCGTTTCGGCCAGACGTACCAGAGAACCCAGTGGCAGCGAGTAACGAACTGTCAATTCTCGGCCGAGCGCGTGGGGCACTACTCAGCCCCCCGACGGCAAACCGCCCTCGCGGGTCCGTCGCCACGACCGATCATGGCTCGACCACTAAACGACTCGGGGAGCGATAGCCCGGCGGCTTGTGGCCCTGACGTGAGGATGTGTTTGTTGGATGTGCGGGTCAGGCCACAGGCCGCGCAGTCAACACCGGCTGGAAGAAGTGCGCCTCCTCGACACCGTGCCACGTGACGTTGCCGAACCCACACTCTCGCACGAGTTCTGCCAGTTCCTCCAGTGTCCAGGCCCGCGACGTCGCCCGCCGGACCCGGACCTGCCAGGTCTCGCCATCCGGCAGCAGTTGCACGTGATCGAAATCGTAGACGCCGTCGTCGTGCCAGTGCCGTAGCTGGAAGGTGACCACCTGCCCGGCGTCGCTCTCCGTCACCTGCGGAACCGTGGACTGCCGCCGAGCCTGTCGGGCGTCGCCGTAGTCCCTCAGCGAGAGCACCAGCAGCCCGCCGTCTCGCACGACTCGCCGCATATCACCCACCGCACGGCAGACATCGTCCTCGGTCAGCAGGTGCGCCAGCGAGTTGTCCGCACTCAGCACGACGTCGAACGAGGCGTCGGCGAACGGCAGCGAGCGCATGTCCGCCGCCAACGTCGCTACTGTCAACCCCCGCCGCTGCGCTTCCTTAGCCGCTCGAACCGCGGCAACCGGACTCAGATCGCTGCCCACGATGCGGTGCCCGTGCTCGGCCAGGCCGATCGCCTGCGTCCCGATCCCGCATGAGCAGTCCAGGACTGCCAGTGGCTCGGCACCGTCCAGATACCGCCGGACCAGCGCGTCCAGGGCATTCCCCTGCCGCGATACAGACAGCGACCAGTCCGCGTAGATCAGGTGGTAGTCCTCGGCAAGCTGATCGTAGAAGTCCTGCGCAGAGTATGAGGCCATGATGGAACGCTACTGCTGACGGTCTACGGCCGTAACGAGAATATTGCCGCGCGGGTTGGATTTGTGTGACGAAATCGTGGGCCCGCGCGGCCTTCGCCCATCCTCCCGTGTCCGGTATCAGCCGGGAGCATCTCGGCGAGCTTGTCGCTGAACTGGCCCCGAAGTGGGAGGCGCAGCAGGAATCGGCTCTGGTCCAGCGAGGCGGGGGCGATCGGCGGCGCGCCGAAGGAGCCGGCCCGAAACACCAGTTGTCGTTCCTGGATCGGCTGCTGGTGACGCTGATGAAGCTACGCCATGACCTGCCGGACGCCGCGCTGGCCGAGCTGCTCGGGGTGGACCGCTCCACGATCTCCGGGGCGGTCCGGCAGATCAGGCCACTGCTGGCCGCGCGCGGGTTCGCCGTGCCGGACCGGCCCGGGATCGGGCTGCGCACCCTGGAAGACGTGTTCGCCTACGCCGCCGCCGAGGGTGTGAAGCTGCGGATCGACGGCACCGACGTGCAGGTCCGCCGCCCTGCGGCCGGGTGGCCGGGCCGCAAGGCGGACTACCGGACCCGCCCGCTCGCCCAGGGCGAAACGCGCAGATTGATCACGCCCGATCCCCCTGGAACGCTCGCTGTAGCGGCTGTGGGCGTGCTGGACGCGCCGGCTGACAGCGAGGCTGCGAATGGCCGTTACGTGGCGGCCCAGTCCGGTGCGCGGGGTTCGGTGTGGCGTCAGCTTTGGAACCACACCGAACCCCGCCTTTCAGATCAGGAGCCGTCGATCAGTTTCCGCACCTCGGGCGGGACCTCTGAGCCGGAGGAAACGGCGAAGAACGTGGCTGTCTTCGGTGTGTCCCCAATGGCGATGGCGACCTTGGGAGAGATGCCGTCCACTTCGTAGGCAGTCTCCGTAGTAACCGGCTCCTCGCTCTTGTCCTGGCCGCCGGTGTCGTCACAGGTGGCTGGTTGGGTGGCGACGCCGAGCTTCTTCCCAAGTGTGAATTTCACGTTCGCCACGTCCCCATATGATCTGTCCTGGTAGGTGAAGACATTGGCGCAGATGGCTTCATGGTCACCGCCACCGCTATCGGCCGTGCACGCGCCTACTGACATCACCATGGCCGCCGCCACCAGCAATCCAGCGGATCGCCTGGTCCAACTCATGCGTGTCCCCCCTCAGTAGCTGCTCCAAAGAAGAGGAGTGCCTCCTCTTTGCCGAGTGGCCTCGCCATTTCTCAGCACGGGAATGAGATCGTGCCGGCGGTGAGGCTCTCGTGTTCCGACCTTCGACGTCGGCAAATCGGATCAGGTTCCCTTGGCGCGCGGTTCGGACCGAGGTGTGATCTTGCAGCCTGGGGCAGGCGGCAAGATCACACTCAGGTCAGCCGAGCGGTGTCGGCCGCTGCTCCTGGGGAACCCGACGCGACAGCCAGGCCACCAGCCCGCCCGCCCGCCTTCAACCCAACAAGCCGAAACAGCCGGCCAGTTGACCTGACCTGTCGTCACGAAAAGCCGATAGCCCTTCAGGCCGATGGCGCGCTCGCCGACAGGAAATTCAGATGCCTTAAAGGCGGCCCATCTCAAGAAGAACAAGAATCGAGAGATGTTGGAAATTACCTGACAGTGGATTTCGTTACGACAGAACGGGCAATCTCGGAAATTATCCACGAAGCTCCCCCATTAAGTCTTTTCCAAGAGGATTCAGGAGCGGTTTTTATTGATACGTGAACAGAATTGGAGACTATGGATGTCTGAATTTCCAGAATCACATTTCCGCCACTAGCCCCCGAGCAGACGATATGAGCCGTCTCGGCGTTTGCGATCTTAACCTCGGCAGAGAGTCCCGCACACTCCTTGAGCCCCCGAACAGACGCCTCGATAAGTTGGGTCGTGTCAGCAACCTCGACCACTGGCGCGGCGAACTCCTGCACATAGCGGACGGAGGGCGAAGAATTCTCTACCTGAAGCCCGAAACGGGCCACATTGCGCATCAGGTGAACCGAATTCACCGAGGCGACAAGAGCGGCGAAAAGCGTGGAAACGAGAGCGCCTGCCACGAAGGACTGGAGCAAGATATCATTCATTTCCTGTTCCCCCTCCAGCCCGAGTACGCCGGCCATAGAAACAGCCACAAGAATTCCAATAATTCCGGAACCGACGAGCGAGAGCATGAAGGCGGCCCGCCAGAAGTGAATCATTTTGATTATCCCACTCAGTCAAGGGCGGCATGGGATTAAAGCGCCGTCCCGTGCCGCCTGGTTTGAAATATGCAGATGCAGATTGTCGCAGTTCGCGACGGTGTGAAAAATTTACGCGGTCACGTCTCGGGGCACGCGCCCTGGCCCCAAGGAACTGGAGCCAGGGCGCGCGTGCAATTGCTACATCGCCTTTGTCCCACGCACAGGTGAGCGAGTGCGAGGAAGGCCTGGCGGCCGACGCTCAGACGCCGCCCACGAATCCCAGGTCCGCGTACGGTCTGCGCACATGTATCCCTGCGATCCGGTGGACGTCGGCGGCATGACCAACCTCGAATTCGACGAGCACGGCCGCCTCATCGGCATCGAGGTGTTGGCGGCCGGTTCAAAACTGCCCGAGCACCTGCTCCAGTCCGCGGAGCGGCTGGACGCGGACGGCATATGAAGCAGTCAAGCACGGCGATCGCGCCACCCGCCGCACTCTGCCGCAGGTTGGAAAAGGCTCAGTGACCCGACCATGGATAAGGCCTATTTGAAGGAGCCGGCGTTGAGGACGATGAAGCCCCCTTCCGGCCGGCACGCCCGCGCGATGTCCGCGTCCTTCATCCTGGCGTCGTCTGCCTCCCAGAAAGAGCCGCCCGCCTTGATCGTGGCGCCTTCCATAATCGTGCCGAAGTTCGGGACTTCGACACCCCGCTTGCCGTTCTCGCGGGCTGGCTGCACGTCCTTCGACCAGATCGGTGACACGGTGACCTCGGCGCCGCCCTTGTCGGCGTGCACCACCAGGCAGTCGCCGTCAGCAATGTACTGGAGACGTCCGCCCACCAGCATGTCTTCGGCCAGATCGCGGTTGTGAACCAGGATCTTCGGGTTCTCGCCCTTCACGGCGAGACCGTCCGGGGAGGTCTCGTCCCCGCTGCTCTTTCCGTCTCCGCCTCCACCTCCACAAGCGGAGAGGGCGAGCAACCCAGAAACGAGTAAGAAGCGGTTGATCATTCTCGGAAACCGCACAGGTCAAGCCTCCCTATAGCCCTGTGGGGCAAGCGACCCAGCTTGCCCCACAGAATTAAAACTACCTCTTTATCGCTTTCCAGACGTTCCGGTCATGGTGGAAGGTGCGGGTGGGGGTCTGGGTGCCGCGTGTTCGGCCCGGTGGTGCCCGATCCCACGGTCTCACGGCTCATCGACGCCCTCGCCGCAGCCGGACCGAAGGCGCTCACCGCGATCCGGTCGGCGCGGGCCGAAGTACGGTCGCGGGTCCGGAAACCGGCCGGGGCGAACGGTCCGGCCGCCGACGGTCGCGTGACCGTGGACATCGACGGCGTGCTGGTCCTTGCGCACTCCGAGAAGCAGGACGCCACCGCGACCTGGAAGAAGGCCTATGGCCATCATCCGCTCGTCGCGTTCGTCGACCACGGCCAGGCCGGTTCCGGAGCGCCGGTGGCCGCGCTGCTGCGGCCCGGCAACGCAGGCTCCAACACCGCGAGCGATCACATCACTACCACCCAACTCGCCCTGGCCCAGCCCCCCCAACACCTGCGGCGGGCGGCCGCAGGCACTGATCCGCACCGACTCCGCCGGCGGCACCCACGCCTTCCTCGACTGGCTCTCCCGCCGGGGCCGGTGGCTGTCGCATTCCGTCGGCATGACCATGACCGACGCCATGCACCAGGCCGTCCTGAAGATCCCGAAGAAGGCGTGGACACCGGCTTACGACGCCTGCGGCACAGAGCGGCCCGGCACCTGGGTCGCGGAGATCACCGACATGCCCGCCCCTGAGCACGTGGTCCAAGGGGATGCAGCTGACCGCCCGCAAGGAACGGCCTCACCCCGGCGCCCAGTTACGCTTCACCGACCTCGACGGACTGCGACTGACCTGCATCGCGACCAACGCCAAAGGCGGCCGGCTCGCCGACCTTGAACTGCGCCACCGCCGCCGGGCCCGCTGCGAGGACCGCATCCGAAACGCCCGCGACACCGGCCGCCACCGGCTCCGCTTCACCACACGATGGCCCTGGACCGACGAAGTCACCCGGGCAATCGACCGGCTCAATGCCTTGCCGAGCCCCGGCTGACCAGCCACGCCGACCGCCCCAACGATCCGCACCACCACACCGGGAAAGCGGAACCCGGCGCCCGTCCGACGCGACACCCGGGCCATCAACCTGCCCCAGCCCCGAAAAGACCACGCCCCGCAAACACAGAACCCCCGTCAGTACACCGACGAGGGCTCATGGACGATCGAGGCTAGGGCTTGTCCCGCGGCCAGGGCCGCCCGTCGAGGCGTTCGATGTCGCGGTTGAGCCGGGCGAGATTGTCCGCGAGCTGGGCCGCCTCCTCGGGGGTCCAGTCGGCCAGCAGCGAGCCGAGGCCCTCCAGGTTCTCCGACCGGTCCTGGTCCAGGCGCTGCGCGCCCTCCTCCGTGATGACGAACTTCCGGGCGATGCCGCCCTCAGGGTCGGGAATGCGCTCGACGACACCGGCCCGCAGCATGGCGGCGGTCTGCCGGTTCAGCGTGGAGGCGTCCAGACCGAAGGCGTCACGCAGATCACCGATGGACATCGGGCCCTCGACCTGAATGCGGCTGAGGAGGATGTAGGCACTCCGGTCCAGCCGGCCGCCGCCCCTGGAGGCGAGCAGATTCATATGGCGGCCGAGAAGCATGGTCTCGAACTCGATCCGGTCCACGGGCATGTCCACGCGAGGCTTCCTTCGACTGCGGGTGCGGGCCTGCCTCCCTGCCGGGAAGGCCACCGCTCTGTACAGATATACCACGAACCGTATGCATGCTGCACTTCATATGCATGAAGCACTTCTAATGCATGGTGCACATCGATTGCGTGGCGTACCCCGCCATCCGCATCAGGACCAGCGTCACCAGGCGCCCCTCGGGGTTGCGGCCTGCGGGTCGGCGACATCTGCAA
Source organism: Streptomyces laculatispora (assembly GCF_017353455.1). Classification (GTDB taxonomy): domain Bacteria; phylum Actinomycetota; class Actinomycetes; order Streptomycetales; family Streptomycetaceae; genus Streptomyces; species Streptomyces laculatispora. The sequence goes on from NZ_JAFMPZ010000283.1 coordinate 6,807, forward strand.
TCCGGCCTTCGCGTACATCCTGCGCGACTCCGACGGCGCCACCTGCATGCGCTACCTCCACCGGAGGATGAAGCGCGAGGCCCTGACCTCATCGACGAGGAGATCGAGGCCCAGCCCACAACCCAGCAGCGCCGCGTCCTGGAGCGCCGGCCACGCGCTCCCTCCGGAGCCGGCTCAACATCCGGCTGAAGCGGTGCGCCGCTCGCGACAAGCACGCGTCTGACGCCCCATCAGTGGCGCCACACCTATGGAACCAGGCCGATCACTCGGGATGTCCCGCAAGGAATCGTACGCGTCCCGCTCGACCACTCCTCCGGAGAGACGACCGCACACCATGCCCGCCTGCACGACACCACGGTCCACCGGCACCGGGAGAGGGCCCGCAAGATCAAGGGCGAGAGCGTCACCGTCAGCCCAGACGGCCTCATGGACGAGGCCGCCTGAGCCAACCAGCGGCTCGGCTGCGCGACTCCACCCCTGCCCGATGTTCCTCACCACCCCCGCGAACGGCCGCCCGCGCCGTTCCGTCGCGGACGGCCGCGGAGGTGCTGTCTCGAAACGGCTGGGCCCGTCACCCGCAGGGTGAAAGCCAGCCCGCTTCTGCCGTCCTGCCGGGGATTCAGATGGTGTCGGGTTCCCAGACGGGCAGCCAGACGTCGTTGGCCACCCCCTGGGAGGTGCAGTCGTACTGGATCAGGTTGTTCCCGACGCCGACACCCCCGTTGACGTTGAGGCACTTGCCGCTGGACTTGACGACGACCTGGTAGCCGATGCCCTTGGGCACGAACTTCCACAGTTCGTTGTCGGCACTTCCGCAGGTGTACTGGATGACCTGGGTGCCGTTGGCGCTCCCGCCTCCGTTGACGTTGAGGCACTTGCCGCTGCCGATGGACTTGAATCGGTAGTAGCCGCCCAGAGCCGCGTCCGCTTCCCAGCGTTCGTTGGACGTGCCGGACCAGGGGTACTGGATGACCGGGACACCGTTGCCCGTTGCCGCTCCCCGGACGTTGGCGACCTGCCCCGGGTCGCCGGCGAGCCTGAGGGTGAACTGCTGGGCGACGATCGACCGCGTCGCGGGGCGCCCGTCATCGGCTGCCGCCGTAACGGCCGTGCTGGACACGAGTGTCGCGGTGCATGCGAGAGCACCCGCACCGGCAGCCCATTTCTGGTAAAGCTTCATACTTTGCTCCGGTTCCGCTGATGCACCAAAAACTGAATTATTTCTGTACGTAGTCAGCTCGCGACTGAAAGTATCGATGCGGGGGGCTGGGGCACAGAGGGCGCCCGAAGCACTCGGAGCGTCTGAAGTGACTCCGCGCGCTCGCAGTCGCCACCGGCATCTCCGCCGACAGGGGTTCGCCAAGGCCCGCCGCTGAAGATCGGTCTGCTCGCAGCCGCGTTGGGCGAGCGCCCGGGTCGGTCCCGGCACGTGCCCCGGCCGTCATCGGCTCCGTCGTCCTGGCCCTCGCCGTGGGGGGTGATGCGCCAGGCGGAGCCCCGGTCCCCGCAGGCCCGCAAAACACCTGCGGGGTAGCACACCGCGAGCGGCCGGTCTCAGCGGCGCAGCGAACCGGCGGGACCGGAGGCGCGGCGGGGATCGCCGCGCCGTGGAAGAAAGACAAGGGACGCGCCGATGGCTACAGGCGCAGCCAAATGGCTCAACGCCGACAAGGGCTTCGGCTTCATCGCGCAGGATGACGGCGGCGCGGACGTGCTCGTCCACTTCACCGCGATCCAGAGCGAGGCCCCCAGGGCGCCGGCGGAGAACGACAGGGTCAGCTTCGACGTGATCCAGGGCCCGGAGGGCCCGCAGTCAGAAGACGTCAAAGGAGCGGCCCCCTCGGCGGTCGCCCACGACAGCACTCCGGATCAACGGGCCGCGGCCTTCGGAGGCCCTTCTTCAGGAGGTGGTCGGCCACCTCCTCCAAGGCGTTCGCAGCGTTCCCCGGCTGCCCCTGTTCGCTTGTAGTGAGCGATGACGATGGCCTGGTTCGTCTTGGTCGGGGCCACCCCGGTGGCGCCATGCTTGCCGTGGATCGAGCGGCGAAGGGGCAGATCCGGTTCGCGAGGGCCGCCCCTGGTCCCTTCCGCCGGAGGACCGGGCACCACTCGCGTCGGGCACCGACCACGTCCCCACCAGTTCAGAGATCATTCGCGGGACAAGCCGTAGACTCGCCGAATGGCGAAGTATTTCGATGTACACCCCGAAAACCCCCAGCGGCGCACCATCAGCAACGTGGCCGACAGCATCCGCTCCGGCGCGCTCGTCGCGTACCCGACGGACTCCTGTTACGCGCTGGGGTGTCAGCTCGGCAGCCGTGACGGCATCTCCCGCATCCGCGCGATCCGCAACCTCGACGATCGCCATCACTTCACGCTCATGTGCCAGAACTTCGCCCAGCTCGGGCAGTTCGTGCACATCGACAACGACGTGTTCCGCGCGGTGAAGGCGGCGACGCCCGGCCAGTACACCTTCATCCTTCCGGCGACGAAGGAGGTGCCGCGCCAGCTGCTGCACCCGAAGAAGAAGACCGTCGGCGTCCGCATCCCCGACCACGCCGTCGTCCAGGCCCTGTTGGAGGAGCTCGGCGAGCCGCTGCTCTCCAGCACCCTGCTCCTGCCCGACGAGGAGGAGCCGATGACCCAGGGCTGGGAGATCAAGGAGCGGCTCGACCACGAGGTGGACGTCGTGGTCGACTCCGGCGACTGCGGCACGGAGCCGACCACCGTCATCGACTTCTCCAGCGGTGAGCTGGAAATCGTACGCCGGGGAGCGGGCGACACCTCCCGCTTCGAGTAACCGGGCGGGGCGGGGCCGGGTTCAGTACAACAGGTCCAGTTCCACGCCGACCGTCTTCCCCGGTACGCGCTCCAGCACCGCCCACCGGTCCGCCAGCGCCTCGACGAGCACCAGCCCGTACCCGCCGCCGGACCCGGGCGGCGGTTTCACGACCTCCCCGGGGCCCGGCGGCCGACGCTCGCCCCGGGTGTCGCTGACCTCGATCCGGAGCCTGCCGGGCGCCTCCGGGCCTCCGGCGGCCAGGCCCAGCAGCAGTTCGAAGTCCCTTCCCGGTACGCGGCCGTGCGTCGCCGCGTTGGCCGCCAGCTCGGCCACCAGCAGCGCGGCGGTGTCGGACACGTCCGAGCGGTACGGGATGCCCCAGACGTGCAGCTGATGAACAGCGAGCCTGCGGGCGAGCCGCGCCCCTCGGGGGGTGGAGCTGAACCGCTGCACGAACAGCCTCTCGGTGCACGGCCGGTGGGGGGTGACGGATGCTTCCATGCGGGTCAGCGTGCTCGGCCGGGACCCGTGCGACCAGCCACGGAACCCGTACGGTACGTCAGCGTACGGGTACGGAGAGTGGACGGCCTGCGTAACGATGCGTGACCATGGGCGAGTTGCGGACCGGGGACGAGCGCACGGAAGGTGGCCGCACATGGCCGAGGGCACGGGCGGTACGGGCGGTACGGGTGGACTGGCGGGGGCCTGCGGTGAGCCCGAGTCGTCGGACAGTCTCAAGGCGTTCGGGGAGGTGCTCAAGGTCCTGCGCAAACGGGCCGGCCTCACTCAGGAGGAGTTCGCCCCGCTGGTGAGCTACTCACTGCCGATGGTCGCCTCGATCGAGCAGGGCCGCCGCTTCCCACCGCCGACGTTCGTGGAGCGGGCCGAGGTCGTGCTCGACGCGATGGGGGTACTGAGGGCCGCGGCAAAGCACCTGTCGCGGCGGCCGGGGCTTGCGAGCTGGTTCCGCCAGTGGGCGCGGCTGGAGCAGGACGCGATCGCCCTGAACACGTACGAATGCCGGTTGGTGCCCGGTCTGTTGCAGACGGAGGCCTACGCGCGGACGCTGTTCGTCGAGCAGCTTCCGCCGCTGGGCGATGACCAGATCGAGGCGCAGCTCACCGCCCGGCTGGAGCGGCAGGAACTGCTGCGGCAGCGGCCCAACACCGCCTACAGCTTCATCCTGGAGGAACACCTGCTGCTGCGCAGGACGGGCGGCGACGCGGTGGCCGCCGGGCTGATCGAGCACCTGTTGGAACTGTCCTCGCTCCGGAACATCGAGATTCAGATCATGCCGGTGGTACGCGAGAGGCATGCGGGGCTGGACGGGCCCATGCAGCTCCTGGAGACTCCGGAGAACAGCTGGTTCGGATACTGCGAGGGGCAGAAGAGCTCCCAGTTCATCTCCGAGCGCAAAGTCGTGAGCGTGCTCCAAATGCGATATGCCAGGATGCGTTCGCAGGCTCTCTCACTGGAGGATTCCGTGAGCCTGTTGCGGCGGATGCGAGGAGCACCATGAACACGACGGAACTGTCCTGGTTCAAGAGCAGCTACAGCGGTGGCGACGGCGACAGCTGCGTCGAAGTCGCCCTGTCCTGGCACAAGTCCAGCTACAGCAGTGGTTCTGGGGACGACTGCGTAGAGGTCGCCACCTGCCCCACCACCGTCCACATCCGGGACTCCAAGGTCGAAGAGGGCCCCCAACTCGCCCTCTCCCCCGCCTCCTGGACGAACTTCGTCACGTACGCGGTCCAGGGCTGAGCGCGCGAACCGGGTGCCCGGCTCCCTGAGGAGCCGGGCACCCGTGTTCTACGGGAACCACGGTGGCGGCGCCGGGGCACCGCTTCCGGGTATCCGGGTCAGTTGAGGGTCAGGAAGGTGCCCGCACCGTTGGAGTACTCGATCCAGGTGGTGGACCGGGTGACCGCCGGGGCGCCGGACCAGGCGGCCGTCAGGTCGGTCGGGGTGCCGGGGGTGACACGGGCGTGGTCGGGTGTGACGGTGACCTTGCCCGTGGCCGGGCTCTTCTCGGCGATGTTGTTCACCTGGTACGTGTACGGAGTGACGCTCTCGCCGGTGCCGGTCTCGTCGAGGGCGATCACGGCCACGAAGATGGTCCCGGCCGTCGGCTGCGGCACGCTGATGGTGGCTGTTCCCTCGCTGTCGACGTCGCCGAACTGGGCGCTCTGCAGGACTCCGTCGACCATCGGCCCCCAGACCAGGCCGCCGATGTTGCCCGCGTCCAGGTCGAAGTGGACCGAGATCTGGGAGGCCTTGGTGCCGGCCGGGATGGTCGCCTCGTAGTAGACCTCGGCGGTTCCGGTCAGGGTGCCCTTGGTGAGGGGTGAGGAGACCGGGCCGTAGGTGGTGGCCGTGAGGGTGCTGGTGGCCGGGGTGACGGAGTAGGTGGCCGATCCCTTGGCGCCGGTGCCCTTGATCTCGGCGGGCGCGCGGACGCTCTGCGGGGTGACGGCGATCGGGCTGCGGACGGTGATGCGGCCGGAGGCCCAGGTGAGGGATCCGGTGGCGAGGGCTCCCGCACGTGCGGTGGTCACGTCGAGCTTGACGGTGAAGGTGCGCTTCTGCCCGGGGTGGCTGAAGTGCAGGACGGACGGGGAGACGGTGGCCTTGACGCCGGGGAGATCGACCTTGGCCCGGTAGGTGCCGGCCGACGTGGCGGTGACAGTGCGGGTGACGGTCTGGGTGCCGAAGAGGTCACCGATCGCGATGGAGGGGTAGTTGAGGTCGCTGGGGTCGATGGCCTTGGTTCCGGTGCCGGTGTCGACACCGACGCCTTCGAGGTAGGCCAGCCAGTCCGGTTCGCTGGAGTCGTAGACGAGTCCGGGCCGGAGCATGGCTCGGGCCTCGACCTCGCCGGCGCCCTGGGCGAAGACGTCGCGACTGTTCTTGCCGTCGTTGGTCTTGGTGGGGGAAGCGGTGGTCATCATGGCCGACTTGATGCTCATCGGCGACCAGGTGGGGTGCTCGGCGAGGTAGAGCGCGGCGAGACCGGCGATGTGCGGGGCGGCCATGGACGTGCCGGAGTAGTAGTCGAAGTCACGGCCCGCGTTACCGGGCGGAGCCACGGCGGCGAGGATGGTGGCGCCGGGCGCGGTGATGTCGGGCTTGAGGAGGTCACCCTTGCCGTCGAGGGAGGGACCGCGCGAGGAGAAGCCGGTGACCTGCGGGTACACGGCGCTCTTGCCGCCGTTGGCGAGGGTGGCGGTCGCGTTGCCCGTGGCGGCGTAGGCACGTACGGCGGCGGCGTCGGGACCGCTCAGGTGGACGGTCGGTATGGAGTGCAGGTCGCCGTCGGTGCTCTCGTTACCGAGGTTGACCAGGACCATGCCGATGCCGCCGGCCCTCTTGACCTCGGCGGACTTGTCGATGCGGGCGCTGGTACCCCGGTTGCAGACGACCATCTTTCCTGCGGTGCGTGCGGGATCGAGGGTGCCCTTGATGCAGAGGGCGGCGTCGGCCGCGTCGGCGCCGGCGGTCTTGACGGTGGCACCGAGGACGAGGGGCGCGGAGCCGACGGTGTTCTGCACGCTGGTGCTGACACCCACGTAGCTCTTGCCGTTGCCGAGGGTCACCGTGCCGGTGTGGGAGGCGATGGTTCCGGCGGCGACGGTGGTGGTCCAGGGCGCGGTGTTGTCGAGGCTGGAGGCCTCGGGACCGGCGTTGCCCCCGGCGGTGGAGACGAACACACCCGCGGCGGAGGCGTTGCGGAACGCCGTCTGGATCGGGTCGTTGTACTCGCTCTCGTACATGCCGCCGACGGAGTAGTTGATGACGTCCACGCCGTCGGCGACGGCCTGGTCGATGGCGGCGACGAGGTCGCTGGTCAGGCCGCCGTCCTGGGTGCCGTCCTTGCTCTGCCAGAGGGCCTTGTAGACGGCGATGGTGGCGGCGGGGGCGACACCGGAGATGGTGCCGAGGTCCTTGCCGTCGGCGGTGGCGCGGACACCGGCGTTACCGGCCGCGGTGGACGCGGTGTGGGTGCCGTGGCCCTCGCTGTCGCGGGGGGAGATGTAGCCGCCGCGGTTGGATTCGGGGACGGCGCGGAGCCAGCCCTCGCCGAAGTAGCGGGCGCTGATGATCTTCTGGTTGCAGGCGGCGGCGGTGAAGCTCTCACCGGTCTGGCAGGTGCCCTTGAAGGTGGTGCCGTCGGCCTTGTTCATGACGGTGGTGGTGCCGTCGAGGTAGGGCCGGTAGCGGTCGTCCTTGCCGGGCTTCCCGCCGTGTTTGCCGGTGGGCTTCCCGGTCGTGAGCGCGGGGGCCTTGAAGGAGGCGCTCTCGGGCCAGACGCCGGTGTCGATGTCGCCGATGACGATGCCCTTGCCCGCCTTGGCGGTGCCGCCGAGGGAGGCCCACAGACCCTTCCGGCCGGAGAGGCCGAGGAAGTCGGTGGAGTTCTTGTCGTCGGTGGCGTGGTGGAACTTGTCGGGGGCGATGCCGGTGACGCCCTTGGTCGCGGCCAGGCGGACGAGCTGGCGGGCGTTGAGCCGGGCGCTGAAGGTGTTGGTGGTGACGGCGTAGTGCTGACGGACCGTGGCGCCCACCTTCTTGGCGACCTGGGTCTGCTCGTCGACCAGGTGGGTGCGGTAGCGCTTGGCGTTGGTGGTGGTGACGTCGAGCTTCCGGCTCGGGGTGGGCCTGGTGGCGGGAATGTCGTCGACGGTGCCGTCGTAGGTGGCGAGTGGCTGGTCGGCCAGGGTGATCAGGTAGGTGCCGGCGGCGAGGGGGGAGTCCTGGCCGGTGGCGGTGGCGGGGGTGGCGAGAGGCAGGCTGAGGGCGGCGATGCTGGTGGTGAGCAGAGCGCCGATGGCTGCGCGTCGGGTGCGGGACGCTCTTCGCGGCTGAGATGTCACGGGGTTCCTCACGGGATTCGGGCATGCCGGGTGGACGAGCGGGAGTGCTCGCCTGTGGCATGGGCGGAGGGCCGGGGGACGCGAACCGCCTCTCACGTGCACTGATTGACAGACGGTTCGGCAGAAGTGAACGCTGTGCGATCACTCGCTGTCCAGATAATCTGTTGGCGTCTTTGGCGTGGTGACCAAACACGCCACCTGTCAGGGGACGGCCGACCGGCGACTCGACCTGCCCGCGCACCGGTCCGGCACGGCCCCACAGGTAGGGCAGAGGAGGCTTGTTGTGCTGGAAGCTGTGGGTGTGAGCGCGTTCGACGAGGGCGTGTACCGGGCCGTGTTGTCGGGATCGCAGAGCGCGGTGCGTGATCTCGCGGAGAGCGCGGGGGCCGGGGTGGCCCGTACGGGGCAGGCGCTGAAGCGTCTCGCCACTCTGGGGC
>NZ_JAFMPZ010000284.1 GCF_017353455.1 Streptomyces laculatispora
GCCGGCCGTAGCCCTGGGCGAGGTGCGGTCCGGCGACGTAGAGCTCACCGGCTTCGCCGGGGGCGGTGTGACGCAGTTCGGCGTCCAGGACGTACATGGCGGTGTTCGCCATCGGGATGCCGAGGTGGAGCCGGTCGAGGGTGCGCACCTCGGGGGTGAAGGCCTGGTAGCTGCAGAAGACGGTCGCCTCGGTGGGACCGTAGACGTGCACGAACGTGGTGTCCGGGCAGTGGTCCAGGGCCCGTTGGAGCGCGACGCCGGACAGGACGTCGCCGCCGGTCCAGATCTCGCGCAGCTGCCCCAGCCCGTCGAGCGCCTCGCCGGCCATGGCGTCGAAGAGGGCGGTCGTGAAGTAGGCGGCGGTCACCTCGTGGCGGGTGATGGCCTCGGCCAGTTCGCCGATGTCGATCTTCGGGGCGGACAGGACGACTGCCAGTCCGCCGCGCAGCAGGGGAACCCACAGCTCGTAGGTGGAGGAGTCGAAGGGCAGCGGCGAGTAGGCGAGCACCCGCTCGTGGGCCGCGGCGCCGAAGCCGGGGTCCAGGGCCAGTTCGACGACGTTGCGGTGGGTGTTGACGACGCCCTTGGGGGTGCCGCTGGAGCCGGAGGTGAACATGATGTACAGCGGCTGGTCGGGGTGGACCGTGATGCCGGGTGCCGTGGTCGTGCTGCCGGCCGTGGCGCTCCGGTCGTCGAGCCGCAGGACGGGCAGGTCCGCGGCGAAGTCCGTCTCCCCGGCCGCGCGGTCGGTCACCAGGAGGGTGGCCTCGGTGTTGCCGAGGATCCAGCTGAGACGCTCCTCGGGCTGGCGGGGGTCCAGGGGTACGTACACGCCGCCGCTCTTCAGCACGGCGAGGACCGTGATGACGTAGGCGAACGAGCGGTCGAAGAGGAGGCCGACGGCGTCGCCGGGCCGTACGCCCTCGGTGACGAGCCGGTGTGCGAGGGCGTTGGCCGCTCCGTCCAGCTCCCGGTAGGTGAGACTGCGGTCCTCGCGGACGAGCGCGACGGCCTCCGGGGTACGGGCGGCCTGGGCGGCGAAGAGAGCGTGCAGCGCACCCTCGGGAAGGTCCTCTGCCGTGTCGTTGTACGTGGCGACGTGCGCGGGGACGCCGACGCCGGCGGTGAGGGCTGGGTCTGCTTGCGGCTGGGACATCTCGACACCTTCTTGGTAGCTCGGATCTCGTGGTCTCGCGGCGTGCCGGGAGACCGACGGAGCCACGGTGGATGACGTGCGGATGGTGCGAAGTCGTGCTGTTCGGAAGGGAGTCAGCCGGTGCGGGAGGCCGTCGCGGGGTCGGCCGGCAGCAGGATGTCGTCCGCTTCCAGGGCGTTCGCGTGGTACTTGCCGACGGAGCTGATCAGCAGCCGGAGTTCCAGGGCGATGCTCTCGACCAGCCGGACCAGGCCGGCGTCGGCGTCCTCGTCCACGGCGAGGAGCGCGGCCCGGCCGAGGCCGACGGCGCGGGCGCCGAGCGCCAGTGCCTTCGCGGCCCGGCCGCCTTCCCAGATCCGCCCGCTGGCGAGCAGGCAGTGGTCGGTGGGCCCGATGCGGGTGAGGCACTCACCGAGCGGGAGTCCCACCTGGCCAAGGAAGCCGGTCGGCGCCCAGGCGGTGCCGCCCTCCGCTCCGTCCACCGTGACGGAGTCGGCGCCGGCCGCCCAGGCGGTGGCCGCGGCGAGGGCGATGTCGCGGCCGGGGTGCAGCTTCACCCACACCTTCACGCGGGGGAAGTTGTTCCGCATCAGCCGGATCTGCTGGCGCAGGATCTCCTCGGTGAAGGTGCCGGGGCTACTGATCCGCAGGACCGAGTCGCTGTCCGCGCCGAACACCTCGTCCATGGCGTACTGTTCGGCGACCCTGCCGCCGGCCTCGCGGCCCAGGACGGTGAGGCCGCCGAGCCCGGGCTTGGCACCCTGGCCGACCTTCAGTTCGAAGGCGAGCCGGCCGGTGGCCAGCAGCGGTTCGGAGACCGGGTCGCTGTAGACCTGGTTCCACACCTCGGCGTCCGCGTCCTCGGTGGACTGCTGGACCACCACCCCGCCGTGCTCGTCGTCGGCGGCGGCGGTGTAGGCGGCGATCCGGCCGAGCAGCGGAGAGGACCCGGAGTCCGAGGCGGCGCGGTAGCCGTTGACCGGCACCACGTTCTCCCCGATGACCATCGGGATGCCGAGCTGTCCGGCCTGCCGTCCGGCCGCCTCGCCCAGGTCGTGGCTGGCGACCTGGGTCGAGCCGAACGCGGACACGTACAGCGGCAGCCGGGAGACGAACCCGCCGACCGACGCGCCCAGTTCGACATCGGTGTACAGCGGTTCGCGGGCCAGGTCGATGAGCTTCTTCAGCCGCTCCGGCATGAACACAGGGGGCACGATCCTTGCGCGCTCCAGCAGGTCGTACGGGTCGTGGCCGGCCGGGATCGCACCCAGCAGGCTGCTGCCGTAGGACTCCAGGGCGGGGAAGGCCGCCGCCGCTCCGGCCCTGGCCCGGTGCCGTACCTGTTCCTCGGGGAAGCCTTCGGCGCTCAGGACGCTCATGCCGACACCACTCCGGGGAGCTTCGGGTAGGCGCTGGCCTCCCAGGCGGCGGTGCGGCCGGTGACGTACCGGGTGAATCGCTCCAGGCCGATGCCGAAGCCGGAGCTGGCGGGGATGCCGCGGCGGGCCAGGTCGAGGTACCAGCCGTACTTCGCGGGGTTCTCGCCGGTCTCGCGCATCCGGGTGACCAGGGACGCGTAGTCGTGCTCGCGCTCGCTGCCGCTGGCCAGCTCACCGTAGCCCTCGGGGGCGATCAGGTCGAAGTTGCGGAGGATGCCGGGGCGCTCGGAGTCCTCCTGGTCGTAGAAGCCCCGCGATCCCTTGGGGTAGTCGACGACGAAGAAGGGGCGGCTGGTCTTCGCGGAGAGGATCTCCTCCCCTTCCCAGTCGATCTCGGCGCCCGGGTCCTGCGGGTGGCCGAGCGCCACCAGGTCCGCGGTGGCCTCCCTGTGCGTGGTGCGGGCGAACGCCCCCTGGACCACTTCCCGGAAGGCGTCCCGGTCGCGGCCCAGGAGCTCCAGATCACCCGGCATCTCACGGACCACCTCGTCGACGACGTGCGCGACGAGCCGCTCGGCGAGCTCCATCGCGTCCTCGCGGCCGGCGTCGCGGATCTCCACGTCTATCTGGTGGAACTCGGCGAGATGGCGGTGCGTGACGGCCGTCTCCAGCGGTTCCAGGCGCACGTTGGGCGCGATGTAGAAGATCTTCTCGAAGGCCATCAGCGAGGCCTGCTTGTAGAGGATCGCGCTCGTCATCAGCTTGTACTTGTGGCCGTAGAAGTCGATGTCCACCTGCTTGGAACCGCGGATGCCGGGGTCGGTGACCGGTCCGATGACCGGCGGCAGCAGTTCCTGGAACCCCTGCGCGGTCAGGAAGGAGCGGGTGGCCGCGAGCATCCGGCTCTGCACCCGCAGCGTGGCGCGGGTCGGCTCGGCCATCAGGTGCTGGTCGGGAGAGGCCGGGAACGCGGGTGCGATGCGGCCGTAGGGCTCGGCGATCGTGCTGGTCATGGTGCTACCTCCTGGGTGTGCTGCCGATGGGCTGCCGGGCGTCGGGCCGCCGAGGGAAGCGGGGGGCGGGAAACGGACGAGGGAAGGGTGCGGTCGTGCCGGCGCTGGACGAACGACAGGGCGTCGAACAGCCCGGCGGCGGTGAGCCGCCGGCCGCGGTCGCGGACGGGCCCCAGCGGCATCGCCCCGATCTCGGACCAGGTGAGGCGGCCGGACCCGTCGATGAGACTCCGGGATCGGCCCGCGTTGTCGGGGTGCAGGCAGAAGGGGACGTCGAGGTATCCGCGGGCGAAGGCCTTCAGCAGGGCCTGGCCCAGGTCGTCGTCGAGGTTCAGCACGGCGTCCACCAGGGCGCGCGCCTCGGCGTAGACCGCGTTGTCCGCCGGGTCGGTGTGCGGGACCGGCACGGTCCCGGGCCGGTCCCCGGTCGCCGCCCGGTGCCGGGACGCGGCCCGCGCGGCGACCCGCAGGGCCTCGACGTTCTCCGTCACGGTCGGGATGCGGTGTGCCTCGGCCGCCGTCTTCACGATCAGCCGGGCCGCCCCGGTGTCCACGGCCAGCTCGGCCGAGCGCTCCAGGAGGTCCAGGGAACCGCGCCGGGTCTGCGGGTAGAGGCCCATGTAGGTGTAGAGGACGATGTGCCAGTCGGTGTCCGGCAGGAATTCGCCGGCCAGCCTGCGCAGCGCGTGCACCGCGTCGCGGTCCTGCGCCTCGTTGGTCTGCTGGGCGTAGCTGAGCGAGATGCTGCGCAGCCCGGCCCGGTGGAAGAAGAGCGCCTCCAGCGCGCTGATCGCGACGAGGAGTCCGGGCGGGCAGAGCTGGCCGAGCATGCAGCCGCCGAAGGTCTCCAGGTGCGGTTCCGCCCCGGTACCGCGCAGCCCGGCGAGGAACTCGCAGCTCTCCTGCCAGTTGCGTACGGAGTCCAGGAGCGGGGTGCGCCCGTAGGGCAGGCAGTAGGAGACCGGGCCGCCCTCCGTCGCGTCCAGGCCGAGCCGGGCCAGTGCGGTGACGATGCGCTGGGGGCGTGCCGACCCGTGCCGGATCTGGACGGGGAAGCCGGCGTCCCGCACACCGTCCAGGACCCAGCGTGAGGTGTGGGGGCTGTAGGAGGTGATGGGGAACCCGTTGAGCGGGACGCCGTTGTTCAGTGCGCGGACCGCGGACGCCTCGTCGCTCACCCGGGTGTAGCTGTCGATGGTCATGGTGCCGACGACCGCGTCGGCGGCACTCTTGGTGGCCAGCAGGCCGGCTCGCATCAGCGCGGGGTCGGAGAAGCCCATGCGGGGCTGCACCACGAGAGTGCCGCGGTCCTGGGCCTCGGCGACGAAGCGGCCGAAGGAGAGCGGGCGCCGGTGCACGGTGGTGCGGCTCTCCGGGGCTGCCGCGAGGACCGGCGGGGTCATCGTTCCACCTCCCTGGGCAGTGAGCCGACGTAGGACTCGAAGGCGCTGAGATCGACGCCGTCCTGGAAGACCGCGTCGAACCCGGCGCTCCTGAGGACATCGGCCTCTTCCTCCCCGCCGCCGGAGACACCGAGCTTGCCGCCGATGACGGCGGGCAGCCCGGACAGCTCCCAGCGCGACCGGATGGCTCCGATCAGCGGCTGGGCATCGTTGAAGCCGTGTCCGTTGACGCTGCTGACGACCAGTAGGTCGGGCTGGAACTTGCAGCAGGACTCGACGATCTCGTCCTCGGGCACGCAGGAACCCAGATTGACGACCTTGTGCCCGAGGTCTTCGAGCAGCAATTGGATGTAGATGAGATTCCAGGTGTGCGCATCGGATTGCAGTCCGGTGACAACAACATCCAGCGGCCCGGATCGATGACGAGCCGCCCATTCCGCAGGCTTCATTGTTCGCTTCGTCCACATCATTGGATGACAGGGGGAGAAAGAGGTCCAGGCTTGACCTGAACTTCCTTTCGGCCACCACCGTAGATTCGCCGCGGAGCCGATTCCGGCGTGACCGGCGGCAACTGGGCGGCAGGACAGGAGCAGTTGACCGACAGCCCTGTGCCGGGCGGGCGGCGGGGCGTGAGACTGGCCGGACTGCGCCCGCAGAATTCACCGCCCGGCCCTGTGCTCACCGCCGGCGAACGACCGAGGAGTCATGACATGGCAGAGACCGGCCACAGCGTCCGTGCGGCGGACGTGCTCGCGGACGTCCTGGCACAGGTGCGGGAGAGGGTAGACCGGAGGGAAGCGCTCGGCGAGGCGCAGATCGCCGTGCTCGAAGCCGCGGTGAACATCGTCCGTGCCGGTCAGACCGGGTTCGACGTGATGCCGGCGGAGCGCTCGGAGCTGGTGCGCGAGGCCCTCGGCGCGGTGCGCGCGGCGACCGTGGCCACCGGGGTCGCTCTCACCTACGCGCACCAGACCGCCCGCGTGCTCGCCTGATCCCGCGTTCCGTGGTGCCGCCGATCTGCCTGGGCTTCTGCCCGGCGAACCGGTCCGCGGCTCCTAGCCTTTGATGCAGGCGAAAAGAACTCAGTCAGACCCGATGACCGAATGCATACCTTCGTCCAACCGAGGTGGAAATCATGGCAACCAACCCGTTCGAGGACTCTCAGGGCCGCTATGTGGTGCTGGCCAACGAAGAGGGCCAGTATTCGCTGTGGCCGGCCCGGATCCAGCAGCCGGCGGGCTGGGAACTGGTGAAGGACGAGGGCAGCAAGCAGGAGTGCGGCGAATACATCGAGGCGAACTGGACCGATATGCGGCCGCGTTCGGTCGTCGCGGCGATGAGTGGCTGAACCCACTGTTTCTCCCGCTCGGGAAGGGCGGGTGCGGCGCGTATCGCGTCTCGCACCCGCCCTTCCCGCGTGTGTGCGCGGGAAGGGCGGGCTCACGCGGGAAGCTCCCGGCAGCCATGGGGTCTCGATGGTGCACCCATGGCTGCCGGGAGCTTCGCCGTCGGCCCGGCCCGCGGAACGCGGATCGGGCGGTCAGTCCTGGGCGCCGGCGACGCACCACTCCAGGACCGCCGCGGCGGCGGTCATCTTGTGATGGGCCTGGCGCCAGGCCAGGCTCGCCGGGCCGTCGAGCACCTCGTCGGTGACCTCCTCGCCCCGGACCGCGGGCAGGTCGTGCAGGAAGACGGTCTGCGGGCCGCCGAAGCGCTCCAGGAAGCCGCGGTTGATCTGGAAGCCGTCGAAGTCGCTGAGCCAGTCGGGGTTCTCCTTCGTCACCCCCATGGTCTGCCAGCGGCTGGTGTACACCGCGTCCACCGGGCCCTCGACCTCGCCGGGCGTCACGATCTGGGTCACCAGGGCCTTGCCGTCGCTGAGTTCGGCCGCCAGGTCCAGGGTGTCCTTGGGCACCTCGTATCCCTGCGGGCACAGCAGCGTGAGGCGCAGGCCGGGGGTGAGAGCGGCGGCGAGCGCGAGGGCCGCGCCCGAGCTGTTGCCCTCGCCGACGGCGAGCAGGTGCAGACCGTCGAGCGTGCCGAACTGTTCGGAGAGCGTGGCGAGATCGGCGATCGCCTGGGTCGGGTGCTCGTCCAGGCTCAGGGCGTTGACGACGGCCAGGTCCTCGCTGCTGCCGAGCCGGCGGATCTCCTCCACGTCCCCGTTGGTGCGCACGACGAGGGCGTCGAGGTACTGCCCGAGCACCCGGGCGGTGTCCTCCACCGTCTCGCCGGTGGTGAGCTGGAGTTCGTTCGGGCCGAAGGTGATCACGTCCGCGCCGAGCCGGGTCGCCCCACTCCAGAAGGACGTACGGGTCCGGGTCGAGGACTTGCGGAAGTAGAGGCCGATCTGCCGTCCGGCCAGCGGCTTCGGCACGATGCCGTCGCGGCCGAACGAGACGGCGCGCCGCACGAGGTGGTCCAGCTCGGCGGGCGTGAGGTCGGCGAGCGAGATCAGGTTGCGCATGGGTGAGATGCCTTTCACGAGGGCGAGGGCGAGGAAAAGGAAGGGGGCGAACGCGAGAGCGGGAGCAGGTTTGGACGGCATGTCGGGAAACAAGTAGGGGTTCAAGGAGATCTGGCAGTAGAGGAGTTGAGCGCGGGGGGACACGAGGGCTCTTCGAGCGACAGGCGGCGAGCGCGAGGGGCTTCCCGCACTCATGGCCGGAAGCCCCTCAGTCGACCAGCACCGCGGTGAGAGCGGCGGGCGCCGTCTCCCGCTCCGCCGCGAGCACCGCGCGGACCAGGTTGAGCACCGTGAAGCCCACCGAGTCGCCCGACGTGGCGGGCAGACGGCGGATCAGGCCGCGGACCAGCAGGGCGTGCACATCACGGGCCGCCCCGGCCAGCGAGGTTCCGCAGGCGCGCGCGGCGCCGTCCACCGTCCACGGGTCCTCCAGGGTGGCCAGGGTGCGCAGCAGCGCGGCCGCCTGCGGGGCGAGCCCGGTCACGGCGTCGGTGAGCCGCTCGCTCAGGGTGGGGCCGGCGGCGGGATCGGTGGGCGTGACGCCGTCGAGCAGGACCAGCGGCGCGGTGAGGGCGATGTCCAGAAGTTGCTGGGGGGAGTACAGCAGCAGCCACGAGGCCGCGGCCTCCAGTGCCTGCGGCATCCCGTCCAGCGCCCGGCAGATGTGGGCCACGGTGGTGACGACGGCGTCCGTGGGGAGGAAGTCGGGTCGCATGTAACTGACATGGGAGAGCGTCAGCTCGACGGCGTCCCGGTCCACGACGAGGGTGTCGCCCGCCACCTCGACGGCCAGATCGGCGGCGGACGGCACCGCGAGCGGCGCCAGTGGCAGCAGCCGTCCACCGGGCAGTTGCACCGGCCGGTCGGTGGTGGTGAGTATTTTCAGGCGCTCGCAGGCACGCAGCAGACTCAGCAGCCGAGGGGTGACAGTTGGTGACACATCGTGACCGTCCAGTACGATCAGGGTCGCCTTGGAACCGATGAGTGTGGCCAGCTCCTCGAATTCCTCACCGTCGCGGACGAGTGCGCGCACCCAGCCGGCCACGGTCGACTGCGGACTGCTGGGGGCCGCTTCCGCGGTCTCGGCCGTGTCGTCCAGGCAGACCCACAGCACCGGAACGCGGTCCCGGGCGTGGATGACGGAGGCGACCTCCTGGGCGAGCCGCGACTTCCCCACTCCCGGCAGGCCCACCAGCGTCAGCAGCCGCTCATGATCTGTGCTCAACCGGGCCGTGAGCGCCTCCAGTTCCGCGCGCCGTCCGACCAGCGGACGCAGCGGAGGGGGCGGTGTGGCGAGGTCCGCCCCGTAGATGTCCTGGAAGACGCGGCCCACCGCCTTTGCATCGACGGCGAGTTCGAGCTCGACACGTCGCGTGTCACTCAGTCTCATGGCATTGGCGAGGAGCTTCAGCGTTTCCCTGCGTGGGTGCTGGACCCTCCCCAGCTCCAGGTCTCGAATGGCCCGTACGCTCACCGTGGAAAGCCCCGCGAGCTGTTCCTGAGTGAGCCCCGCACGCCTGCGCGCATTCTGCAGCAGAGCGTCAAGCCCGGGTGCAGGCTGGGAATTCATCATTGTCTCCTCGGTCTCCACATGCTCAGAAAATGCAATAGCCGGTTGCCCGGCCTCCCAGGACTGTCCGGAACGCGCGCCCCGGACCGGGATCTTTCCGGCCCGCTCACGCTCCGTACTCTCCGTGGCAGCGAAGGCCTGCCGTCGATGAACAGCTTCCATCGAGCCATTCCCGAAGTCTTCCCGGTGCAGTACCGCGACTTCCTTGTGGCAGGGGCTACGATCTCCTCGCGCCTGGGTAGAGCTGCGGGTGGGCAGAGCTATAGGGGGAGGATGCGTGTCAACAGCGGAAGAGGTTCGGCTGCGCTTCAACATTCTTGGCCCGATAGAGGGGTGGTCGAACGGGACACGACTCCGGCTGGGGGGAGTCATCCAGGAGCGAGTTCTGGCCACTCTGCTTCTGGAGCCCGGAAAGGTGCTACCGGTTTCCCGGCTGGTCGAGGCGGCCTGGGACGAAGACCCGCCGCCGACGGCGCCACACCAAGTACGTAAGGCGGTCGCGGATCTCCGGAGGCGGATACCGGGGGGTGCCCACGTCCTGCTCACCGATGGGCCCGGCTATCGCGTCGCCGATGAACAATGCGATATCGACTTGGCTGAATTTGGCCTACTGATCCGGAAAGCAAAGCTGACTGCGGCCGAGGGCCGTACGGCCGAAGCCGCCGAGATATTGCGCCGCGCCCTCGCCCTGTGGCGGGGGCCTGTTCTGTCGGGCGGCGGCGGTCCGGTCATCGAGGCCGCGTCGACCTCCATCGAGGAGCGCCGGCTGACCGCGGCGGAACAGCTCTTCGAACTCCACCTGGGACTCGGCGAGGCCTCCGAACTCGTCGTCGAGCTGAGGGAACTGGTCCAGCAGAACCCGTTGCGCGAGTCCCTGCGCGGCCAGTTGATGATCGCCCTGTACCGGTCCGGGCGGCAGGCCGAGGCCCTTGAGGAGTACGGCAAGGTGCGCGAGCTCCTCGTCGAGGAGCTCGGCATAGACCCCGGCCCCAATCTGACCAAGCTGTACGAGGGAATCCTCCGGGACAGCCCCGAGCTGGCCGGACCCGAGCCGGCGCCCGCCCCGGTCATGGCCGTGGCGCTGCCCGCCGAACCCCCCAGCACCCTCCCCTACGACCTCGCGGACTTCACCGGACGGGACCGGGAACTGGCCGAGATCATGCGTGCCGCCAAGGACGGCTGCGAGCAGGGCCCGCAGATCGTGGCCATCGACGGCATGGGGGGCTGCGGCAAGACCTCGCTCGCCGTGCGGGCGGCCCACCGGCTCGCACCGGAGTACCCGGACGGGCAACTCCACATAGACCTGCGCGGGTACACGCCCGGCGACCAGCCGGTGACCGCGGGCATGGCGCTCGACAGTCTGCTGCGGGCCCTCGGCGTCCCCGGCAACCTCATCCCCGACGATGTGCCGGCGCGTACCGCCCTGTGGCGCGCCACCCTGGTCGGCAAACGGCTGCTGATCCTCTTCGACAACGCGGCGGACGCCGCAGCCATCCGCCCGCTGCTGCCCGCCTCCCCCGGCAGCCTGATCATGGTCACCAGCCGGGCCCGCCTGGTCGATCTGGACGGCGCGCGGTGGATCTCCATCGGCGTGATGCCGCCCCGGGACAGCGCGATGCTGGTGGCCGAGACGCTCGGCGCCCAGCGCGTCGCCGCCGAGCCCGAGGCGGCTGCCGAGCTCGCCCAGCTCTGCGGCCATCTCCCCCTCGCCCTGCGGATCGCCACCGCGCGGCTGCGCAACCGCCCGCGCTGGACCCTCCAGTACCTGGCCGAACGGTTGCGCGACGAGACCCGAAGACTCGACGAGCTCAGCTCGGGCGCCCGCAGCGTCTCCGCCACCCTGCGCCTGTCCTACCAGGCCCTGGACGAGGAGTGCCGCAACGCGTTCTCGACACTGGCCCTGCACCCGGGCAGCGACATGGACATCCACGCCGCGGGCGCGCTGCTCGGCACGGGCGCCCGGGACGCGGAGGACCTGCTGGAGATGCTGCTGGACGTCCACCTCGTGCAGCAGCCGGAGATCGGCCTCTACACCTTCCACGACCTGGTCCGCAGTTTCGCGCAGAGCCTGCTCATCGAGGCCGCCGAGGACTCCGGTGCGGTGGAACGGCTGCTGGGCTACTACCTGACCGCCACCGAGGAGGCGTGCGATCTCCTCTATTCCGGGCGGCGCCGGCGCAGCACCGGTATCCCGCCCTCCACGGCCGAACTGCCCGACCTCGGCACCGCCGAGCGGGCGCGCAAGTGGTTCCTGCGCGAGCAGACGGCGCTCCTCGCGGCCGTCACGCTCGCCGAACGCAAGGGCCACGACCGGTATGTGGTGTGCCTGTCCCGCAATCTCGTCTTCCAGCTCAACGACCTCGGTCTCCTGGAGGACTTCGGCGAGCTGAGCCGGGTCGCGGTCGCCGCCGCCGGACGGCTGCAGGATCTGGCGCTGCTGGGCGTGAGCCTTTCCAACCTGGGCGTCGCCTGCTGGAAACTCGGCCGTCTCACCGAGGGGCTCGAAGCCGCCCGCGAGAGCCGGGACGTCGCGATCCGTCTCGGCGACCTGCACACCAAGGCCCACAGTGAGAGCATCCTCGGCCAGTTCAACAGCCTGCTCGGCGACTTCTCCGCGGCCCTGGGCCACATGGAGACGGCGATCGCGCACGAGCGCGACCTGGACATGCCGCGCGCGGAGGCCGAGAGCCTGACCATCCTGAGCACGCTCTACGAACAGTGGGGACGGTACGAGGAGGCGCGGGACGCGGCCCTGCGGTCGGCCGAACTGAGCCGGCAGCTGGGGCAGCACGAGGGACTGCCCGGAGCCATCACCGACCTCGCCTTCGCCCATGTCGGCCTGGGTGCCTACGAAGAGGCCGACCGCTGCCTGGCCGAGGCCCGCGGACTGTACGGGGACGCCGGCAACGAGGTGAACCTCGCCCTGACCCTGGCGCTGTCCGCCGATGTGGAGAACCTGCTCGGCAGGCCTCCCCGGGATCCGGACCAGGCGGAACTGGCCCTCAACCTGATGCGGACCAACTCATCTCCCCTGCGGCGCGCCAAGGTGGAGAACATGGTGGGCCGGCTGCGCCGGCGCCAGGGCGACACGGCGGCGGCTCTCGCGCTGCACACCCACGCCCATGAACTCTCCTCGTCCCTCAGCTATCGCATCGAGGAGGCCTACGCCCTCGCGGGCATGGCCGACGCCCTCGGTGACACACCGGACGCGGTCCGGTACCGGGCCGAGGCCGAGAAGCTCTTCGGCGAGATGGGTGTGCTGAAGGGGCACCGTCGCGGCTGACGGCCGGCCGCAGCACCCCGTCACGGCACGTCGTCGCAGCACCGCTGAACAGCACCGCACGGCAGCCGCCCGCCAGGTTCCCCGCACCGGCCCGGACAGCACCGCGCCCCACACCGTGACTCCGGTGCGGGGCGTGCTTGTCGAGGCGCGGGATCACACGAGGGGGGATGTCGGGCCCTTGTCGTCGTTGGTCGTGTCGGTGACGGCGGTGGGGCCCTTGTCGTCGTTGGGGGTGGCGACGATGACCGTGGGCCCCTTGTCGTCGTTGACGGTGTCGGTGATGACGGTCGGGCCCTTGTCGTCGTTCGGGGTGGCGACGATGACCGTGGGGCCCTTGTCGTCGGCGAGTATGCGGGTACCGATCACCGTCGGGCCCTTGTCGTCGGCCACAACCTGCTGCGTGCTCCGGGGGCTGTGCGACTGCCCCGCCTCGACCGTCACGCCGATGCCGAAGGCCAGCGTCGCCGCGATGATCCCGAAGAGCCCAGCAAGCTTGTGTCCCATGGTCCCGCCCCTAAGTAGTGTTTGTGGGTTTTTGCGGTGTTCCGCTTCCCGACACCACTGATGTTGCTGACAGGCGTTCCCGGTCCGTTCCTGCCCCGATACCGCCGCTGGGAACTGCCGCGGGAACGGACCGGACACGGTCCTATTCGACGTCGAGCTGGCAGGCGGCGACGCGGGGGCCGACGGGCGTGAGCACCACGCGGGTACGGGCTGTTCCGTGTTCATGGCCGGCCAGGTCGAGCAGCGATCTCACGAGGGAGCGGAGCACCGCACGCTCCGCCTCGTCCAGGACGGCCACCCCACCGTCGCCACCGGGCGGCCACGCCGCGATCCCGGCCACCGTGTGCATGCCGTCCTCGGTTCTGGTCTCGACGCTGAGCTGGGGGCCCTCCCAGGACTCCGGTGCGGCGTACGGGTGGGAATGAACACCGGACGCGACATGCTCGGCCCACCGTTCCACGGTGGACAGGTCCTGGAAGGCCTGGCGCAGCTCCGTCCCGTCGGGGGAGCGATCCCTGGGGTCCTTCACTTGAGTACTCCTTACTGCAGACAACTACACAACGACCCTTGCCGTCCCGGCTCCCGGTTCCCTCCCGATCCGTTCCCGCTTTCTTCCCGTTCCCTCGTTCGCTAAGGGAACGCAGCGGTAATCGGTGGCCGCATGATGACCCTGTTCGATTCAGACAGGGATCCGTGGTGATCCGCAGGTGATGCGACATCCGGGAGATTGAGGCGTGGTAACCAGACCATTCGACGGCGGCGGCACGATGGGCCGAACGCCGGTACGCAACGGACCCGAATCCTGATGGGCGCCCGGATATCACCGGACATTCCTGGTCGTTTCTCGGGAATGGGCCCCTTTCTCCTCGTCTGGTCGGGTCAGGCGGTATCCCTGGCAGGCAGCGCGGCGGTCCGGTTCGCCTTCATCGTCGAGGTGTGGTCGTCCGGTGAGAAGGCGACCGCGGTCACCATTCTCTCGCTGTGCGCCATGCTTCCGCAGGCCATATTCAGTCCCATTGCGGGCGCAATCGTCGACCGGATACCCAAGCGCACCGCGCTTCAGATAGCCGATGCCGGCGGGCTCCTCGTCGTGGGTTCACTGGCCCTGCTCCACTACCTCGGCGCGTTCCAGTCCTGGCAGGTCTATCCGGCCGCGGTACTGCTCGGCGTCTGTGCCGCCTTCCAGTTCCCGGCCCTGTCATCGGCCGTTCCCCTGCTGGTCCGAAAGGACCAACTGGACCGCACCAACGGCCTGTTGGCGGGCGCGAAGAGTGCTGCCGGAATCGGCGGCCCGGCGCTGGGCGGTCTCCTGCTCGCGCTCTTCGGGATCGGCCCGACGCTGCTGGTCGACGTGGCGAGCTACGCGTTCGCCCTCATCGGTGTCCGGATCGTGCGCTTCGCCGGTGACCGGGTGACGAAGAAGCCCGACGCACCGCGGCAGCGGATCACCGCCGACTCCGTCGAGGGGCTGCGCTATCTGTTCCGGGTGCCCAGTCTGCGTGACCTGATCATCAACTTCTGTGTCGTCAACCTGGTCATGGTGTTCGGCTTCGCCCTCATCTCGCCGATGGTGCTGCTCCGGGCCGGGAACGGAGCGCTTGCCGCGGTCAACACCTCGGTGGGTGTCGGCGGAGTGGCCGGCGCGCTGCTCATGGCGGCCTGGGGCGGCCCCAGGAACCGGGGCCG
>NZ_JAFMPZ010000285.1 GCF_017353455.1 Streptomyces laculatispora
CAGCGAGAGCAGCGCCATCAGCCGCGGTGAGCCCAGCGGTTGCGCGGCCCGCAGGCCCGCCTCCGCGGCGCGCAGGGACTCGCGCGAGCGCCCGGTGTCCCGGGCCAGGAACGAGGCGTTGCAGAACGCGTGCGCCTCCAGCGCGTGGTCCCCGGCCACCCGCGCCGTGGCCAGCGCCTCCGCGTAGTGCGAGCGGGCGTCCTCGAACCGGCCCGAGTCGTGGGCCAGCCAGCCCACCGAGATGGCCAGCTCACCGGCCCCGCTGTGGAGCCGGTCCGCCGTGGAGCGCCGGGTCGCGGTCCCGGAGTCGAGCAGCGCGTACGCCGCCCGCAGCGGATGCGAGGCCCGCCGGTACAGGCCGTCACCCCCGTGCCGGTCGTCCAGCAGACGGATCTGCCGCACCGCCTTCTCGACGGCGTGCACCTCCGCCTCGCCGACCCGGCGCTGCGCGGGCAGGGACACGGAGGCGGTCATGCCACCGAGGCCCAGGCCAAGGGACGCGGCCGCCATCGTGGTGGAGCCGCTCGTCATGAATACGCGACGCAGCACGTCGCACTCCTCGTCGGTGTCGCTGCCGGGCAGCGGGGAAGTCGGGGGCGAAGGAGCGTCCGCGGGCCGGGTCCCCCGGCCGCGTACCGATTCACGCGGTGAGAAGCCCAGGTCCGCCAGGTTCGCCCCGGGGAACATGTGCAGGAAGACTCGCTCGTACGCGTAGTTCGGGCAGCGGATCTCGCCGGACTCCACGCGTCCGATGTACCGGGCGTCGCACGCGACCTGCTCGCCGATCTCGCGGGCGGACCTGCGTACCGCGGCAGCGAACTCCCCGGCGGAGCGCGGTCCGCGCAGCCGCCGGAAGGCGAGGTTGGGAACTGCCCGTGTCGACACCATGGCGGAACCCTCTCTGGTGCGAGCCGGGCGTTGTTTCCGGTGTCCCGGCGGAGCAAGAACGTACCTGTTGTGACACGTCACACACGCTGCGTTTGCTGACAAACGGGATATCTCGCCCACGATCCGCCATGAACTGCCACCCTTTGCAGCGGTGTGGGGCCGTAGCCCTTGACGTGGTCGGCGCGTTGGTCCACGTGGCGACGGAGTCCGGCTCCGCCCGGCGATGAGAGGAGAGGTCCCTTGTTGCATCTCGACATGGCGACCGGCTCGCGGACGACCGCGACGACGGCCGCGACGACCGCGACGACCGGCCCCATGGCACCCGCCGAGGGGCCCGCCGCGGCGGGCCCCCCTCCCGGCGCGGAACCGTGCGACCTGGTGACCGTCCCCGCCCGTCAGGGCCTGGAGGCAGTGGACATCCTGCGCCGCGGAGCCGACCAGGAGGCCGTCGGCCCGGTCCTCCACGACGGACCGTGCGCCACCCTCGGCTTCCTGGTGCCGCCGGGCACCGCCGAGGCCTGGGACGTACCCGGCAGCGCCTGTACGCGGACCGACGGCCGCGGGCTGCGCATCCCCGCCGAGCCGCCCGTCTCCGGCAGCGGCTGGCTGCTGCCGCCCGGCGATGACACCTCGGTCACCGACCCGGCCGCGCTGCGGGCCGCGCTCGACCAGGCCGCCCGGCTGATCGAGGCGGCCGACAACTGCCGCTGAGCCCATAATGGCCGCAGGGCGGGTGAGCGCGGCCGCCCGTCGCGGCCGGTCACGGCCGGTCCCGGACCCGATGAGCAGTGAGCAGGTACGAACGGCAGTGGCACGTCGAGGAGCGGCCGGCGGAGCGGGGAGCCGCAAGCAGCGCGCGGACCGCAGGACCGACCGCAAGGCGGCACGCGGCGCCGAACGCCCCGGCGGCAACGTCTCCGAGCCGGTGGACGGCGGCGTCGCCGAGCTGGTGCCCGACCGGGAACGCAGGCGTGCCTGGACGCTGACGATCGACGGTGCGCCGCAGTCCCACGTGGACCTCGACGACCCGACGTACCTCTCGTTCGAGTACCAGCGCCGGATCGGCCACATCGCCGATCTGGCCGCGCCCGCCGGGCAGCCGCTGCACGTCGTGCACCTGGGCGGCGGGGCGTTCACGCTCGCCCGCTACATCGCCGCGACCCGCCCCCGCTCCACCCAGCAGATCGTCGAGGTGGACGCGGCCCTCGTCCAGCTGGTCCGCCGGGAACTGCCGCTGGACCCGCAGGCCAGGATCAGGGTCCGCGCCACCGACGCCCGCGCCGGGCTCGGGAAGATCCAGGACGGCTGGGCCGACCTGGTCATCGCCGACGTCTTCAGCGGGGCCCGGACCCCCGCCCACCTGACCAGCACCGAATTCCTCGCCGAGGTGCGCCGCGTCCTGAAGCCCGGCGGGACCTACGTGGCCAACCTCGCCGACGGCCCCCCGCTGGCCCATCTGCGCGGCCAGATCGCCACCGCCGCCACCGTCTTCCCCGAGCTCGCGCTCGCCGCCGACCCGACCGTGTTCCGCGGCCGCCGCTTCGGCAACGCCGTACTGCTCGCCTCGGACGTGACGCCGAAGGTCGCGGAACTGACCCGCCGGGTGGCGACCGATCCGCACCCGGGGCGCGTCGAACACGGGCGGGCGCTCGCCGACTTCACCGGCGGCGCGGCCGCGGTGCACGACGCCGACGCCCGGCCCTCACCGCCGCCGCCGGCCTCCGCCTTCGACTGACGCGGGCTGCCGCTCTGCGGTCACTTCACGATCTCGACCTGCGGCGGATGGCCGTTCCAGGTGCAGAACACCGAGACCGTCGTGCCGTCGTCCTGGGCGAAGTTCACCCGGATCCAGGCCGAGTTCGTCCAGACCCGCATCGACCAGCCCGGCTCCGGCGTCGCCGACACCAGCTTCGCGCTGTCCGCGCCGAGTTCGAAGACGACCCGGCCGCCGTCCGTCGAGTAACTCCTCGCCGTTCCCGCCGGGGTGGCCGCGGGGGCGGGCCGGTAAGCGCTCGCGGGAGCGTTCGGCCGCGCGGGGGAGGAG
>NZ_JAFMPZ010000286.1 GCF_017353455.1 Streptomyces laculatispora
CCGGTGCGCTGCGGGGTGACGGTGGGGGTCTGGGCCATTTCCTGCTACCTCTTGTCGCTGGTCATATGGCGCATGAGGACCTCCTGGGTGGCCTGCGCGCGCGGGACTTCGCCGGTGAGCCGGCCGGCCGACATGGTGTAGATGCGGTCGCACATGCCAAGGAGTTCGGGGAGTTCGGAGGAGATGAGTACGACGGCCTTGCCCTGGGCGGCGAGCCGGTCGATGACGGTGTAGATCTCGTACTTCGCGCCGACGTCGATCCCGCGGGTGGGTTCGTCGAGGATGAGGACGTCCGGACCGGCGAAGATCCATTTGCTGAGGACGACCTTCTGCTGATTGCCGCCGGAGAGCCGGCCGGCCTGCTCGAAGACGGTGGGGGCCTTGATGTTCATGGAGGTGCGGTACGACTCGGCGACCCGGGTCTCCTCGTGCTCGTCCACGATTCCGCGCCGTGACACCTTGCCCAGGGCGGCGAGGCTGATGTTGCGGCCGATGGTGTCGATGAGGTTGAGGCCGTACTGCTTGCGGTCCTCGGTGACGTAGGCGATCTTGTGGCGGACCGCTTCGGAGACGGTGCGGGTCCGGATCTCCCGGCCGTCCTTGAGGACCGTGCCGCTGATGTCGGTCCCGTAGCTGCGGCCGAAGACGCTCATGGCGAGTTCGGTGCGGCCGGCGCCCATCAGTCCGGCGAGGCCGACTATCTCACCGCGCCGGGCCCGTACGGAGACGTGGTCGACGACCTTGCGGTGCTGGTCGATCGGGTGATGGACGGTCCAGTCCCGGATCTCCAGAGCGGGGTGGGCTCCCGGTTCCCCCTCGTACGGCGTTCGTTCGGGAAAGCGGCTGTCCAGTTCGCGGCCGACCATGCCCCGGATGATGCGGGCCTCGGTGGTCGATTCGGCGTGCACGTCTAGGGTTTCGACGGTCCGGCCGTCACGCAGGACGGTGACGGAGTCGGCGACCGCGGCGATCTCCCCGAGCTTGTGCGAGATGATGATCGACGAGATGCCCTGGCTCTTGAGCTCCTTGATGAGGGTGATGAGCTGGGCGCTGTCCTCGTCGTTCAGGGCCGCGGTCGGCTCGTCCAGGATCAGCAGCTCGACCTTCTTGGCCAGGGCCTTGGCTATTTCGACGAGCTGCTGCTTGCCGACACCGATGTCCGCGACCCTGGTCTGCGGGTTCTCGCGCAGACCGACCCGGTCCAGGAGGGCCGCCGCGTGGCGCAGGGTCTCGTTCCAGCTGATGAAGCCGCGTGGGGCGTGTTCGTTGCCGAGGAAGATGTTCTCCGCGATGGAGAGGTACGGCACCAGGGCGAGTTCCTGGTGGATGATCACGATGCCGCGCGCCTCGCTCGCGCGAATGTCCTTGAACGCGCAGTCCTCGCCCCGGAGCCGGATCTCACCCTCGTAGCTGCCGTGCGGATGCACTCCGCTGAGGACCTTCATGAGGGTCGACTTCCCGGCACCGTTCTCTCCGCAGATGGCGTGCACCTCGCCCTCGGCGACGGTCAGGGAGACGTCGGAGAGTGCCTTGACGCCGGGGAACGTCTTCACGATGGACCGCATTTCCAGGACCGGTGCGGGCCCGGCCGCCGGGCCCGCCGTCAGGGCCGTCATCGGAGGTCGCTCGCCTTGATGTAGCCGGAGTCGACCAGCTGGGCGCGGTAGTTGCTCTTGTCGACGCTGACCGGGTCGAGCAGGAAGGCCGGCACGACCTTCTTCTCGTTGTTGTACGTCTTGGTGTCGTTGACCTCGGGCTTCTTGTCGTTGAGAACGGCGTCGGCCATCTGGACCGCCTGCTTGGCCAGGGCGCGGGTGTCCTTGTAGACGGTCTGTGTCTGCTGTCCCGCGATGATCGACTTCACGGACGCGACCTCGGCGTCCTGGCCGGTGACGACGGGATACGGCTTGGAGCCGGTGCCGTACCCGTCCGACTTCAGGGACGAGATGACACCGATGGAGATGCCGTCGTACGGGGAGAGCACGGCATCGACCTGGGCGGAGGAATAGGCGCTGGTCAGCAGGTCGTCCATGCGCTTCTGGGCGGTCCCGCCGTCCCAGCGCAGGGTGGTGATCTGGTCGAGCTTCGTCTGCTTGCTGCGGACGACCAGCTGCTTCTTGTCGATGTAGGGCTTGAGGGCCTTCCAGGCGCCCTGGAAGAAGTAGCGCGTGTTGTTGTCGTCCGGGGACCCGGCGAACAGCTCGATGTTGAACGGGCCCTTCTCGCCGCCGGACTTCAGCCCGAGCTTGTCGAGGATGTAGCCGGCCTGGAGCTCGCCGACCTTCTCGTTGTCGAACGAGGCGTAGTAGTCGACGTCCGGAGTGCCGAGGATGAGCCGGTCGTACGAGATGACCTTGATGCCCTGCTCCCCCGCCTGGTGCAGTACGTCGCTGAGTGCGCGGCCGTCGATGGCGGCGACGACGAGGACGTCCACGCCCTTGGTGATCATGTTCTCGATCTGGGAGACCTGCTGGTCGACGTCGTCCTCGCCGTACTGCAGATTCGTCCTGTAGCCGAGCTTCTTGAACTCGGCGGCCATGTTCTTGCCGTCGGCTATCCAGCGTTCGGACGATTTGGTCGGCATGGCGATTCCGATGGTGGAGCCCTTGCCGCCCGACTTCTCCTCCTTGCTGCCGCCGTCCCCGCTCTGTCCGCAGGCGGCGAGGGTGACGGAGAGGGCGAGGGCGGTGAGAACCGTGACGGTCCGGGCGGCGCGCGGGACGGTCGCGGTGAGTGGGGTGCGCATGTCGGTCCTCCGGGTGCGAGGGAAGCGGCTGGGCGGGCCGCGAGGCCCCTCATCGGTTGTTCGGTATGTCGGACGTGGTTCGGCTCATTGCGCAACTGGAGAGCGCCCAGCCAGCCGCGTTCGGCCATCTCCCTTGACCGGCACGGCGGTTGCCATTGGATGTTCGATATTTCGTCGTTCGTTCGAAATGCTGGCGTGACGGTAGTGAGGGGCCGGGACAGGTGTCAATGGTTCGCGCAGGTGCAGTCACCGCGCACCCGTCCTGGGGTCGACTTTCGGCCGCCCTCCCCCGGGTCACCCGACCCGGCGGGAACCACCGGGTCGGCGCATGCTCCTGCGTCGGTGGGACGCCGCCCGGCACGACCCCGGCTTGTGGCCCGCGGGACGAGCACCGATGGTGGAGGTGCAGGCGGTTCCGTCACGCCGCCCGCCGGACGCACGCTCCGTGCCGCCCGGCACACACCCCAACGAGCGCAGGTGAACGCGGTGGCCACCGATCCCACGTCCGTCGCCGGAGTGCGGGTGCCCGATACGGCACTGACGCGCGAGGCGACCCAACTGGTGAGGGACGCCACGAGCGAGCTCGTCTTCCACCACTCGCGGCGCGTCTACTGGTTCGGCGCGCTCCAGGGCCGCAACCGCGACCTGGGGTATGACCCCGAACTGCTCTACATCGGCGCGATGTTCCACGACCTCGGGCTCGGCGAGCGTTTCCGCACGAGTGGGCGCCGCTTCGAGGTGGACAGCGCGGACGAGGCCAGGCGGTTCCTCCAGGGGCACAACGTCCCCGAGGACAGCGTCCGCAGGGTCTGGACGGCCATCGCGCTGCACACCACGCCGGGTATCCCGCAGTTCATGGAGCCCGAGGTGGCGCTCGTGACGGCCGGCGTCGAGTACGACGTACTCGGCATCGGCTACCGGGACATCTCCGAGGAGGACCGGTCCCGGATCGTCGCCCTGCACCCGCGGCCGGATTTCAAGCAGCGCATTCTCGGCGCGTTCACCGACGGCATCCGCCAGAAGCCGGAGACGACGTTCGGCAACGTCAAGGCGGACGTGCTGGAGCACTACGTACCGGGGTTCGAGCGCGGCGACTTCGTCCGTACGATCCTGGACTCGCCGTGGCCGGAATGAGCCGGCAACGGCCGGGCCGCCACGCAGCGGCCGCGGCGCCGGACCGGCCGGTCAGCGGGCCTGGCTGATCGCCGTACGGAGCATCGCCACGGTGGTCGCGGCCGCAGCCCGTTCCGCGTCGTCGCCGGTCGCGCGCACCCGCTCCTCCAGCAGCACCACCGCCGCCTGGAGCACGCCGACGCGGACCTGGACGCTCTGCATCGCCGTCAGGACCGCCGCCGCCTGTTCGGCCGGCGTCGCGGTCGCGGCCTGCGGGATGAGTGTGGAGATGCCGCGCCCGAGCGCACGGTCACGAGGCGGCTGAGCCGCGGCTGTGGTCACCGCAGAAGTCTGCCGCACCGGGTGGACGGAATCGGTCAGCGACCTGGCCGCTGCGCCCCGACGTCCTCCTGGACATGGTCGTACACGCGCCTCAACAGAGCGGCCAGCCTTCTGCGTTCCACGGTGGTCAGGGGTGCGAGGAGGTCGTCCTGGACGGCCAGCGCCTCCGCGTGGAGGCGGTCGAGCAGCGTACGGCCGGCCGGACCGACGGTGACCGTGACGCGGCGACGGTCGGTGGTGTCGCGTGCCCGCTCCACGAGTCCGGCGACGGCCAGGTCGTCCACGATCTTCACGATGTCGCTGCGGTCGATCGCGAGCCGGGCCGCCAGCTCACGTTGCACATGAGGGCCGAAATCGATCAGGGCCGCCAGCACGGACATGTGCCAGAGCCGCAGTCCGCGCTCGGCCAGCCGATCCGCCAGCCGGCCGCGGGCCACTTTGCCGGTCCTGGACATCAGATAGGTCGTGAGTTCCAGGAGGGAGGGCGGGGTCTCGTTCATGTTCATCACGTATACAGTAGGGCCTCACCAATGATGGGTACGCACCTACTAATGGATCGGGTCATGGACGCACTGCACCCTCGTCTGCTGGTGAGCGGGTTCACCGAATGCTTCCGCTTCTACGATGCCGTGCTCCCCGCACTGGTCGGCGCCGTACGGGCGAGTGGGAGCGAGTCCGGTCCGTACGCCCACTGGGACGTCGAGGGTCAGGGCGCACTGGTTCTGTTCGACCGCGGCGCCATGGCCGCGGTCGCCGGTACCGGGCACCTTCCCGCCGAGGCGCCGGCGTCGCAGGACCGGTCGATGTTCGTCTGCCGGGTCGCGGATGTCGACGCCGCACTGGCGCACTGCCTGGCTCACGGCGCCGTTCCGGTCGCCGGGGCGTGCGACCGGCCCGAGTGGGGCCCCGGGCTCCGTACCGCCCATGTGCGGGACCCCGAGGGCCACCTGATCGAGTTGCAGTCCTACTGACCGGGGCCGGGTGCGGCGGTCAGGCCGGTGTGCTGCCGAGGTCGAAGACGAGGCGTCCCGACACCTTCCCCTTGAGGACTTCGTCGATCGCGGAGTTGATGTCCGCCAGGTCCCGGCTCTCGCGGACCACACGCGTGCGGCCGAGCCGGTGCAGCTGGAAGACCTCGGCCAGATCCTCGCGGGTTCCGACGATCGAGCCGATGACCTTCGTGCCGTTCAGCACCGTGTCGAAGACCGGGAGTTCCAGTTTGCCCTCCGCGGGCAGGGCAACGAGGACGAGGGTGCCGCCCCGGCGCAGCGCACCGTAGGCCGCGCCGAACGACTCGTTGCTCACCGCGAGCGAGATCGCCGCATCGGCGCCGCCGAGCCGGTGGGTCTCCTCGGCGACATCCTGGACGCGGGCGTCGATGACGTGATCGGCGCCCAACTCCCGGGCGAGGGCCAGCTTCTCGTCGGTGACGTCGACGGCAATGGTCTCGGCGCCGAAGATCCGCGCGTACTGCAGGGCGAGGTGCCCCAGCCCGCCGATGCCGGAGACGAGGGCGCGGGTGCCCGGGCGCGCGCCGGAGAGTTTCACCGCCTTGTACGTGGTGACGCCCGCGCAGGTCAGGGGCGCCGCGTCCAGCGGGTCGATGCCGTCGGGCACGGGCACGACGTAAGTGCCGTGGGCGAGGGCGTACTCGGCATGGCTGCCGTCGACCGAGTAGCCGCTGTTCTCCTGCGCCAGGCAGAGCGTCTCCCAGCCGGAGACGCAGTGGTCGCAGTGTCCGCACGCCTCGCCGAGCCAGGGGATGGCCACCCGGTCCCCCACCGCCAGATGGGTGACCTGACCGCCGGCCGCCTCGACGATGCCGATGCCCTCGTGGCCGGGTACGAAGGGCGGACTCGGCTTGACCGGCCAGTCCCCCCGCGCCGCGTGGATGTCGGTGTGGCACAGCCCCGAGGCCTCCATGCGTACCAGGACCTGGTGCCCGGCCGGGGTGGGCACCGGCTTGTCCTCGACGACGAGAGGCTCGGTGAAGCTGCGGACGACGGCGGCTCTCATGAGTACTCCTCCGCTTCGGTGCGGTGTGCCCGGCCCGCTGCGCGGGAACGCACCGGCCAGGCACACAAGCCTCGGAACAGAGTATTTCGGATGGCCGGTTCTCGCTTCTTCTCGCCTCCGGCCAGGTCGCTACCCCCGCGCCCAGGTGTGCATCGCGGCCCGCGAGGAGAAGTTCGCGACATCCTTGTCCAGCGGGTGGTCGGTGTACTGATGGATGCGCCAGGACGCCTTGATGCGGGGCTTGCCCGCAGTGACGTAGTCGGCGATCCACAAACCGTCCCCGGCGTACGACGTGGTGTCGTGGTTCAGCCAGAAGTAGCGGTTGCAGTACAGCAGGACCCGGTGGTGCGGCCGCAGCCGTTTGACCTCGCGGATGAACCGGTCCTTCTCGGCGTTGCTCGCCCTGGTGCCCTCACCGTTCTCCTCCCAGTCGACGGCCAGCAGCTCCCCCGCCTTCTCCGGCGCCTTGCTCAGGAAGTACTCCGCCTGCGCCGTGATGTTCCCGGGCCACAGGAAGTGGTAGAAGCCGACCACGCATTCCGCGTCCCGTGCGCGCTTCGTCTGCTCGGCCAGATGCGGGTTGACATACGAACGGCCCTCAGTGGCCTTGATGAAGACAAAGTCCAGACCGTCCGTGTCGAAGGACGACTGATGCGAACTGACATCGACACCATGGAGCATGGGCACCGCCTTCAAGTGGTCCGCGTGATTCCGCTTTCTCATCCGTTAAGTGCCCGCGACTTGTGCGTCCCATCCGTCGGAGTGGCAGAGGAATCGTTTCTCCGTCACCCGGAATAGCCCCGGGCAGGACCGGGTTGGTGAACCGGCAGGACCCATTTCACGCAGCGCAGGCACCGTCGGAAGGTCGGATCCATGAAGATCGGCATCATCGGGGCAGGGAACATCGGCGGCAATCTCACCAGGCGCCTCACCGCACTGGGCCATGAGGTGTCCGTCGCCAACTCACGCGGTCCTGAAACGCTCGCCGCACTGGCGAAGGAGACCGGAGCCACCGCCGTCACCGCGGCGGAGGCCGCCCGGGGCGCCCAGGTCGTGGTCGTCACCATTCCGCTCAAGGCCGTTTCGGCACTGCCCGCCGGCCTCCTCGACACCGCCGCCGAGGGCGTCGCGGTCATCGACACCGGCAACTACTACCCGCAGCGCGACGGCCGCATTGCCGCCATCGAGGAAGGCCTGCCGGAGAGCCGCTGGACGGAGACGCAGCTCGGGCACCCCGTCATCAAGGCCTTCAACGGGACGTACGCGCAAGACATCATCGCCCACGGCCGGCCCCCTGGCACCGCGGACCGGCAGGCACTGCCGGTGGCCGGTGACGACACGGCCGCCAAGGAGACGGTCCGGGAGCTGATCGACGAGCTGGGCTTCGACACCGTGGACGCCGGCGGGCTCGACACGTCGTGGCGCCAGCAGCCGGGGACTCCGGTGTACGGCAACCAGGGTGCTGCGGCGGCCATCGAGAAGGCCCTGGCCTCGGCGTCCCCCGAGCGGACCGCCGAATGGCGGGCCTGACGCCGGGTGGGGAAGCCCTGACCTGAGGTCCGGTGCCGGGCCGGGGACCTGGAGTCCGGTGCCGGGTCGCGGGCCCGGGGTCCGGGCTCGTCCTGCGGGACGGGGCGCACCCCTTGTGCACGCCCCCGTCCCGCGCCGGCCGCGACCCCGGCGCGTCAGTCCTGGAACGCGGTGCTGCGGCTGAGCTTCTCCCAGGCCAGGAGTTCGGAGCGGGAGGTGTCGAGGCCGGCGAGGACCGCATCCGCGGCGTCGTTCCCGAGCGGCAGCCGGAGCGGGGTGTGCTGTGCGGCCAGGGCGCTCAGGATGGCCGCCGCCGCCTTGTCCGGATCGCCCTCCTGCTGGCCGTCCGAGCCGGGGAGGTTGGTTCGGACCGGACCGACGGTCTCCTCGTAGGCGGGGAGCGGAGCGCACTGGTGCAGGGCGCCGCCCCCGGCGAACCCGGTCCGGAACGATCCGGGCTCGACGATCAGCACCTTGATCCCGTGCGGTGCCACCTCGGCGGCAAGCGCCTCGGACAGGCCCTCAAGGGCGAACTTCGTCGCCGAGTAGGCCCCGACACCGGGGAAGGTGAAGCGGCCGCCCATGCTGCTCATCTGGACCACGGCGCCGGAGCCGTTGCGGCGCATGTGCGGCAGCACGGCGCGCACCAGCGCGGCGGGCCCGAAGAAGTGCAGGTCCATCAGATCGCGCAGCTCGCGGTCGCTGGTCTCCTCGACGGCCCCGATCATCCCCATACCGGCGTTGTTGACCAGGACGTCGATCCGCGCCTGCCAGAGCACGGTCTCCGCAACCACGTCCGCGATGCGCGCCGAGTCGGTGACGTCCAGCTGAAGTGCGACGGCGCGGTCGGGGTGCGCGGCGACGAGGTCGTCGAGCGCTTCCGGCCTGCGGGCCGTGGCAACGACGGCGTCCCCTGCGGCGAGGGCGGCCGCGGCGATGGCACGGCCGAATCCGGAGGAGGCCCCGGTGATCAGCCAGACCCGGCCCGGCGCCTGGTCCCCGGTGACCACGCTGTGTCCGGCGTTCGTGCGGTGCTCGGCGTTCATACGTAACTCCATGTGCTCACAGGGTTGTTGCGGTGACTCCGTTATGCCATCCGACTCTCCGGGCGGTCCAAGACAGACACTCTCTGGATCCATAAAGGCGCCTTATGATCCCTGGATGGAGCTGCGTCAGCTGCACTACCTCACCGTGATCGCCGAGGAGGAGAACCTGGGACGGGCCGCCCGGCGGCTGTTCGTCAGCCAGCCCGCCCTCTCGTACGCCCTCAAGAGCCTGGAGTCCGAGCTCGGGGTGCGGCTCTTCGATCGGCATTCCGGGGGCGTGTCGGCGACCGCGGCAGGACACGACGTGATCGCCGAGGCGCTGCTGACCATTCGGCAGTCCGAGCGGGTCTCGGCGGCCGCCGAGCGGCACGCCCGCGGCGAGACCGGCGTGCTGCGGGTGGGTTTCGAAGCGAGTGGCGCCGGCGAACTCACCACGCGCGCCCGCGCGGAGTTCGCCCGGCGCCACCCGGGGGTGCGGGTGGCGCCCAAGCGCTACGACTGGGGGCAGGAGGCCGACGCGCTGCGCGACGGCCTGGCCGACGTCGCCTTCGTCTGGCTGCCCAACGACCTGAGCGGGCTGCGCAGCGAGCCGGTGCACACCGAGCCGCGTGTCGTGGGGCTGCCCTGCGGACACGCGCTGGCGGACCGTTCGGGCATCTCGGTGCTCGAAGTGGGCGACGAGCCGCTGATGTGGACGCGGCGCGCGCCGCGGGAGTGGGTGGACTGGTGGGCGGTCAACCCCCGGCCGGACGGATCGAGTCCGAAGTGGGGCCCGACCAATGACAACGTCGAGGAGATGCTGGAGCAGGTGGCGGAGGGTTCTTCCATCTGCTTCGCTCCCCTGAGCATGGCCAGGTACTACGCGCGGCCGGACCTCTCCTGGGTCCCGCTGACCGACGTGGAACCGCTGCGGGTGGTGCTCGCCTGGGTGGACGGCACGGACACCGCGCTGGTGCGGGGATTCGTCCGGGTCGTACGGGAGCTCGCCGCCGCGGCGG
>NZ_JAFMPZ010000287.1 GCF_017353455.1 Streptomyces laculatispora
GGCCGAACGAACCCGCGAAGGGCCACCTCGTCCTGCGAGGTGGCCCCTGTCGGCAGGGTCAGGAACCGCTGCGGGCGAGCGCGGCCGCGAAGCCGTTCTGCCACAGGTAGTTCACCTGGTTGCGCTCATTGGCGTTCGGATACGGGTTGGTGCAGGAGGGGCCGGGGCCGCCGCCCGACATCAGCTCGCTGCACGGACCCGAGTAGTGGTCCGGCAGGCCGAGCACGTGCCCGGTCTCGTGGGTCGTGACGCGGGTCGAGTTGTACTGCTGGTTCTGCGCGTAGTCGAGGAAGATGTAGCCGTTGCCGTGTCCGTCGGTGCTGGCGTACGAGCCGCTCGGGTCGTTGCCCTCGTAGTAGGTGAAGTCGGCGTTGGACCCCTCCTGCAGACGGACGTTGGAGACCGAGCTGTTCCAGATCTGCGCGCTGTTGGCTATCTGGGTGCGGAAGCTGGGGGCGTTGGCCGTGCTGTAGACGATGGTGACCGACTG
Source organism: Streptomyces laculatispora (assembly GCF_017353455.1). Lineage (GTDB taxonomy): Bacteria > Actinomycetota > Actinomycetes > Streptomycetales > Streptomycetaceae > Streptomyces > Streptomyces laculatispora. Next base: position 491 of record NZ_JAFMPZ010000287.1, read on the forward strand.
GACGCCCGGGTGGGCGGCCCGCTTCTCGGCCACCGACTTCGCGACCGCCTCGAAGAACGCCTTGTTGGCGGCGGCGCTCTCGTGCGATCCGGAGTGGGCGGTGTACGCGACGTGGGGGGCGGAAGGGGCAGGTGCCGGGGCGGCAGAGGCGAGCGCGGGTGCGGTTCCCAGCGCGGCGGCGAGGCCGAAGCCGAGGCCGAGCACGGCCGACATGACGGTCCTGGGGTGTCTCATGGGGGGTCTCCTACCAGTTACCTGTCCGATGAACCCGTCCGATGATCGGACTCGGACGGGGGCGGTACGGAGAGAGTGTCGGCGAAGCGGAGCCCCGGCGGATGATGCCAACCGGCGATAACACCGCCCTATCACCCCGCTGCCACTCCTGGGCGAGGACGGGATGAAGCGAGAGCACGCAAGCAGTGTCCGGCATTCCAACGACCGCTGAATTGACGGCCTTTGATGGGGTTGGGGCGTCTGGTGCGGCGCGGTCCCGCCGCCCTACGCTCGGCGGTATGGAGCTTGAGGTGAGGCACCTCAGGGCGCTGTGCGCCATCGCCGACACCGGCAGCCTGCACCGGGCGGCCCGCAGACTGGGCGTGAGCCAGCCCTCGCTCACCACTCAGCTGCGCCGGATCGAGAACTCCCTGGGCGCCGAGCTGTTCAGCCGCGAACGCACCGGCTGCCGCCCCACCCTGCTCGGCCACGCCGTTCTCAGCCGGGCCCGCCCGCTCGTGGACGGGATGCGCGCCCTGGTCACCGACGCGAAGGCGGAGGCGGACGCGGCCCGCGCCGGCGGCCCCCGGCTGCGGATCGGCTGCACCGCCAGCCGGGTCGTCGGCGACTGGCTGCGCAGGCTGCGCATCCGGCTGCCCGGCACGGACATCTCGCTGCGGGTCGACGTGTCGGCCCACGCGCTGCTGCGCGCGGTCGAGGCGGGCCGGCTCGACGTCGCCTTCGTGCACGAGGTGGAGGGCTGCCCGCTGTACGTGCCGGACGGTCTGGTGCAGCGGGTGCTCCTGGACCGCGAACCGCAGTTCATCTCGATGGCCCGCGACCACCCGGCCGCCGCCCTGCCCGTCGTCGACCTGGCCGACCTGGCCGCCGACCGGTGGATGGTCGACCCCACGGTGGACGGCGAATGGGACGGTCTGCGGCGGGTGTTCGGCGCAGCCGGTGTCGCGCCGACGGTGCTGCACGGCGACTACCTCACCGCCGCCTCCCTCGTCGTCCTCGGCGAGGCGGTCGCCCCCTGCCAGCCGACCTCGGGCCCGCGCGACGACATGGCGATCCGCCCGCTGCGCGACGACCCGCTCGCCGTACGTCTGCTGCTGGTCTCCCGTCCGGGCGCCGACACGGCGGCGGTGTACGGGGAGTTGGAGGCCGCGTACCGGGAGGCGGCCCGGCAGGCCGACGGGTACCACCAGTGGCTGCTGCGCAACCGGAGCCCGCTCGCCCGTTCCTCCTGAGGACGGACCGGGCAGTGCCTGAGCGGACCGGGCGGTGCCCGAGCACGGACCCGGCCGGGCCCGATTCAGCCCAGAGCGAGGCCGGTTCCGGTTCGGAGCGGGGGGAGGCAGAGTCGGCGTCATGAGGCTTCTGATGCTGGGTGGTACTGAATTCGTCGGCCGGGCCGTCACCGAGGACGCCCTCGCTCGCGGCTGGGAGGTCACGGTGTTCCACCGCGGCCACCACGCGCCGCCGCCCGGCGCGGCCGAACTGCTCGGCGACCGCGCCGCCGGGGGCTCTCTGGCCGCCCTCGAAGCCGCCGGGGGGCCGGGGGGCGGCACGTACACCTGGGATCTGGTCGTCGACACCTGGAGCGGCGCCCCCTCGGCCGTACGGGACGCGGCCCGGCTGCTGTCGAGCCGTGCCCGGCGGTACGCGTACGTCTCCAGCCGCTCCGTATACGAGTACCCGACTCCGGCCGGCCTGCCCGAGGACGGTCCGCTGGTGAACGGTGCCTCACCGGACGACGGTGGAGACGTCTCGTACGCCCTGGCCAAACGGGGTGGTGAACTGGCCGCGCTGGACGCCTTCGGCGACCGGGCGCTGCTCGTCCGCGCGGGACTGATCATCGGTCCCTGGGAGAACATCGGCCGGCTGCCGTGGTGGCTGACACGGATCGCCCGCGGCGGAGCCGTGCTGGCACCCGGGACCCCTGATCTGCCTCTTCAGTACATCGATGCCCGTGACCTCGCCGGATGGCTGCTGGACGCCGCCGAGAGCGGACTGCACGGACCGTACAACCTGGTCAGCCGCCCAGGGCACACCACGATGGGGGAGCTGCTCGACGCCTGCGTGCGTGCCACCGGCTCCGATGCGGAGCTGCGCTGGACCGACACCGGGGCGATTCTCGCGGCGGGCGTGGAGCCCTGGACCGATCTGCCGGTCTGGCTGCCGCCGGGGGAGCTGTACGACAGCGTGCACCAGGGCGATGTCAGCAGGGCGTACGCCACGGGGCTGCACTGCCGGCCGGTCCGGGAGACGGTGGCCGACACCTGGACGTGGCTGTGTGAACTGGGGGGCAGCGCACCGCAGCGGCCCGACCGGCCCGCGGTCGGCCTCGATCCGCAGACCGAGGCGAAGCTGCTGGCGGGCTGACGGGAGCACCCGTCCAGTACCCACCCGAGCACCGGCCCGAGCCGCCGCGCGAGCCGCCGTCCGGGGCTGACCCGGCCGACCGGTCGGCGGAAGGGGGCTGCCCGCCCGGCGTGGCACAGCTGATGAGCACTCAGTAAAGCTGCATATTGCGCTGTATGGGAGCAAAAGCGCGCAGGAGCGGTAAAACCCACCGCGTGGCGGTGACGGTGGCGGCAGCGGCGGCCATGGTGGGGGCCGTCGCACCCACCGCGGCTGCCGTTTCGCTGCCCGGTGGCCTCGGACCGTGTCTGGGGGATGACTGCCCCGCCACCTGGAACGATCCGAACAACGGACCCGTGGTCGGCCACGACAGCAACATCAACATCTACGTCGGTGGTGACTACCTGGTCAGGGAGGCCGCCGCGGAGGCCGAGGGGAAGATCGTCACTCTCGGCCGCTTCGACATGAGCAAACGGGCCGGTGCCTCGCAGATCTACAACGTCGGCGTCGCCGGGGTGGGGTCGCGGGTGCCACCGCCCAACGACTCCGACTTCCTGACGGTGGGCGGCGATCTGAGCATCGCCACCGATGAGCGGCTGCTCGCCGAGGAGGGGCTCAACCACGGTGTGGTGCGATACGCCCAGGGCCTCACCGGGACGGTGATCCCGACCGCGGTCCACGACGCCGACGCCGCCGCTCCGTACACCGAGCTGCGCGACCAGCTGACGGCGGCCAGCCACTGCTACGCGTACGACGACAACAAGGACCACCGGCGCCCGACGACCGGAACGACGCAGAACGACGGCTCCGAGACCGTCTTCACCGGCGACGGCAGCTCCGCTGTCCAGGTCTTCGCGCTGGACGCCGATCTGACCACGGGTTCGGGCGGCCAGGAGGGCATCGTCTTCAACGGCGTTCCCGACGGTGCGACCGTGCTGGTCAACGTCTACGGAAGCACCCGCAACATCAGTACGTACATGGGTGTGTTGCCGCAGTCCGGAATCCGTGAGCGTCTGATGTGGAACTTCCCGGACGCCACCACGATCGGGCTGAAGGGCACCGGTCAGTTCCAGGGCAGTGTGCTGATCGGGCAGCAGTCCAGTGTGGCGACCCTGATGATGAGCGGCACCAACGGCCGCTTCTACAGCGCTGGTTCGCTGACCCACACGTCGGAGGGTGAATCGGGCGGCCAGGAAATGCACGCCTATCCGTTCGACGGCGATCTGCCGGACTGCGGCGAGGAGCCGTCGCCGACACCTACCCCGACGCCCACCCCGA
>NZ_JAFMPZ010000288.1 GCF_017353455.1 Streptomyces laculatispora
GGTGGAACGCCGCTCCCCGCCCCCGACGCGTCACCGGAGGGGGCGGGACCGTCACCGGCTGACGGCGGTCAGCGCCTGGAGCGCCTGGTCGAGCACCTGCAGAAAGCGGTTGGTCGTCGTACGGTCGCGCACCGCCAGCCTCAGCCAGTCGGTGCCGAGCCCCGGAAACGTATCGCCGCGCCGGGCCGCGAACCCCAGCATCCGCAGCCGCTCCCGTATCTCCGCAGCCCGCTCCAGCCGGATCAGGACGAACGAACCCTCGGCCGGCTCCACCACCTGGATCTCGGTGAACTCGCGCAGCCCCGCGACCAGATGGCACCGGTCCACCGCGATGCGCTCCGCCGCGGCCGCCGCCTCGGCCAGCGCCCTCGGCTCCATGCACGCCTCCGCGGCCGTCAGCGCCGGCGACGAGACCGGCCACAACGGCTGCGCCTGCGCCAGCCTGCCCACGGTCTCCGGCGCGGCCGTGACATAGCCGATCCGCAGCCCGGCGAGCCCCCAGGTCTTGGTGAGGCTGCGCAGGACCACGAGCCCGGGGACGTCCGTACGGCCGCACAGCGCCTCGCGCTCACCGGGCACCGCGTCCATGAACGCCTCGTCGACCACCAGCGTCCGGCCGGGGCGCGCCAGTTGCTCCAGTACGGCCGCGGGGTGCAGTACGGACGTCGGGTTGGTCGGATTGCCGACCACCACCAGATCCGCGTCCGCCGGAACGGCGGCCGGATCCAGCCGGAAGCCGTCCTCGGCCCGCAGCAGCACCCGTCCCACCTCGTGCCCGGCCGCGCGCAGGGCGGCCTCCGGCTCGGTGAACTGCGGATGGACCACGACCGGCCGCCGGGCCGGCAGCGCGCGTGCGATCAGCACGAACGCCTCCGCCGCGCCCGCGGTCAGCAGCACCCGCTCGGGCGGCAGCCCGTGCCGTGCGGCGACCGCCGCGAGCGCCGGACGCCCGTCCGGGTAGGCGGAGAGCGCGCCCAGCGACGCGGCTATCCGCTCCTTCAGCCAGGCAGGTGGGGTGCCGGCCCGTACGTTGACGGCGAGATCGGTCAGATCCCGGCCCCGTCCCCGTACCTCCGCGTCACCGTGATGCCGCAGATCGTGCGGCCCCGCGCCGGTTGCGTCGGGGCTCTCAGTGGGAGTGTGCATGACCGCCATGGTGGGGGTGGTGGTGATGGCCGTCGTCGTCAGGGTGGAAGCGCGGCTGGTGCGGCGGTCCCACCTTGTCCTCGAGGCCCGGCAGTGAGATCGGTACACGCAGGAGTCGCCGTCCATCCGCGGATCGCTTCTGACGGCCTCCCGGTGGCGCCGCCGGTGCAGAGGAAGTACGGCAGAACGACTATGCGCCCCGCACCCGGCTTCACGCAACGGTCCAGGCCCTGCCGTGCACCGGGCGCGGCAGGCGGGCCACCGCGCAGGTGACCATCGCCGCGCGCCCTTTGGGCTGCGACTTCCGTTTCGGCACCAGGAGTTCGCCGCCGGCGGCGAGCGCCGCGGCCTCCGCCACCGAGGGCGTGCCGACGGCGGCGAGCGGCGCGCCGGACGGATGCGGCACCTCGACGCGGGCCAACTCCTCGGCCGTATACGTCCGCAGCGGCACACCGAGCCGTGCGGCGGCGGCCACGATCCCCGGCTCCTCGACCCTGGTGTCGACGGTCACCAACTCCGCGACGCCCGACGGCGAGAGCCCCGCCCCGGCCAGGGTGTCCCGGATCAGCCCGAACACCTCGTCCAGGGGCGCGCCCCTGGACGCGCCGACCCCGACGGCGAGCGAGGCGCCCTCCACCGGGCCCCCCACCGCGTCCGTCGCCGTCGGCACGGCTGCGGCGACTGTTTCGGTCATGGAGCGATCCTTTCGGGACGGGGGAGGGCGGGACCTGACGGAGGGCGCCCTGAGATGCGCGCACCGGGGTCAATCGGCTAGCAAGAGCCCATGGCGGTGTTCGTCGCGCTCGGCGCGTTCCTGATGACCCTGGCCGGCGGCTGGGTCGCCCAGCGCGTCACCGACCGCCGTCACCTGGTCCTCGGCTTCGCGGGCGGACTGATGCTCGGCGTGGTCGGCCTGGACCTGCTGCCGGAGGCGATCGAGGCCGCGGGCGGTCTCGTCTTCGGCGTACCGGCGGCCCTGCTGCTGTTCGTCGGCGGCTTCCTGGTCGCCCACCTGGTGGAGCGGCTGCTCGCGGTACGCCAGGCCGCACACGGCGCGGGCGAGGAACGGGTGCCCCAGGTAGGGCTGACGGCGGCGGCGGCGATGGTCGGCCACAGCCTGATGGACGGGGTGGCGCTCGGTGCGGCCTTCCAGGTCGGCGGCGGCATGGGCGCGGCCGTCGCCCTCGCCGTCATCACCCACGACTTCGCGGACGGCTTCAACACGTACACGATCACCAGCCTGTACGGGAACGCCCGCCGCAAGGCCCTCGCGATGCTCTACGCGGACGCGGCGGCGCCCGTCGTCGGCGCGGCGACGACGCTTCTGTTCACCCTTCCGGCCGAACTCCTCGGCTGCTATCTCGGCTTCTTCGGCGGAGCGCTGCTCTACCTCGCCGCCGCCGAGATCCTGCCCGAGGCGCACCACGACCACCCGGCCCGCTCCACCCTGCTCTGCACGATCGCCGGAGTGGGCTTCATCTGGCTGGTCGTGGGCCTCGCGGGCTGACCGGCCCACCGCGTCCCGCCCCGTGCGGTGCCCGGGGTTCATTCCGCGCACCTCTCGACGAACCGGCGGGCCGTACCGGGCGCAGAGGCCCAGTGCGTGTGCAGATAGCTCGCGTGCACGCCCCGCTGCACGAACCCCTCCACGCGCCGCTCCGGCCGGTGCATGCCCCAGGCCGGCTCGTCCCCGGCGCCCGGCTCCAGCACGGTGCGGTGGAACTCGTGCCCGCGCATCCGCGTACCGGCCGCCGCGAGCACGTTGTCGGAGAGCGCCACGGCGTCCCGGTAACCGAGCGTCAGCCGCTGGGACATCCGCCCCTCGGCATCCAGCACCCCGCACATGGGCAGCCCGTCGAGCGACCGCGCCAGATACAGCAGCCCCGCACACTCGGCGGCCACCGGTGCCCCGGACGCCGCGAGCTCCGCGACGGCCCCGCGCAACGGCTCGTTGGCGGACAGATCGGGCCCGTACACCTCGGGGAACCCGCCCCCGATGACCAGCCCCCGGGTCCCTTCGGGCAACGCCTCGTCCCGCAACGGGTCGAACGGCACCACCTCGGCCCCGGCGGCGGTGAGCAGCTCACTGTGCTCGGCGTAGGAGAAGGTGAAGGCGGCCCCGGACGCGACAGCGACCCGTACCCCTCCCGCTCCCGGAACGGGCCCGCCGCAGGCGGCCACGGCCTCCACCGCGTCCCACGCCTCACCGGTCACGGACGGCGCGGACCGCGCCAGAGCCATCAGACCCTCCAGATCGCACCCCGCCATCACCTGCTCCCGCATCGCCGCGACAGCGGCCAGCGCATCGCCCCGCCGCTCGGCCACCGGCACCAGCCCCAGGTGCCGCGACGGCACCGCCACCTGCTCGGCCCGCCGCAACACCCCCAGCACCGGCACCCCGGACTCCTCCAGGGCCTCGCGCAACAGCGCCTCGTGCCGGTCCGAACCGACCTTGTTCAGGATCACCCCGCCGATCCGCACCTGCGGGTCCCACGAGGCGAAACCGTGGACCAGCGCCGCCACCGACCGCGACTGCGACGACGCGTCCACGACCAGCACCACCGGCGCCCGCAGCAGCTTCGCGACATGCGCGGTGGACGCGAGCTCACCGAGCCCCGAGGCCCCGTCGTACAGCCCCATCACACCCTCGACGACCGCCAGGTCACAGCCCCGCGCACCGTGCGCGAACAGCGGAGCGATCAGCTCCGGACCGCACATGTACGCGTCGAGATTGCGCCCCGGCCGCCCGGTCGCCAGCGTGTGGTAGCCCGGGTCGATGTAGTCGGGCCCGACCTTGTGCCCGGACACGGCGAGCCCGCGCCCGGCGAAGGCGGCCATCAGACCCGTCGCGACGGTGGTCTTGCCGCTGCCGGACGACGGCGCGGCGACGACCAGGCGTGGAACCGTCACCACTCGATGCCCCTCTGGCCCTTCTGTCCGGCGTCCATCGGGTGCTTGACCTTCGACATGTCGGTCACCAGATCCGCCGCGTCCAGCAGCGCGGCAGGCGCGTTGCGCCCGGTGATCACCACATGCTGCGAACCGGGCCGGTCGCGCAGCACCTCGACCACCTCGTCGGTGTCGACCCAGCCCCAGTGCATCGGGTAGGCGAACTCGTCGAGCACGTACAGCCGGTGCGTCTCGGCGGCGAGGTCACGCTTGACCTGCTCCCAGCCCTCGCGCGCCGCGGCCTCGTTGTCCAGCTGCTGGTCGCGCTGGACCCAGGACCAGCCCTCGCCCATCTTGTGCCAGACGACGGAGCCGCCCTCGCCGCTCGCGCCGAGTACCTTCAGCGCGTTCTCCTCGCCGACCTTCCACTTCGCCGACTTCACGAACTGGAAGACCCCGACCGGCCACCCCTGATTCCAGGCGCGCAGCGCCAGCCCGAAGGCCGCCGTCGACTTGCCCTTGCCGATGCCGGTGTGCACCATCAGCAGCGGCCGGTTGCGGCGCTGGCGGGTGGTGAGTCCGTCGTCCGGCACACTGACCGGCTGTCCCTGCGGCATTAAGCGGCCCTCCTGTTGTCGCCCTGAACGTCCTTGACCAGCCCGGCGATCGAGTCGGCCCGCAGCTCGTCGAGCGTGACGGCGGTGCCGCCGAGCTCCTGCGCGAGACTCACCGCGAGGCCGAGCCGCACCGGACCCGACTCGCAGTCCACGACCACCGACGCCGTGCCCTCCACCTCGTGCAGCCGGGCCGCGCGCGTGGCCAGTGCCACCGGCTCCGGCCCCCCGGTCGCCCGCCCGTCGGTCACCACGAGCAGCAGCGGCCGCCGCGACGGATCGCGCATCCGCTCCACCCGCAGTACGTCATGGGCCTTCAGCAGCCCGGCGGCCAGCGGGGTACGCCCACCGGTCGGCAGCGTCTCCAGCCGTGCGGCCGCCGCGTCCACCGACGAGGTCGGCGGCAGCACCACGGCCGCCTCCTTGCCCCGGAAGGTGATCAGACCGACCTTGTCCCGCCGCTGATAGGCATCCATCAGCAGGGAGAGGACCGCACCCTTCACGGCGGCCATCCGCTGCCGGGCCGCCATCGACCCCGACGCGTCCACGACGAACAGCACGAGATTCCCCTCGCGCCCTTCCCTCGTGGCCTGCCGCAGATCGTCCCGCCGCACCACCAGGCCCCGCCCGGACCGGCCCCGC